>NZ_LIQQ01000797.1 GCF_001418565.1 Streptomyces graminilatus | reverse complement strand
GCCGCCCCGAGCCCAGTCACACATCACACGTTCGGGAAGGTAGCCGGTGAACGGGAATCAACGGCCGGAAGAGCCGGGTCAGTCGGGGGAGTTCGAGGCGCGGGTGCGCGAGATGATGACGGCGGACGCCTACACCATCCGCCCGTCCTCGGCGCCGTATCCCGCGATCCGCCGCCAGGGCGCGATCGAGCGGCGGCGGCGAGCGGCGGCGGCCGGCGCGGCCCTGGTCGCACTCGCGGCGGCTCCCGTGGGGGCGTACGCGCTCAACGGCATCGGCAGCGACGGGGGTTCGGACACGGCGGCGGCACCACTGCCGTCGACCCGCCCCTCGCAGCACCCACCGACGCCAACCCCAGCCCAGTCAGCGCCCGTTGAACGGACCGGACCGGCCGGACCGGCGACCCCGGGACAACTGCTCGACGGGATCACCCTGGCCCAGGCCTCGGACGGCCTGCGCAAGTGCATCGCCTGGAACCAGGAGAGGCAGCAGGAGGTGTCGCCCAAGTCGCTGTCGCAGACCGGCCTGGGCGACGCCGCCGACTACCGGATCATCCTGGCCCTGAACAGCACCGGTGACTCCAACTCGCCCGGCGACGGCTTCCACGTCGTCGCGGTCAAGGAGCAGAACAAGCGGCCGAAGCTGATCCGACTGGTGTGCACCATCAAGGACGGCAAGGTCAGCGGCATGGGCATGAGCGCCGGCGGCCTGGCGTTCGACAACGGCGGTCCCGTCCAGCCCGACATCAACGCCGGAAAGCTCTACCAGCAGTCGTTCATCGACAAGGGCAACTGGAAGCTTCCGTTCCGCTGGGGGAGCATCGGCCGGATCGAGTCCTCCGTGACCCGGGTGACCGTCTCCTACGGCGGCAGCACCAGCGAAGCCGCCCTGGACCACGGCTGGTTCGTGGCCTCCGGAACCCTGGACAAACAGGTCAGCCTCGCTCCGCACGTCAAGGGGTACGACAGCACGGGGAAGGTCGTCTACGACTCGGACACCGACGCGCAGTACGAGAAGGCGCTGCCGTAGGTCAGCCGACCGGCCGGTCGGC
>NZ_LIQQ01000796.1 GCF_001418565.1 Streptomyces graminilatus | reverse complement strand
CACCGCCACCGCCGAGGGCGATGAGGGCCCGGATCGGCTCGCCCTCGGCGGTGGCGGTGTCGATCTCCTCGGCGAGCGCGGAGAGCGGCAACTCGCCCTTCGCCTCCGGATGTTGGCTGACCCGCGAGTGCCAGCGGCCCAGCGCGAACCCGTGACTCGGTCCGGCCGGCCGGGGTGTCCGGTCCGTGGCCGCCTGCGGGAAGAGGGCGCCGCCGGGCCGGTCGAGGTTGCCGGTGAGGATGTCGAGGACGTCGACCAGCCAGCTCGCGAGGGTGCCGTGCGGGACGGTGCAACTGCCGATACGGCCGTAGACGGCGGCCGCCCGCGCGGCGGCGAGTTCACGGGCGAGGGTGCGGATGGTGCCGGCGTCCACGTCACAGGCCTCGGCGACGGCCTCGGGTGTGAAGTCCCGCACAGCCGCCCGCACTTCGGCGACGCCCTGCACGTGCGGCGCCAACTCGCCCAGGTCGACGAGGAATTCGTCGAACAGGACGAAGGCCATCGCGGCGAGCAGCAGAGCATCCGTACCGGGGCGGATCGCGATGTGCCGGTCGGCGAGCTTCGCGGTGCGGGTGCGGCGCGGGTCGATGACGGTGAGGGTGCCGCCGCGCGCCCTGAGGGCCTTCAGCTTGCCGGGGAAGTCGGGCGCGGTGCACAGACTCCCGTTGGACTCAAGGGGGTTGGCGCCGATGAGCAGCAGATGGTCGGTGCGGTCGAGGTCGGGTACGGGGATCGCGTTGGCGTCGCCGTAGAGCAGCCCGCTGGAGACGTGCTTGGGCATCTGGTCGACCGTGGAGGCGGAGAAGACGGTGCGGGTGCCGAGGCCGGCGAGCAGGACCGGCGGGTAGAGCGCCCCGGCCATGGTGTGCACGTTCGGATTCCCGAGGACGACCCCGACGGAGTTCGGCCCGTACCGCTCGACGACGCCCCGGACACCGGCCGCGACGGCGTCGAAGGCCTCCGCCCAACTCGCCTCGCGCAGTTCGCCGTCGCGTCGTACGAGGGGGGTGCGCAGTCGGTCGGGGTCGTTGTCGAGGGCCCCGAAGGAGGCGCCCTTGGGGCAGATGAACCCCTTGCTGAACACGTCGTCGCGGTCACCACGGGCCCGGGTGA
>NZ_LIQQ01000795.1 GCF_001418565.1 Streptomyces graminilatus | reverse complement strand
GGTGAGCGGGTGGGTGCGGGGTCACGAGTGTTCGACGACCGTGTCGGCCAGTACGGGCGCGTCCTCCCGGTCCACTGCGGTGACCGACACCTGTACGCGGTCCGGCTCGTGCGTCCACATCCGGATGCGGAGGGTCTCCCCGGGGAACACGACCCCGACGAAGCGCGTGCGGTACGCGCGAACCCGGCCGACGTCCCCGCCGAGCACCGTGTCGACGACCGCCTTGAGCGCGATGCCGTAGGTGCACAGCCCGTGCAGGATGGGCCGCTCGAATCCGGCGAGGGCGGCGAACTCGGGGTCGGCGTGCAGCGGGTTCCAGTCGCCGGAGAGGCGGTAGAGCAGCGCCTGTTCCTCCCGGACGGTCCGCTCGACGACCTTCGCGGGCTCGGCATCGGGCAGCGGGAGCCGGTTCGAAGGGCCCCGGTCACCTCCCCAGCCACCCTCTCCCCGTACGAAGATCTGCGCGTCGCTCGTCCACAGCGGCCCGCCCGCGTCGGCGGCCTCGGTGCGCATGACGAGGATCGCCGCTGTGCCCTTGTCGTACACGGCGGCGATGCTCCCGGTGACGTGCGCTCTGCCCTCGGGCGGGATCGGGCGGTGCAGCACGATGTTCTGGCCGCCGTGCAGGACGTTGGCGAGGTCGACGTCCACGCCGGGCATGGAGAGCCCGCCGATCACGTCCGGGGAGTGGTTGCCGGCGACAGTGGCGAAGCTGGGCAGGACGTGCAGCCGGGATTCGAGGGTGTAGCGCAGCTCGCCGGGATCGGTCGCGGGGACACCGGCGCCGATACCGAGGTGATAGAGCTGGACATCCTTGCGACCCCAGGCGATCTCTACGGACCGGGGTTCGGCGGCGACGGCCTTGGCGGCGTCAATGGGCATGCGACTCCTGACCAACGAACGGAACGGACATCTCGCTGTACAGATATCTCGCGGTACCGAGATCTCGTCGTACGCAGATCTCGGTGTAGGCAGATCTCGTGGTACGGACACATTCGCGGGGCCGAGACCTCGGTACGACCGTCCGCACCGTCGGCCGCACCGAGGTCGATACGGGCCGTTCTAGAACGCGTTCCAGTCCGGCGCCCCCTGTTGTATAGCCGAGCGGTGGCGACTTGTGAAGACTCCTGACGATGCGTCAGCCATGTGTTCACCGGCCGGCCGGCACACCGGGGCAGGACATTTGTCCTGCCTGAGTCCGTACATCGGCATCTGCCCGGCGCGGCCCCCGCTCCGTACGCTGGCGTACATGTTCTGGATGCGAGAGGTCGCCTGCCAGGCAGGCGAGTGGCGGGCCGAGCGGGCGCGCTGGCGGGCGGAAATGGCCCTGTACAAGGCCGCCCGGCGCGCCGCGCGGAAGTCCGGCGGCCGGCGGCCGGAGCCGGAGGACCTGGGTCCGCCGCCCACCGGGTTCGTCCTGCTGCCCTGGCTGCTGCTGGGCATGGGCTCCTTCTCCAACCTCCTCCACGGCCGGACCCCGCTGCCCTGGATCGGCGGCCTCGGTCTGTTCATCTTCAACTCCCTCTACATCTATGTCACGTTCCGCGCCTTCACGAAGGAGACACGGGACGCCCGGTCGACGCGCGGGGCGCTCGTCGTGATGGGAGCGGTGACCTGCGCGCTGGCGATCGCCTACGGCGGTAGCTGGCTGTACTTCTTCCCGCTGCTGGGGCTGGCCACGGGCGCGGTGATGCGGGGCCCGTGGCTGGGCCGCGTCGGACTCGCCCTCACCGCCCTCGCGGCGGTGGTCTCGGCGGTGCGGGAGGGCTGGGACGCGCTGAACGTGGCATACGGGACCTTCATCTCGACGATGGTGACCGCCGCGATCCTGTCCCTGGCCGAGGCGGTACGTGAACTGCGCGCTGCACGTGAGGAGTTGGCGCGCCGTGCGGTCGAGGAGGAACGGCTGCGGTTCTCCCGCGACCTGCACGATCTGCTGGGCCACACCCTGTCGGTGATCGTGGTGAAGTCCGAGGCGGCCCGGCGGCTGGCCCCCCGGGACATGGACGCGGCCCTGCTCCAGATCACGGACATCGAGTCGGTGGGCCGGCAAGCCCTGACGGAGATCCGCGAGGCGGTGACCGGCTACCGGCAGGGCAGCCTGACCAAGGAACTCGACCGGGCGGACTCCGTCCTTACGGCGGCGGCAGTCACCTCGGTGATCCACCGCTCGGGCCCGCCCCTGTCCCCCTCGGCGGAGACATTGCTGGGCTGGGTGGTACGGGAGGCGGTCACGAACGTCCTGCGGCACAGCGGGGCCGACCGTTGCGAGATCACGGTGGCGGGGGCG
>NZ_LIQQ01000794.1 GCF_001418565.1 Streptomyces graminilatus | reverse complement strand
CGCCCGGGCCGCCCTCTCCCCCCGCCCCGACAACACCTGGCTGGAACCGATGCCGGACGCCCGTGTGCTGCCCACCGTCGAGGATCCGGCCGAGGCCGCCGTGGCCAAGGAGTCCGTGCGGCTCGCCTTCATGGCCGCCCTGCAGCAGCTCCCCGCGAAGCAGCGGGCCGTGCTGATCCTCCGCGAGGTGCTGGCCTGGAAGGCGAGCGAGGTCGCCGAACTCCTCGACACCTCGGTCGCGTCCGTCAACAGCGCCCTCCAGCGGGCCCGCGCCACCCTCGCCGAGCGGGAACAGGACAAGGGCAGTGGTGCCAGTGCTCGTGCCGCCGTCTCCGACCCGCTCAGCGAAGAACAGCAGAAGCTGCTCGACCGCTACGTCGCCGCGTTCGAGGGGTACGACATGGCGGCCCTCACCGCGCTGCTGCACGAGGACGCCGTCATGACGATGCCGCCGTTCGACCTGTGGCTGACCGGGCCGCAGGACATCACCGGGTTCATGACCACACTCGGCGCCGCCTGCGCGGGCTCCCACCTCGTGCCGGTCGCCGTCAACGGACTGCCCGGCTTCGCCCAGTACAAGCCGGACGAGGAGACGGGCGGCTACTCCCCCTGGGCGGTCCAGGTGCTGGAGATCTCAGACGGCCGGATCACCGGGTTCCACTGCTTCCTCGACACAAAGCGCTGGTTCCCGCTCTTCGGGCTGCCCCTCTCCCTCGATCTCGATCTCGACGTCGAAAGTGAGACCGACCAGGTTCAGGAAGGTCAGTAGGGCCGGCGCAGGGGACCGGAGGCATATCCGGCCTCCGGACCGGCGGGCGGCCAGTTGGAGCCGGGCCAGCAGCTCCACCGTGCCCAGCCCCGGCGGCCCCAGCCCAGCCACGTCACACACCACCACCGGGTCACGGCCACCCCCGGCGCCGGCCCGCAGCAACGCCCGCACGTCCTCGCCCAGCCTCGCCACCTCCTCACGGGTGACGGGGCCGGTCAGCACGAGTACAGCGGGTGTCATGGCGTCCACGATCGGTAGACCGGGCGGACGGTCATAATTCATCGCCCGCCCCCTGTACCTTTCGCCCGCCCGGCCAGATCACATT
>NZ_LIQQ01000793.1 GCF_001418565.1 Streptomyces graminilatus | reverse complement strand
GCTGCGGGGAAGCCGCAGTGAGGGGGACGGCCGGGCTACTTCACCGGCAGGTGGTACGCGACCTGGTAGCGGTCGGCGGGGATCACGACGTCGGCCGTCTCGACCGGGCGCCCCGAGGCGTAGTACGTGCGCTGTACGACGATCACCACATGCCCGGGGACGCCCCCCAGGGACTGCAGTTCCTCGGCGAGGCCGGGGCGGGCGCCAACCTCCTCCGTGACGTTGTCGACGATCACGTCGATGGCCGCCATGCGCTCGACCACACCCATCCCGCCGAGCGGACCCTCCTCGGGCAGCATCACCGGCGTACGGCCGGTGAGGGCCAGGGGCTCCCAGGAGGTGGACAGCATCATCACCTCGCCGGCGTCCCGGAAGACGTACTTCGTGCACATCACGCGGTCGCCGGGCAGCAGCGAGAGCCGCCCGGCGACGGCGCCGCTCGCCGTGGTCTGCGCGCTGCTGGACTCCCAGGTGCCGCGCGCGTCCGCGTCGGACTGCTCCTGGCGGAACGGGGTCGCGCCGCCGTCCGGACGGAAACCGGAGCGGGCGATCCGGCGCGGCACGGGCCGCTCCCGCACATACGTACCCGACCCGGAGCGGCCCTCGACGAGCCCCTCGGCCATGAGCACCTTGCGGGCCTCCAGCGCGACCGTGTCCGAGACGCCGTACTCCTCGCGGATCCTGGCCTGGGAGGGCAGGCGGGTGTGCGGTGGCAGTGAACCGTCGACGATCTTGTTTCGTAGATCACCCGCGACACGCAGGTAGGCCGGCTGTTCACCGAATGTCACGGGCCGCTCCCATCAGGTTGTACAGACAGCAACAGCGTGGCAACCATGGGTTGTGACATGCAAGCAAAGGCCAGAGAATCACTCGATGTGATGACGCGCGCCACCGGAGGACATAACCGGCAGGACATCAGGTAGGCGCACGAGCAGGTGCACAGGCAAGCGCACGGGCAAGTGCACGGACGGGGCGCAGGCCGATCCTCCCCGCTCCGGCAGCCGCCACACCTCACCGACCAGAACTCGAAGACCGCAGCTCACCGATCGCACGCCTCGCCGCTCACACGTTCACACGTTCACTCGACGCTCACACGTTTATACGAGCACTCTCTCCCTCGCCGTTCCCGCTGCCCCCACTCCCCCCGCTGCCCCCGCCGTCTCCGCGGTTCTGCGGGGCGTCGTCCGAGGGCGGGGTCGTCGCGAGCCCCAGAGCCCTGCGCGGGGTGACCGTGCGGTCGGCGTCGAGCAGTGCGTTTCCGGTGTCGTAGTGGTCGTAGAAGGTGTCGGCGTCGGTGGC
>NZ_LIQQ01000792.1 GCF_001418565.1 Streptomyces graminilatus | reverse complement strand
AGTGGTGGGGGTCGGTGGGAGGGAGGTCTACTGGTCCGGGGAGAAGCGGAGTGCGCCCGGTGGGATTCTCGCGTCGCACCAGACCCGTACGCCCTCCCTCAGTTCGTTGTCGGCGCCGACGATCGCGCCGTCGCCGATCACCGTCCCCGTGAGGATCGAGCGTTCGCCCACGCGGGCCCCCGTGCCGATCAGGGAGTCGGTGATGACCGCGCCCGGTTCCACCACCGCCCCCGCCAGGATCGTGCTGCCCGAGACGCGTGCCCCCTTCGCCACGAAGGCGCCCTCGCCCACCACCGTGCCGCCGGTCAGCTTGGCGTCTGCGGCGACCCGCGCCGAGGGGAGGATCAGGCGGTCGCCGCAGCGGCCGGGGACCGCCGGGGAAGGGGCGCGGCCCAGGACCAGGTCAGCCGAACCCCGTACGAAGGCCGCCGGGGTGCCCAGGTCCAGCCAGTACGTCGAGTCCACCAGGCCCTGGAGGTGTGCGCCGATGGAGAGGAGTTCCGGAAACGTTTCTCTTTCCACCGAAACCGGGCGGCCCGCCGGGATCGTGTCGATGACCGAGCGGCGGAAGACGTACGCCCCCGCGTTGATCTGGTCGGTGACGATCTCCTCGGGGGTCTGGGGCTTTTCGAGGAACGCCGTCACCCTGCCCGTCTCGTCCGTGGGGACCAGGCCGTAGGCCCTCGGGTCCGTCACCCGGGTCAGGTGGAGCGAGACGTCCGCCGATGTCGCCTTGTGGGTACGGACCAGGGCTCTGATGTCCAGGCCCGTGAGGATGTCGCCGTTGAAGACGAGGACCGGGTCGTCGGGGGCCGAGTGCAGGCGCGCGGCCACGTTGCGGATCGCGCCGCCGGTGCCGAGGGGTTCGTCCTCGGTGACGTACTCCAGGTGGAGGCCGAGCGACGAGCCGTCGCCGAAGTGCGGTTCGAACACTTCGGCGAGGTAAGAGGTGGCCAGGACGATGTGCTCCACCCCCGCCGCTCTCGCTCTCGCCAACTGGTGTGTGAGGAAGGGGACTCCGGCCGCCGGAAGCATCGGCTTCGGGGTGTGCACGGTGAGCGGGCGCAGCCGGGTGCCCTTGCCCCCGACCAGAAGGATCGCTTCTGTCACGTGTCGTCCCTGCTTCCTGCCTGGACCGACCGAAGCGCTGTCCGGTCGGCCGAAGTCCTCATCGCCCTTGGTATTTGGCCGCCGTTTTACGCGCCGAGGCGAGCTTCTCGTAGAGCAGCCGGCCCGGGCATTCGGTGGCGAAACCGTCCCGGTGGCCGGAGATCGCGTTCAATCGTACGTTCATTCCCTTTGGGTAGAGATTGCCACCACCCGACTTCAGGTATGCCTTACCGTTCGGATTCACCCCGTAAAGGCCCAGCTTCCAGGCGGTCAGCCGGGCGATCGCCCCCACTGCCGATTTGGACGGCTTGGAACTGCCGAAGGTTCCGAGAACGGCGATCCCCATGCTGTCGGTGTTGAACCCGAGCGTGTGCGCGCCCCTCACGGCCTTCGTCATGCCGCCGGCCCGCCCCTCGTAGATGTTTCCGCACCGGTCGACGAGGAAGTTGTAGCCGATGTCCCGCCAGCCGCTGCTGAGCACGTGATAGCGGTAGATGCCACGGATGAGGGCCGGGGCGTCCGAGCACCAGTACTTGTTGCCCGAGGCCGTGTGGTGCACGAAGGCCACCTTCACCTTCTTCGTGTAGACGAAGCCGCGTTCGCGCAGTGTCTCGTCGGCGCCCCAGCCGCGACGCGTGACGATCCGTGGGCGCGGGCCGATGTACGGCTGCGCTCGCCGCTCCTGCTGCGCCTCCTCCTGCGACTCTCCCTGCGCCTCTTCCTGCGGCTCTCCCTGTGCCGCCTCCTCGGTGCGCAGCTTCCGTGCCTCTTCTTCCGTCTGCTGTCTGTTCAGTGCCGGGATCTCGGTGGCCGACTCCGGTTCCGACTCCGACTCCGACGTTCCCATGGCTCGCGTGCGCCGCTCCGTGGGGGCCGCTGGGTCCGCTGGTGCCGTACCTGGGTCCACCAGTTCGAGGCGGAGGCCCGCGGGGAGTGGGGCTCGGGTGGTCGGCGTGGTTCCCTCGCCGTCCGCCCGTACGCGTACCTCCACACCGTCCGAGTCGCCGACCCACAGCGGTGCCGTGGAGCCACGGACTCGACCCGAGGAGCGTTCGGCGGTGCCGGGGTCGGCCGCGTGCTCCTGGTTGTGCGTCTCTACGTCCTGCCAGCCGGTCCAGTGGCCGCCGGCCGTCTCCCGGGTACGGACCTGAACCTGGCCGTGCAGTTCGGTGTCCGGGTTGTCCCAGATGACACCGACCAGCGAGAAGTGCTGTACGTCCGGCCGGTACAGGCCTTGTTCGGTGGCCGGGCCGAGAGTGCGGTCGCCGGGGCGGGGAGCGAGCGGGAGGGACTGGGTGCTGCCGGGGACGGCGGAGGCAGTGGAGGTGGTCAGGGTGG
>NZ_LIQQ01000791.1:420-1142 GCF_001418565.1 Streptomyces graminilatus | reverse complement strand
CCGCCCGCCCCCTGCTGGATCTTGGTCTCCCTGGGGGTTGTGGTGTCTCGGGCGCCGGTGCGGCCGGGGGCTGACGGGATCCGCTGATCCTGTGAACCGGTGTTTCGGTCATTTGCTGTTGCTTTACCATTGAAACGGTTGGGTGATAATCGTAGGTCGAGGGAAGTTGTGGGCGTGCTTCGCACCATGCAGGGGAATGCCTTTGACTGGAAGGTATGTAATGGAGCTCAGTCTCAAGAGCCATGCACAATCCAGTGGCCGTGTCGTCGAGGCGCCAGAGGTGCTCAACGGAAACAGCGCAAAATTATCCGGTGTCGTCAAAGTGCCGATTACTTCTCTCCGCCCCTCGGACTCCCCGCGAAGCGCGGGTGAGGATCCGGAACACATCCGTGCTCTCGCGGAATTCGAAGCGGAACTTCCCCCTATCATCGTGATGCCGTCCACGATGCAGGTGATCGACGGGATGCACCGACTCCGCGCTACCGAACTCCGGGGTGCGAACGAGATCGACGTGCGGTTCTTCGAGGGCGAGGAGAAGGACGCTTTCGTCCTCGCCGTGGAATCCAATATCACCCACGGTCTGCCGCTCGGCCTCGGCGACCGCAAGGAGGCGGCGGCGCGCATCCTGCTCAGCCACCCGATGTGGTCGGACCGGGCTATCGGGGCGGCGACCGGGCTCTCCGCCAAGACGGTGGGCACGATCCGGTGCCGTTCGACTGAGG
>NZ_LIQQ01000791.1:0-386 GCF_001418565.1 Streptomyces graminilatus | reverse complement strand
GCCGCCGAGGCGGGCGTGTCCCTCAGCACCGCCTCCGACGTGCGCAAACGGCTACAACGCGGCGAAGGTCCCGTACCGGAACGCGGAGGAGAACGCGCCCAGCCGGACACCGTCACCGAACGGACCCCGCGGCCGGACCAGCGGCAGAACGACGCCGACGGCGAGAGACCGTCCCACGCGCTGATGCTGCGCCATCTCAGCCGCGATCCGTCGGTCCGGCTGACCGAGGACGGCAGGGCGCTGCTGCGCTGGCTCACCATTGTGACGGTGCGTCGCCAGGACTGGGAGCGGCTGCTCAAAGGCGTTCCGCCACACCGCATGGAGGCCGTCGCCGAACTGGCGCGCGGCTGCGCCCGGACCTGGCAGCACGTGGCCGAGGAACTGGA
>NZ_LIQQ01000790.1 GCF_001418565.1 Streptomyces graminilatus | reverse complement strand
GGCGGCGGATGGAGGCCCAGGACCACGAGGACACTTTCAACGTCGACCGTCCCGAGGACGAGCGGATCACCGTGTGGAAGGCGACCTGGATTCCGGTGGTCTCGCACGACGCGGCGGACGGCACCTCGGGTCTGTACCTGGACGCCGCCACCGGCTACCTGGGCCGCTGGTCCCGCTACAACGAAGGACCCGGCGACGAGCTCGACACCCTGGTCACCTACCTGGAAGAGGCTGCCGACATGCTCGAAGCCCCGGCCCTGGCCACCCGGGACAAGCCCGGCCTGATCGGCGGGGCGCTGGTCTGGGGCAGCAGGATCGACCCGGCACAGGAAGACCGGTGGCGTCCCCTCACCGGCTGACCACGTACAAAATGGGGGCCGGCCCGTTCGTCGCCGTGCGGGTGTCCGCGAGGATGCCGAAGTCCGCCGAGCCGTCGCCCGTCTTGTCGGTGAACAGATGGGCGCACTTACTGCCCGACGTCACCAGGTTGACGCTCTTGGGGTAGCCGTCGGACTCGTGCGTCGAGGCCATCGCGTACTCGTCGCAGTCGACCGACCCCACCGACGTATCGGACGGGTGCAGGCTCCAGGTGCTGTCACCCACACGGTCACGGCTGTTGTTCGAGCTCCACGGATTGCCGGCGCCGTTCTTGGCCCGGGTGTCGGGGCCCAGGTAGTGCGTCAGCGAGTCCCACCGCTTGGAGCCGGCGTGATCGGGCATCACCTTCCGCATGTACCAGCAGTACCCTCCGGCGGCCGGGTACTTGTTGGNNGTCGCCCGGGGGGAGTGGACGCGTCGTCACACCGCATTCTGGCGATCCGTCAGAAAAGTTGGGTGACCTGACGGACCCGTGAAACCAGCGTCAGCCGGAGACGACCTGCGAGGGCTGCGCCGGCGGACCGACTTCGGAGGGGACTCACCTCCACGAGATCAACGGACTGCACAAGGGGCTTCACAACGGGCTGCGCAACGTGCGTGGGCACCGGCCAGGTGATCCATGACCAGCGCCCCAGGAGAGCCCGGACTCCTGGGCACTCTCCAGGACACCGTGGTCGTGACCGGCCACTCCCCTCGGCCCAGCAGATCGAGGACCCTCGTACACGCCCGGCGGCCCGTACGCCCCCGGGATGGTCGGGCTTGGGAGAACGCGCCATGGCCGGCGACATGTACACCACGCGCAGCGATGCCGGTGGCCTGGATCACCTGGTCGCGGGCGGTGTGGAGCATGATGCGAGGCGCTTGCCGAGGACGCGCAGGGAGCTGTCTTCGTGCAGAGCAGGACCCACTGCTGGGCCGGCGTGCCGTTACAGGTGGAAATGTGGATCTTGGCGTGGTCAGTGGTCAGTGGTCGAG
>NZ_LIQQ01000079.1 GCF_001418565.1 Streptomyces graminilatus | reverse complement strand
CCGTCGGCAGCCGATAACGAAAGATCGAGGCTAGTCAGTCGTTGTGGACGAACGAACGAAGACGTCCACAACGACTGACTAGCCTCGATCTTTCGTGATGGGCTGCCGACGGAGTCGGGGGCCTATTTCGTTGTCGGTGGCTGTGGCCGTGCAGGTTGAGGGCCCGGGTGTCGTCTCGGGTGGACGCCGGGTTCCACTGCTCCGGGCTGGCACGTTGTCTTGTAGGGACAGGTGAGTTGGCTGGTCAGCCAGGGTTTGGCAGGGGTACGAGCCGTTCGAGGGCGTCAGTGATCTCGTGGGTCCAGGGCCAATGGCGGGCGAGGCGGAGGATGCGGCGTCGGCCGGTGGTGACGAGTTGGCCGGCCGCGGAGAACAGGCGCAACCGCAGACGGCGGGGTTCCCAGAGCCGGGTCTGACCGGTCAGGGCGAGCATGGGCATCCAGGCCAGCAGGTCGAGGGCGATCTGAACGATCTCCAGCCAGATGCCGTTCTGCGCGGTGTCGTGCAGGGGCAGGTTGCGCAGTCCGGTCGCTCGCGCAGCCCGGATGCGGTCCTCCGCGCGGGCTCGCAGCCGGTGGCGGAGTTCGAGTCCGGCGATCGGCTGGTTGAGGGTGTTGGTGGCGAAGCAGGTGATCCGCATGCCGTCCGCGTCCGTGATCCTCAACTGTGCTCCGGGATGGGGCCGTTCCTTGCGGACGATCAACCGGATGCCCTGCGCCCAGCCGTCGAGCAGGTCTCCGGTGAGTTCGGCGACCCAGGCCCCGTCACGGACCTCGCCGTCCGATTCGACCGCAGGCGTCCAGGCCGATGCGGGGATCTTCAGAACATGCTCGTGGATGGCCTCGGTGATCACCATGCCGACCGAGTAGGACAGCCAGCGTCCGCGCTGGGCGAGCCAGGCCACGAACTCGTGGGTGCCGCCCGCGGAATCACAGCGGATCAGTGTCCGCCGTCCCCGCCGGTACTTCTTGGGCAGTTGAGCGAGGGCGAGGCGAGCGACGGTGATGTGGTCGGCGGCCGTGTTCGAGCCCGCGTTGCCGGGCCGGAGGTGGGCTGCGACAGGTTCGCCGGTTCCTCCCGGGCCGTGGTCGACGAAGCCCATGAGCGGATGGTGACCGTAGGTCTTCTTCCAGGTCGGGGCCGCGTCCTGTTTGTCCGAGTGCGCGACGACCAGGACCCCGTCCAGGTCCACGGTCACCTGCCCGCCGGCATCCGGAGCCCGCCCGCCGGCCAACTCCCATACTCTTTTGCGGACTTCGGAACGTGCGGCGCGGATCGCGGTCAGCGCCTTCTCGCCGGAGGCGGCGAGGGTGCCGATCAAACGGGAGACCGTCGGATCGGAGGCGACCGGGCCGAACACACCCGGCTCGGCCCGCAGCATGGCGACGTCGGCCAGGCAGTCGCCGCCGATTGCGACCGCCAGGGCGAGGTCCACGAGCATCTTGCCGGGGTCGTGGACGGCTCGTGGTCTCCGCCACGGGGCCAGGGCTGCGGATATCGCCTGGTCAAGGCCGATCTTGCGGACCGTTTCGACCAACAGGACCGAACCGGCCTGCGAGACCACGGCCCGGCCGTCATCCCGGACAAGGACATGGGGATAGGACCCGATAGGCTGCTTCACCTGGAAAGTGCCTCCGACAGGGGCGGGAACAAGGACCTCAGCAATCCTCATTCTCGCTGGTCGGAGGCACTTTCTGCTTCCCTGACCGCCTGCCGGACAGCCCGCTTCATGAAAGCGCGAGG
>NZ_LIQQ01000789.1 GCF_001418565.1 Streptomyces graminilatus | reverse complement strand
ACCTGCGGCAAGCGGCCCCAAAGCCACGACCACAAAGGGATCGCCGTGATCGGCAAGACCGGGGCGGGACGAGCCGGCCCCCGACCCTGGCGATCACACGCCGCGGGTCGGCTCCAGGGCCGTGAGCGCCTCGTCCAGCACCCGGCGCAGCCGTAGCGCGTCCGGCGCGACCGCTGTCACCAGCGCGGCGGGCCCGGCGAGCGGAACAAGCGCCGCCCCCTCCCCCAGCAACCGGGCCTCGACCGGCGCGTCCGCGAACTCCGGCCGTACGACGACGAGTTGACCGACGGCGCGATGTCCCGCCAGCACGGCGGGCCCGTCCCAGCCGCCCGGCGCTCCGGGACCGCAGGCCAGCTCCTGGTCGAGGACGACGCGCCCGCCGACCCGCACCGTGAGGCGGCTCCCGAGCCTTCCGGGTTCCTCGCCGAAGCGCCCGAGCACCTGCTCCTCACGGAACACCAGACGGGCACCGGGCGCGAGATCGACACGTGTGCCGACGTACAGCTCGCTGCCCTGGGCGCAGATCAACTGCTCGGGCAGCCACCGCAGTTCGCCACCGTCGGCGACCACGATCCGTACGTCGTAACGGGCCTCGCCCTTCGCCTGGCCGGGCAGGGCGATGGTGGCCGCCGCCGACGCCAGATGCAGTCGGGCGCCTTCCCCCACCTCCGCCTCGACAGCGAAGTGGTCGCCGCCGAGGGGACCGCTCATGGCGCCGACCAGCATGACGCGGGCCTCGTCGCCGTGCGCGCGGGTGCGGCGCAGCGCCAGCGGGCCGTCGCCGTCGAGTACCGGCAGGGCCGTACCGCCCCGGCCGTCCGCCCGGGCGACGATCCGCGCGGTGGCCCGCACGCCGGTGGCCCGCACGCCGGTAGTCCGCACGCCGGTGGTCATGCCGTCCATGCCGCGAGCTGCGCCCGCACCCACAGGGCGACGTCCGCGACCCCGGTCTCGCCGCGCAGCGACTGGAACACGACGGGCTTCTCCCCGCGCGCCGTCTTCGCGTCGGCGGCCATCCGGCCGAGGTCGGAACCTACGTACGGCGCGAGGTCGGTCTTGTTGACGACGAGCAGGTCGGCGGTGGTGACGCCGGGGCCGCCCTTGCGGGGGATGTCGTCCCCGCCTGCGACGTCGATGACGAAGATCTGCGCGTCGACGAGGCCCTTGGAGAAGGTGGCGGTGAGGTTGTCGCCGCCGGATTCCACGAGCACGATGTCGAGGGGCCCGACCTCGTCCTCCAGGTCCTCGACGGCTTCGAGGTTGGCGGAGATGTCGTCGCGGATCGCGGTGTGCGGGCAGGCGCCTGTTTCGACGGCGGTGATGCGTTCGGGTGGCAGTACGGCCTCGCGCAGCAGGAACTCGGCGTCCTCGCGGGTGTAGATGTCGTTGGTGACGACCGCGAGGGAGAGTTCTTCGCGCAGGGCGCGGCAGAGGGCGGCGACGGTGGCGGTCTTGCCGGATCCGACGGGGCCGCCGAGGCCGATGCGGAGGGCTCGGCGGGTGCCGTCGGGGCGGCGGGCGTCCGCGCTCACGGCTGCGCCGGCGTCAGGGTGGGAGTGGTCGAGGTGCATGAGATACGGCTCCAGTTCTGGTCTCTGTGAGTTGTGCTGTGCGGCCGGTTCGACCTGTTTCTCGCCCCCGCCGCCCCTTCCCGTTCCCTCCCTGGGGGCTGCGCCCCCAGGGAGGGAACGGGA
>NZ_LIQQ01000788.1 GCF_001418565.1 Streptomyces graminilatus | reverse complement strand
GCAACGACACCTGGACCGTCGTCGGATAGTCCGACGGCCACATAGCCAGACAGGTCGCACGTATTACAGGCCGTATGCCAGACAGGCCGTATGTACGAGCGACTACCGGGCCCGGGTCTTTTCGACCCGGGCCTCGTCGTACGTCCGCCGAGCTCGGTCCACGTCCGGCATGCGCTCCGCCGTCCAGACGGCCAGGGCCTTGACCTGGGCGGCGGCCTCGCGGCCGAGGTCGGTGAGCGAGTAGTCGACGCGGGGCGGGATGACCGGCTTCGCGTCCCGGTGGACCAGGCCGTCGCGCTCCAGCGTCTGGAGGGTCTGCGCGAGCATCTTCTCGCTGACGCCGCCGATGGCCCGGCGCAGTTCGCTGAAGCGGTACGGGCGCTCCAGCAGCTCCATGAGGACGAGCACGCCCCAGCGGCTGGTGACGTGTTCGATGACCAGGCGGTACGGGCACATGCCCTCGGCGTCGGCCGTCTCGTACTTGCCCGTGACCGCCTTGCCCGTGACCGCCTTGCTCGCGGCTGTCTTGCTTGCGGCTGTCCTGCCCGTGACCGCCGTGCCCGTGGCTTCGGCTGCTGCGCTTACTCCCATGTAAGTACCTTACTTGAAAGTGGGTACTTTCCTAGAGTTAGCGCTTCTCCTAGGGTTAGTGCCAGCCCGCACCCCACTAGGAGATACGCCATGAGCATCGTCGTCACCGGAGCCACCGGCCACCTCGGCCGTCACGTAGTCGAGCAGTTGCTGGAGAAGGTCCCGGCCGACCAGATCACCGCCGTCGTCCGCGACGCGGAGAAGGCGTCCGGCTTCGCGGCCCGCGGTGTGAAGATCGCGGTCGCCGACTACAACCAGCCGGAGACCTTCGACGGTGTCATAGCCGCCGGCGACAGGGTGCTGCTCATCTCCGGCAACGAGTTCGACAAGGGCCGCGTCGGCCAGCACAAGGTCGTTCTCGACGCCGCAAAGGCCGCGGGCGCCGCGCTCCTCGCGTACACCAGCGCCCCGGGCGCCCTGACGGCCGCGCTCGCCGACGACCACAAGGGCACCGAGGCGGCGATCCTCGAGTCCGGCGTCCCGTACTCGCTGTTGCGCAACGGCTGGTACAACGAGAACTACACCGAGCAGCTCGCCGTCGCCCTTGAGCACGGCGTCACCCAGGCCGCCGGTGAGGGCCGCGTCGCCTCCGCCGCGCGCGCCGACTACGCCGCCGCCGCTGTCGCCGTACTGACCGGCGAGGGTCACGAGAACACGACGTACGAGCTGAGCGGCGACACCAACTGGGGCTTCGCCGAGTACGCGGCCGAGGTGGCGAAGCAGTCCGGCAAGGACGTCGCCTACAACGCCGTCCCCGTCGAGGTCTACACCGGGATCCTGACCGGCGTCGGCCTGCCCGAGGGGCTCGCCGCGATCCTCGCGGGCGTGGACGTTTCCATCGAGCGGGGCGAGCTGGCCGGCACGCCCGGCGACCTGTCCCGTCTGACCGGCCGCCCGACCACACCGATCGCCGAGTCGATCGCCGCCGCCCTCAAGGGCTGACCTCCCAATACATCCCAGCACCTCCAGATACCTACAGGTACCTACAGATACCTCCAGGTGCATCCCAGTACCTCCCGGTACCTGGAGATAACCCCGATACCCCTCAGGGGCGCGCACTCCCCCGTCCCGCCCCTGAGGACGCTCACCCCCGCCTGTCATGACCGTATGCCGATACGAACATGACAGGCGGGGGCGCTCGGCGTTACCGTCGTGAGCGCATGACCATCATGACCGTATGGTCATGTGCTGGTATGAGGGGAGACGCGGTGGCCGCCAAGCCGACGAGCGAACAGCGCAAGGGTCTGCTGAACGGCTTCGCGGCATACGGGATGTGGGGTCTCGTCCCGCTCTTCTGGCCGCTGCTGAAGCCGGCCGGGGCGGTCGAGATCCTGGCCCACCGGATGGTGTGGTCCCTCGCCTTCGTCGGCGTCGCGCTGCTGGTGATGCGCCGCTGGGCCTGGGCGGGCGAGTTGCTCCGGCAACCGCGCCGACTGGCACTGATCGCGGTCGCCGCGGCGGTCATCACGGTCAACTGGGGCGTCTACATCTGGGCCGTGAACGCCGGGCACGTGGTCGAGGCCTCCCTGGGCTACTTCATCAACCCGCTCGTCACCATCGCCATGGGCGTGCTCCTGCTCAAGGAACGGCTGCGGCCGGTGCAGTGGGCGGCGGTCGGCGTCTGCCTGGCCGCCGTACTCGTTCTGACGATCGGCTACGGCCGGCCGCCCTGGATCTCCCTCTGCCTCGCGTTCTCCTTCGCCACGTACGGCCTGGTGAAGAAGAAGGTCAACCTGGGCGGGGTGGAGTCGCTGGCCGCCGAGACCGCGGTGCAGTTCCTGCCCGCGCTGGCGTATCTGCTGTGGCTGGGCGGCCGGGGCGAGTCGTCCTTCGGCGCGCACGGCGCCGGGCACGCGGCCCTGCTCGCGGCGACCGGCGTCGTGACTGCCCTGCCGCTGGTCTGCTTCGGCGCGGCGGCGATACGGGTGCCGTTGTCGACGCTGGGCCTGCTCCAGTACATGGCCCCCGTCTTCCAGTTCCTCCTCGGCGTCTTCTACTTCCAGGAGGCCATGCCGCCGGAGCGCTGGGCCGGGTTCGCGCTGGTGTGGCTGGCCCTGGTCCTGCTGACGTGGGACGCGCTGCGGGCGGCTCGGCGGGGCGCGCAGGTGCGGGCAGGGGCGCTCACGGCGAAGGCCGGCCCGGACCTGGACGCGGTGGTTCTCGCTCCGCCGGCAACTGAGCCCGCGCAGGACGTCCGCCGCTGACAGCGGGCGCGGGCGCGGTGGCGGTGGCGGGCGTACCACGGGTGCGCGGCCGTCGCGGGCGGCGGCGGGCCGTTGTCGGCGGTGCCCGCCATAAGTGGTTCCCATGACGCAGGCACCCGCACACGACGCCCCCACTCCCGCCCCC
>NZ_LIQQ01000787.1 GCF_001418565.1 Streptomyces graminilatus | reverse complement strand
CGCTGGACGCCGTACGGCTGCACGAGGCCGCCGACGCCGTACTCGCGCGGCACGCCAACCTCCGCGCCGGGTTCCTCCGCCGGGCCTCCGGCGAGCCCGCGCAGGTCGTACGGCGCGACGCACGGGTGCCCTGGGAGGAACGGGACCTCTCCGCGCTGGACGAGGACGGACAGGCCGCCNNGGGCCCGGCGCTTCGACCTGGCACGGCCGCCGCTGCTCCGTCTCACCCTCCTGCGCACCGGACCACTGAGCCACCGGCTGCTGCTGACGTACCACCACATCCTGCTGGACGGCTGGTCCTGGCCCGTACTCGTCCGTGAGCTGCTCGCCCTGCATGACGCGGGGCCGAAGGACGAGGACAGGGACCCGCTGCCCCCGGTCACCCCGTACGCATCGTTCCTGGACTGGCTCGGCAGCCGCGACACCGGCGCGGCCCGCGACGCCTGGGGCCGGGCCCTGGCCGGGCTGCCCGGAGGCAGCCGCACCGCGCCCGTCTCCGCCGGCCCCGCGACCGCACTGCTGCCGGACCGAGTCGAAACAGCGCTCACCTCCGCCCTCACCGAACGGCTCATCGCCCTCGCCCGCGCCCACCGGATCACCCCCGGCACCCTCCTCCAGGGCTCCTGGGCACTGCTGCTCGCGAACCGGCTGCGCTCCGACGACGTGGTCTTCGGCGCCGTCGTCAGCGGACGCCCCGCCGAACTGCCCGGCGTCGCCGACATCGTGGGGCTGTGCATCAACACCGTGCCGGTCCGGGTCCGTATCGACCGCACCGAACCGCTCGTCGGCCTGTTCACCCGGCTCCAGGACGAGCAGGCGCGCCTCATCGAGCACCACCACCTCGGCCTCACCGAGATCCAGCGCACCGCCGGCGCCGGTGAGCTGTTCGACTCCTGCGTGGCCTACCAGAACTACCCGGTGGACGCCGCCGGCCTCGCCGCGCTGTCCACGGGCGAGCTGCGCGTGACCGCCGTCGACCCGCACGACGCCGCGCACTATCCGCTCACCCTGACCGTGATACCGGGTGAGAGGCTGCGCCTTCAGATCGACCACCGGCCCGACGCCTTCGACACCGCCGACGCGCAGGCCCTGCTGGACCGTCTCGTCCGCCTCCTCGAAGCCGTCGCCGACGACCCGGCCCGCCCGGCGGGCGCGGTGGACCTGCTGTCGCCGGCCGAACGGCGGCGCGTGCTCGTCGAGTTCAACGACACCGTCCGCGACGAGGAGTACGCCGAGGTGACGGACCGGGTGCGGCGCCAGGCCGAGCTGCGGCCGGACGCCGTCGCGGTGACCGACGACACGGGCCGCGAACTCACGTACGCCGAAGTCGTCGTACGCGCCGACGCCCTCGCCGCGCGGCTGCGGGCCGAAGGGGTGGACGACGGCGCCCTCGTCGCCGTCCTCGCCGAGCCGACCGCCCGGGTGCCCGTCGCGTTCCTCGGCATCCTCGGCGCCGGAGCCGCCTACGTGCCGCTCGACCCCGTCGGCCCGGTCGCGCGTACCGCCGGGCTGCTGACCGCCGGGGGAGTGGCGTGGCTGCTCACCGCGCCCGAACAGCGGGCCCGCGCCGAGGAGATCGCGGCGACGGCCGCACATCCCGTACGGGTGCTGGTCCTCGACGACAGCGCCGGCCGTGCGTCCGGGCAGCCGTCCGGGCAGCCGCTCCGGCACGGCGGCGGGCGTGACGCCCTGGCCTACGTGTGCTTCACCTCCGGATCCACCGGCCGTCCCAAGGGCGCCATGGTGCACCGGCGCGGCATGAACAACCACCTGCTCGCCAAGCTCGACGACCTGCGCCTCACGCCCGACGACCAGGTGGTGATGAACGCGCCCCTCACCTTCGACATCTCCATGTGGCAGATGCTCGCCCCGCTGATCACCGGCGGCCGGGTCCACCTGGTCTCCCGCGACACCGCCCGCGACCCGGACGCCCTGTTCACCGCCGTCGCCCGGCACGGCGTCACCGTCATGGAGACCGTCCCGTCCTTCGTCCGCGCCGCCCTCGACCTGTGGGACTCCGGAGTGCCCCGGCCCGCGCTCCCGGCACTGCGCTGGTTCGTCGTCAACGGCGAGGTCCTGCCGCCGGAACTGTGCACCCGCTGGTACGACCGCCACCCCGACGCGGCGATCGTCAACGCCTACGGACTCACCGAGTGCTCGGACGACAACACGCACGCCTTCATCCCCCGGGGCGAGGTGACCGGGCTGCTCGAACAGGGCAGGCTGCCGGTCGGCAGGCCGCTGCGCAACAACCGGCTCTACATCCTCGACCCGTCGCTCGCACCCGTACCGCCCGGCGTCCCCGGCGAACTCTTCATCGCCGGCACCGGCGTCGGACCCGGCTACCTGGGCGAGCCCCGCCGCAGCAGCGAACGCTACGTCCCCGACCCCTACGCCGACGAGCCCGGCGCCCGGATGTACCGCACCGGCGACCTCGCCCGACTGCGCGCCGACGGCCAGCTCGACTTCCTCGGACGCCAGGACCACCAGGTCAAGGTCCGCGGCAACCGCATCGAACTCGGCGAGGTGGAGACCGCGCTGCGGGCCGTGCCGGGCGTCGGCGACGCGGTGGTCACCGTGGACCGGGACGCCGCCGGACAGCAGCGGCTCGTGGGCTGGTTCACCACAGAGACGGACACCAAGGAGACGGACACCAAGGAGACAGGTGCCCGGGACACAGACGCCGGGGCCACGGACGCCGACGGCATCCGCGCCGCACTCGCCCAGAGCCTCCCGAACTACATGGTGCCCTCACTGCTGCTGCCACTCCCCGCCCTGCCGCTGACCACCAACGGCAAGATCGACCGCAAGGCCCTGCCCGACCCGGCGGACCTCGCACGGCCCGCCGGACGCGCCCCGGCGAACGCCACCGAACAGTCGGTCTGCGCCCACTTCGCCGCGGTCCTCGGCCTCGCCGCCGCCGGACCCGACGACGACTTCTTCGCCCACGGCGGCCACTCCCTCCTCGCCACCCGGCTCACCGGACGACTGCGCACCGAACTCGGCGCACACCTGACCATCCGCGACCTCTTCGAGACCCCCACCCCGGCCGGCATCGCCGCCCGCCTGACAGCCGTCCAGGCCTCCGCCCCGGCCCGCCCGGCGCTGCGTCCGCGCGCCCGCGACCGCGTCTGACGCCCGCCCGTCCACACCCACGAGGAGACAGACCCCCATGACCCCCGACGACATCCCGGTCCCCCTGCGCATCGCGCGGCAGGCGGCCCGTACACCCGACGCGACGGCCGTCAGCGCACCCGAGGGCGAGCTGACCTACCGCATGCTCGACCGGCGGGCCCGTGCCGTCGCCGGGGAGCTGCGCGCCGCCGGTGCGGGCCCCGAGGACACCGTGCTCGTCGGCGTGGGCCGGGGCGCGGACTGGGCCGCCGCCGTCCTGGGCACCTGGTACGCCGGTGCCGCCCCGCTGCTCGTCGACCCGGCCGCCCCCGACGAACGGCTGCGCGCGTTGCTGGCCGCCACCGGCACCCGCCACGCGGTCGTCACCGGCCACCTGGCCGCCGCCGGACTCCACCGCCGGTACGGCGGGGAGCTGTTCTGGGCGGGCACCCGGGGCGACACCGAGGCCGATGGACCCGAACCGGCCGCCGTCCGCCCGGGATCGCTCGCCTACGTCCTGTTCACCTCGGGCTCCACCGGCAGCCCCAAACCGGTCGCCGTCGGCCACGCGGGCCTGGCCCGCCAGACCGGTGCGCTCGCCGAACGCTACGGCCTGACCGCGGCCGACCGGGTGCTCCAGTTCGCCGCGCCCGCCTTCGACGTGGCCCTGGAGGAGGCCCTGCCCACCTGGTGCACGGGCGGCACCGCCGTGTTCGTCGCCGACAACGTGGTCTCGCCCGCCGAACTCGAGCCCTTCCTCACCGAACGGGCCGTCACCCTCGTCAACCTGCCCACCCCGTACTGGGCCCAGTGGGCCAAGGACGTCGAACGCCGCCCCCGGCCGCTGCCGTCCGCCCTGCGCCATGTGGTCATCGGCAGCGACGCGGGCCGCACCGCCGACCTGGTCCGCTGGTACGCGGCCGGCGGACCGCCCGTGACCAGCGCCTACGGCCTCACCGAGTCGACGATCACCGCCACCTGCCACGAGGCGCACGCCGAGGCGCTCGCGGACACCGCCGACGAGGTCATCCCGCTCGGGGTGCCCCTGCCGGGGGTGCGCGCGTACGTCCTCGACGAAGCGCTGAACCGTACGGCGGACGGCGAGGCCGGCGAACTGTATCTCGCCGGAGCCTGCCTGGCCCGTGGCTACCACGACCGGCCCGCCCTGACCGCCGAGCGGTTCGTCGCCGACCCGTTCGCGGCGGGCCCGGGGGAGCGGATGTACCGGACGGGGGACCGGGTCAGGCGAGCGGCGGACGGCACCCTGCGCTTCCTGGGCCGCACCGACGACCAGGTCAAGATCCGTGGCCACCGGGTGGAGCTCAAGGAGGTCGAGACGGCCGTCGCGGCCCACCCGGACGTGCTGGACGTCGTCGCCCGCGCCGTACGCCACGGAGGCGAGCCCCAGTTGGCGGCCTACGTCGCCGCCGTCCCCGGACGCCCCCTGGACGGCGCCGAGTTGAGACGCCACCTGGCCACCCGGGTCCCCGGCCACCTGGTCCCGGCCCGCGTCTGCGTCCTCCCCCGACTCCCACGCACCCCGGGCGGCAAACTCGACGTACGAGCCCTGCCGGATCCCTTCCCCCGGGAACCGACGTCCACAGAACCACTGCGGCTCCCCGAGCCCGCTTGAACCGCCGCCCGACTGCCCCCC
>NZ_LIQQ01000786.1 GCF_001418565.1 Streptomyces graminilatus | reverse complement strand
GACGTCGAGGTTGTGCTCGATCGTCACCACCGAGTGGCCCGCGTCCACCAGGCGTTGGAGTACGTCGAGCAGGCGGGCGGTGTCGGCGGCGTGCAGGCCGGTGGTCGGCTCGTCGAGGAGGTAGAGGGTGCGGCCGATCGCTCGGCGCCCCAACTCCTTGGCCAACTTGAGGCGTTGGGCCTCGCCCCCGGAGATGGTGGTGGCGGGCTGGCCCAGCGGGAGATAGCCGAGGCCCACGTCCGAGAGCCGTTGCAGCCGGGCCGCGATCTGCCGTACGCCCCGGAAGACGGTTAGCGCCTCGTCCACCGTGGCGGCCAGCACCTCGGCGATGTCGTACCCCTCGTACCGCACCGCGAGGACCTCGCTGCGGAACCGGCGGCCCCGGCACCCCGGGCACCGCACCTCCACGGCGGGCAGGAAGTGCATGTGCACGGCGAGCACACCGGCACCCTCGCACCGTTCGCAGCGCCCGCCGGGCACGTTGAAGGAGAAGGCCGCCGGGGTCAGTCCTCTCGTCCGCGCCGCCCCCTGCGCGGCGAACAGTTCCCTGACCGGGGTGAAGACGTCCGCGTAGGTCGCCGCGTTCGAACGCGGAAGGCGGCTGATCGGCTCCTGGTCGATCGTCACGACCTTGTCGAGGTGCTCCCAGCCGTCGATACCGTCATGCTCGCCCGGCGCCAACTCCCGTGCCTCGTTGAAGCGTTGGTGTGCCGCGCGGCCCAACACATCCAGTATCAGCGTCGACTTGCCGGAGCCTGACGGCCCCGTGACCGTCACCAGCCGCCCGAGCGGAATCCGTACGGTGACATCCGCGAGGTTGTGGGCACGGGCACCCCGGATCACCAACTCGTGTCCCGACTCCGGGCGTTGCTTGCGTTCCGGGTGCTGGAGCCGGCCCGACAGATACGCGCCGGTGACGGAACCCTCCGTCGCCGCCACCTCCGCCGGGGTTCCCTCGGCGACGACCCGGCCGCCGTCCCGGCCCGCACCCGGACCGATGTCGACGACGTGATCGGCGGCCCACAGCACGTCCAGGTCGTGTTCGATCACGACCACCGTGTTGCCCAGGTCGCGCAGGCGGCGCAGTACGCCGATGAGGCGGGCCGTGTCGGCGGGGTGCAGTCCGATGGTCGGCTCGTCGAGGACGTACAGCATGCCGGTGAGGCCGGAGCCGAGCAGCGCGGCCAGGCGCAGCCGCTGGGACTCGCCCGCCGAGAGGCTGGTGCTCGACTGGCCGAGGGTGAGGTAGCCGACGCCCGTGTCGACGAGCCGGCGTACCCGTTCCTCCAGGTCGGCGACGACCGGCTCGGCGAACCGCCACTCGTCCCCGGTGGAGAACGCCCTCAACTCCGCCACCCAGTCGGCGAGTTCGACGAGAGGCAGCCGGGACGCCGCCGTGATGCCGAGGCCGTGCACGGTGACGGCGCGGCTCTCGGCCCGCAGCCGGGTCCCCGCGCACGCGCCGCAGGTCTCCTTCACCATCGACCGCTCGGCCTTCTGCCGGTAGGCGGTGTCGTCGACACGGTCGGCGTAGCGCCGCATGAACGCGGTGACGACGCCCTCGAAACGGCCGGCGGAGACGGTGGCCGGGGGTTCGACGCCGGGGGCGGGCAGGTGCCTCCCGAACTCGGGGGACTCGACCCCGTGGAGCAGCAAGTCCCGTGCGTTCGGCGCCAGTTCGGCCACCGGGGTGTCCGCGTCGAAAGTGTCGGGGGCGAGGCCGTAGTGGCTGGCGGCGGCTCGTAGCAGGGGCAGGTTCCGTTCGACGAGCTGCCTGGGCCAGCCGCGCACCGCACCGGCGGCG
>NZ_LIQQ01000785.1 GCF_001418565.1 Streptomyces graminilatus | reverse complement strand
GCGCACCCCCCCCGGCGCACTCCGGCCCGGCGCACTCCGGCCGCCCCGAACCACGCCCCCAAGGACTCCGCCACCGCGAAGGTAACCACCACCGCCATTTCGCCCTCTTCGTAGGTAACCGGGTAGGTAACCGACCAACTGGGGGCAACCATGAACTGGTCCAGGGCCGTGGCCATGGCCGTAACAGCGGCCGGTCTCCTGCTGTGCGGGTGCGCCAACTCGGCAAGCACGGGCGGGGCGGCGCAGAGCACGGGCGCCTCCGCCCACCCCGCGCACCGTCCCGCGTCCGCCACCGACGCCGGTCCCGGAACCACGAGCGGCAAGCCCGATCTGATCCTCGACGGGCAGATCGACGCCCGCCCCGGGGAGATGGTCCAGATGATGCTCAACGGCGTCAGCCACGCGCGGGGCGGCGACGCGGTGACCGCCCGGTCGCCCGCGTTCAGCGGGCCGGTACGGCTGCGATGGGACGCCGGTAACTACTGGGCCCAGGCGGCCCTCGGGATGACGGACAAGCCCGGCTGGTATCCGCTGACGGTCGCGGTCCACGGCCGTACCGTGGCCCGCGACAGGATCCATGTCATACGGTCCCGGCGGCCCGCCTTCGACATCTCGGCCTCGGGGGACGTGACCCGCCCGGGGGAGCGCGTGTCGCTGGAATTCGACGACCTGTACCCCGGTGAGCGGGGCACCGATTTCACCGTACGGTCCGCGGCTCTGCCCGGGCCAGTGCGGCTCGTCCACGAGGACAGCATGGTCTTCAACCCGCGGGACTTCGAGGCGTGGCCGGAACTCAGGCCCGTCCTGGCGGACGGCACGTACACCTTCGAGCTGTACGGACCGCACGGCCGCCGCGTCGCCGAGAAGCGCCTGAAGGTCCGCGCGTCCCGGCCCGGCGACGCCGACTACCTGGGCAAGACGTACGGACCCGAGTTCTTCGACCCCGGCAAGGGCTACTCGGGCGGCACGCACAACTTCCGGGGCATCGGCGCCGGGCGTCAGGTCGCGGTGATGCTGCACGACGAGAACCCGGACCCGGGCGAGGAGACGCGGCTGACCGCCACTTCCCCCGCGTTCACCGGGGTGCTCCACCTCCGCCACGACGACACCAAGGGCGCCGACGGCGACGATCCGCGTTTCCTCGGCACCGCCACCGTCCGCTCCGGCCTCACGCCCGGCCGCTACCCCGTGACGATCGTCTCCCATCACGGCCGGGTGACGAACACGGAGTACCTGACGGTCACGGCGCGGTAGGCCCCACCGCCACACGGAGCGGTAGGCCCCACCACCACACGGCGCGGGGATCGATGTCGACGCGGCGCCGGAGCCCGGTGCCGGGACCGGCCGGGGACTAGCGGATGCCTGTGACGCCGCCGCGCCGCGTCACGGTCAGCAGGTCCCCGCCCCGCCGCGTCACCGCCGCCGGAAGGCGCACCCGCGGGCCCTCCCGCACCCCCGCACCCCCGCTCCGCCCGTACTCAGCCGAATGACAGGTAATTCGCGCATTGTTCACCCGTCGGGCCCTTTGGGGATTCACCCGGCAGTGGGAACGTTCCACCCATGATTGGGAACGTTCCACTTGCTCGTCGGCGCGGTGAACCGCGCGGATCGGCGAGACCACCTCGGACCGGTCGGACCGGTCGGACCGGTCG
>NZ_LIQQ01000784.1 GCF_001418565.1 Streptomyces graminilatus | reverse complement strand
GCCACCAGGCCCCGGCACCACGTCCAGTCGGTCGTGGTGCCGGGGCCTGGTGGCGTGGTTACGCCTGTTCCCGTGTTTCTTCCGTGGCCCCTTGCCGTACTCGCAGTGCGCGGGCCAGGTCGTCGAGCTGGTCGATGAGTTTGCGGCGCAGGGACGGTATCGGGGCGGCGTCGCGCAGGCACTTCTCGCCGAGGCGGAGGGTGTCGGGGGTGACGGCGTGGGCCGGG
The DNA here is from genome assembly GCF_001418565.1 of Streptomyces graminilatus. Classification (GTDB taxonomy): domain Bacteria; phylum Actinomycetota; class Actinomycetes; order Streptomycetales; family Streptomycetaceae; genus Streptomyces; species Streptomyces graminilatus. The sequence continues at coordinate 3,116 of NZ_LIQQ01000784.1, read as the reverse complement.
AAGGCCCAGCGGCCGGCGGCGTCGGCGATGGCGGGGCCCCGGCGGTCGGCGACGGCGACCGCGTCGGTCCAGTACCGCTTGGCGTACTCCTCGGTGAGGTCGGTCTGTTCGGGCTGCCAGAAGCCCTGGGCGGTGGCCACGAAGAGGTAGTTGGAGAGGGTGTCACTGGTGAACATCTGTTCCCAGGCGCGGAGTTTTGCCTCGGGGTCGGGCAGGGCGGCCCGGCAGCGGGCGGCGCCTTCCTGGCCGGAGGCGCTGGGGTCGCGGGCGAGTTCCGCGTCGATCTCGGCCTCGTCGGTGGCGCCGAGGACCGCGAGCCGGGCCAGGACGCGCCAGCGCAGTTCGGGGTCGAGTTCGGGGCCGCCGGGGACGGTGCCGTCGGCGAGCCAGGCGGCGATGGTGTCGGGGTGGGCGGCGACGTCGATGAAGTGGCGTACGGCGATGAGGCGCAGGCCGGGGTGGTCGCCGTCCTCGGTGCGGCGGATGAGGTCGCGGCAGAGGGAAGCGAGGGTGGTGAGGGCCGCGGGGCGTTCCTCGGAGGGCAGGTAGCGGTCGGCGACGGTGGCCGAGGCGAAGGTGAGGACGCCTTGGACGAGGGCGAGGTCGGTTTCGCGCGGGAGGTGGGCGCGGACGGTCTCCAGGTAGTCCACGGGCGGGAGTTGGCCGTCGCGTACGGCGTCGCGCAGGGCGTTCCAGACGACCGCGCGGGTGAGCGGGTCGGGGAGGCCGGAGAGGGCTGTGCGGACGGTTTTGAAGGATTCGGGGTCGAAGCGGACCTTGGCGTAGGTGAGGTCGCCGTCGTTGACGAGGAGCAGGGCGGGGCGCTTGCCGATGGGCTCCGGGGCGTCCTGGGGGACGTCGACATGGCGGCGCTCGCGGAGGGTGAGGGTGCCGTCGCCGGCGGCGTCGTGGTCGTAGAGGCCCACGGCGACGCGGTGGGGGCGGCTGCCGTCGTGGCGGACGGTGAGGTGGCAGGCGCCCGGCTCGCCGTTGGTGAGGCGGGGGGTGAGGGTGTCGACGCCGGTGGTGCGCAGCCAGGCGTCGGCCCAGGCCTGGACGTCTCGTTCGGTGGCGGCGGCGAGGGAGTCGATGAAGTCGGTGAGGGTGGCGTTGCCGAAGCGGTGGCGGGCGAAGTGGGTGTTGATGCCGGCCAGGAAGTCCTTCTCGCCGAGCCAGGCGACGAGTTGGCGCAGGGCGGAGGCGCCCTTGGCGTAGGAGATGCCGTCGAAGTTGACGAGGGCGGCGGCGGTGTCGTCGACGGCCTCGGGGGCGACGGGGTGGGTGGAGGGGCGCTGGTCGGCGTCGTAGCCCCAGGCCTTGCGGGAGATGCCGAAGTCGGTCCAGGTGTCGGTGCCCCGCCATGCGGGGGGAGTCCCGCCGGGGCCCGCGGGGGCGACTTCGTTGAGGGTCTGGTAGCCCATGTACTCGGCGAAGGACTCGTTGAGCCAGATGTCGTCCCACCACTGGAGGGTGACGAGGTCGCCGAACCACATGTGGGCCATCTCGTGGGCGATGACCATGGCGCGGGTCTGGCGTTCGGTGTCGGTGACGGCGGAGCGGTAGACGAACTCGTCGCGGAAGGTGACGAGGCCGGGGTTCTCCATGGCGCCGAAGTTGAACTCGGGGACGAACGCCTGGTCGTAGGAGTCGAAGGGGTAGGGCTCCTCGAACTTCTCGTGGTAGCGGTCGTAGCACGCGCGCGTGATGTCGAGGAGTTCGTCGGCGTCGGTGTCGAGGTGGGGGGCGAGGGAGCGGCGGCAGTGGAGGCCGAAGGGGAGGCCGCGGTGTTCGCTGCGGACGGAGTGCCAGGGGCCGGCGGCGACGGCGACGAGGTAGGTGGAGATGCGGGGGGTGGGGGCGGCCTGCCAGAGTCCGTCGGCGGTCTCGGTGGTGATGCCGTTGGCTAGGACGGTCCAGCCCTCGGGGGCGCGCACGGTGAGCTCGAAGACGGCTTTGAGGTCGGGCTGGTTGAAGTTGGCGAAGACGGCTGCCGCGTCCTCCAGGGACATCTGGGTGTAGAGGTAGGTCTCGTCGTCGACGGGGTCGGTGAAGCGGTGCATGCCCTCGCCGGTGCGGGAGTAGCGCATCGCGGCGTCGACGCGCAGTTCGTGCTCGCCCTCGGTGAGGCCCGTCAGGGGCAGTCGGCCGTCGGTGAGCGTGCCGGTGTCCAGGGGCCGGCCGTCGAGGGTGGCCGATCGCAGCTCGGCGGGCCTGACCTCGACGAACGTGTCCGCGCCGGTGTGGCCCGCCGTCACCGCGAAGCGGATCACGGTGCGGGAGTCGAAGGTGTCGTCCCCGGTGGTGAGGTCGAGTTCGACCGTGTAGCGGTGGACGTCCAGGAGGGTGGCACGGGCTTGCGCTTCGTCGCGCGTCAGTACGGACATGGAGGACATGCTGCCTGATGCCGCTGACAGGGCACAGGGGCGGATCGGTACACGGCCTTTGTCCCTGTGCGCGCCCCTGCCCCTGGTGTGGCCTGTGGGCCTGTTCGCGGGGCCTGGACGTCTTCTCGGGCGCGCGGGGGCGCGGGCGCTCTCCGGGGCGTACAGGGTGTCCTCGTGGCCGTCGGGGATGAGGATCCTGGTGTCCGACGGCATGGCCCGGCGCCGCCTTCCCCTGTGGCCGGCCGTCGCCCACGCCGGCGCGCGTATCCGGCTGTGGTGCCCCCGGGGTCAGTTCACCGGTGGTTTCCCGCTGTTGAGGGTGTCCTCGGCGATGCGCTCGTGGTGTCTGATCACTTCGGCGATCACGAAATTGAGGAGTTTCTCGGCGAACGCGGGGTCGAGGTTGGCGCTCTCGGCGAGTCGGCGCAGGCGGGCGATCTGCTCGGCCTCGCGGTTCGGGTCGGCGGCCGGCAGTTGGTGTGCGGCCTTGAGGTGGCCGACCTGCTGGGTGCACTTGAAGCGCTCGGCGAGCATGTGGACGACGGCGGCGTCGATGTTGTCGATGCTCTCGCGCAACCGGCCCAGTTCCGCTCGGATCGCGGGGTCGACTTCACGGTTGTTGCTGGTGGTCATGGGCGTCCACATTACGTGGCATCAAGCGGCGCGGGTCGGGCGGGCCCGTGGGGCGACGGGGTGCGCACGCGCGCGTGGGCGTGCGCACCCCGTCGCCCC
>NZ_LIQQ01000783.1 GCF_001418565.1 Streptomyces graminilatus | reverse complement strand
CCGCCCGGCCGGGCGGCGCTGCTGGCCGACCGCGACGGTGCGATCTTCGGGATCTGGGAGGGTGAGCTGCTCGCCGGCTGGGAGGCCTGGCGGCGGGCGGCTCCGACATTCGTGCGGCTGCACACACGCGACGCGTTCGACGCGGCCATCTTCTACGGCGAGATCCTGGAATGGGCCTCGGACCGCCCCGGCGGTTGCCAGGTCCACTACGAGGGCAACGAGGTCGTGCTGCGCAGCCGGGGCGATGTGGTGGCGCGCATCGTCTCTGGTGCCCTGGAGGCGGCGCCCGACCCCACGATCCGGCCTCACTGGCAGGTCCACTTCGCGGTCGAGGACGTGGCGGCCTGTGTGAAGGCCGCCGAGGACAACGGCGGCAGCGCCCTGCGGTACGACTCCGGTGCCGCGCGGTACGAGGCGGTGCTGCGCGACCCGGACGGGGCACAGTTCACGGTGACCTCGCGTCTCCCGCGCTGAGCAGGCCGCCCGCTGCCTCCCGTCAGGCGCCCGCCAGGACGCCCGGCGTCCTGTTCCGCGTACCGGCGACGGCCTGGCCCCCTCGGGGCAGTTGGCGCACCTCCCGCAGGGTCGGGTCGGGCGGGGCCGGGAGCAGGGGGGCGTCGTCGCAGGCGCGGGCCCGGCGCGAGAACCAGATGACCTTGGCACCGGTGCCGGTGGCACAGCAGCCCCAGCCGTCGCTCACCGCGGCGATCCACGCCAGACAGCCGCCGAGTTCCCGGCCCAGGCGCAGGTCGCGGTCGTTCTCGGCGAGGGCGGTGATGAGGTGGACGCCGTTCCACCACATCTCGATCACCGCCTGTTTGTCGGTCGCGTGCTCGTCGATGGCGCGCAACAGCGCTTCGGTGCCGTGGCGGACGGACCCGGCGAGGTGCTCCAGGCCCCAGAGGCGGAGATGGGCGGCCAGGATGCGGCCCACCTGGCCGACCCGTTCGGGACAGACCTCCACGTCGAGGTGGCAGTAGCGGGACTCTGCGGTCTTCATCTTCGTTGGCTCCTCACGGCGGGCCCACGTTCCGCGCGCTCTGCGGGGCCGGGCCCCGAACGCGAAGCGTGAGCACTGTTCGCTTCTGAGTCAGCTCCAGCGTGCGAGCGCTAGTCCATTCGTGCAACACGAGCACCACCAGCAATGGTTGAAGATCCAACAGGACGCTGGGTCGCCGCGCGTGCACCATGAGTGAAGGTATCGCCGTGGAAACGCGGCAGCGGTAGGGCCTGTCGTTTGGATCACGTCGGTTTCGGGTTGCGGTGCCTTTGTCTGCCGGTGAGCGGGGTGTGGTGCGTGCAGCTGCAAGGCGGAGGAGGGTGTCGACGCGATGGGGGTCCCCCTCTGGGGGAGTGCGCACCACACCCCGCGGCCCAGACGTGATCCAAACGACAGGCCCTAGTCACGAGGAAGGGGACCAGCATCATGCTGTTGCCCGCCAAAGCCGAGGTCGCCCGGCAACTGGACAGGTACCGGACGTGGGAGCGCGCCATGCTCGCGGCCCCGTCCGACCGTTCGGCGCGCGACAGTTTCGAGGACTCGGGCTACACCCTGTGCGTGCTGATGGGGAAACGCTGCGCACGGGAGGCGGCGCACGCCGCCGAACGCTATCTCCGCACGAGCCTGGTCGCGTATCTCCGGGAGCAGGCCGGACGCGCCCACGCGGACCGTTTCACCGGCCATGCCGCCCCGGCCGTGCAGCGCTCCCCGGCGAGCGGATAGCGCCACCCGCGACGCCCACACCCACACTCCCGATCCCGGCCCAGCACACCACAGAGGTGAGACCCATGAGCCCGACCCCGGCCATCGGCCGCATCCCGGTTCGGGATGTGGGCCCTGCCGTCGAGAGCGGCAGACGCCCGGCCAAGGCCGTCGTGGGTGAGACCTTCCAGGTCAGCGCGACGGTCTTCCGCGAGGGCCATGACGCGGTCGGCGCGAACGTGGTGCTGTGCGACCCGGAGGGCCGGCCGGGCCCCTGGACACCGATGCGCGAACTGGCCCCGGGCACCGACCGCTGGGGCGCGGACGTCACCCCGGACGCGGTGGGCCGCTGGACCTACCGGGTCGAGGCATGGGACGACCCGATCAGCACCTGGCGCCGGCACGCGGGCGTCAAGATTCCGGCGGGCATCGACGTCGGGCTGGTGCTGGAGGAGGGCGCGCTGCTGTACGAGCGGGCCGCCGAGGGTGTGCCGGAACGGGCGGACCGGAGTGCCGTACTGGCCGCGGCGCGCGCCCTGGGCGACGACTCGCTTCCTGTCGCGGACCGTCTCGCACCGGCTCTGACCCCGGCGGTGGACAAGATCCTCGCCCGGTATCCGTTGCGTGAACTGGTGACGTCGAGTGAGCCGTTGCCGCTGGTGGTGGAGCGGGAGCGGGCGTTGTACGGGGCGTGGTACGAGTTCTTCCCGCGGTCGGAGGGGACGCGGGAGCGGCCGCACGGGACGTTCCGGTCGGCGGCGCGGCGGTTGCCGGCGATCGCCGCGATGGGCTTCGACGTGGTCTACCTGCCGCCGGTCCACCCCATCGGGCGGACGTTCCGCAAGGGGCCGAACAACACGCTGTCGGCGTCGGCGGGGGATGTGGGGGTGCCGTGGGCGATCGGTTCGGCGGACGGCGGCCATGACGCCGTGCACCCGGAGCTGGGCACCATGGAGGACTTCGGTTTCTTCGTCGCCGAAGCCGCCCGGCACGGGTTGGAGATTGCACTGGACTTCGCGTTGCAGTGCTCCCCCGACCACCCCTGGGTGGAGAAGTATCCGCAGTGGTTCCACCACCGCCCGGACGGGACGATCGCGTACGCGGAGAACCCGCCGAAGAAGTACCAGGACATCTACCCGATCGCCTTCGACGCGGATCTGCCGGGTCTGGTCACGGAGACGGTGCGGGTGCTGCGGCACTGGATGGCGCACGGGGTGCGGATCTTCCGGGTCGACAACCCGCACACGAAACCGGTCGTGTTCTGGGAGCGGGTGATCGCGGAGATCAACGGCACCGACCCGGACGTGATCTTCCTGGCGGAGGCGTTCACCCGCCCGGCGATGATGCGCACGCTGGCCCAGATCGGCTTCCAGCAGTCGTACACCTAC
>NZ_LIQQ01000782.1 GCF_001418565.1 Streptomyces graminilatus | reverse complement strand
GCACACGGTGGTCCATGCCCCGCCCGAGCGGCCCGCCAAGGCCCTCATCCCGCCGACGGCCACCGAGCTCCAGCCGCGGGCACGGGAGCACTACGCGGACGACGCGCCGCCGATCTGGGTGAGAGAGGACAGCCATGCCCACGATGACTAGCGGCCCGGCCCAGCCGTGGCACCCGGGGATGACCACAGCCTCAAAAGAAGACATCCAGCACATGCGGCCGAGACAGCGGAACAAGTACCGCCGCGTGGGCTTCACCTGGGCAGAGATCAAGAAGATCGATCGCGCCATCGGCCGCGGAGAGACCACCCTCACCCTCAAGACCACCGCCGGTGAGGTCACCCTCACCCTCCCTCCCAAGTCCTGAGGCGCCGACCGGCGTCCGATCCGGGGGCGGCGGAGCACGAACACCGACCTCATGCTGTGACCGGTTGCGGAACGCCGAGGGCGTCGCCGCCGCCCTCATTCACCGCCCTCCCAGCGGGTCTGGACAGCCTCGCCGTCCCCTTGACGCCGGGCCGCAGGCGGACGGATCGTGTCCATCCGCGTCACGCTCCCCTCGAACAGGCGGTCCGCATGTCCCTCACCTGGCGCTACTCCGTACGTCCTGACGGTTCGTTCACCCGGTTCATGAACATCGACGGGGCACTCGACTCCACGAGCGATGAACAGCTGGAGCAGCTGGCGGCCTACGCGCGTCGCAGCAACGCGGACAGGCCACGGCAAGGGTGCTCCCGGTGCGGCGGCGATCTGACGCTGATCTGGAAAGGGCCGGGAATGATCAACGTGATGATGGAACTCTGCCCCGCCTGCGACACCGACCGCCCCGCCGCCGCAGCCTTCCTGTGGTGGCACCTCGACCCCGACCGAGACCCCGACGCACTGCCCCGGCTCTTCGAGGACTGGGAGAACGAGACCATGCACGCCCTCGGCTTCGAGCGAGTCCCACCGCCAGAAGACAACTGAGGCCCGGCTCCGCGACCGTCAACGACCGCGTCCGCGCAGCCCTCACCCTGTCGCTCCGCCCGCAGCCCAACAGCCGGCCCGGAACCCAGCCTGCACGCACTCAGCAGAGGACGAGCCCTTCCCCAGCCCGCTACGCCGCTCCAATTCCCCAAGGGTGCCGCGCGATGCCCCGGCTCCGACGCCAGTCACCGCCGGGGCAGCCCTCGGCTCGCCCGGCGCGCTTCGAAGAGCATCCGCGAACTCCCCCTGCACCGGCCCGGCCAGTGAACCAGCCCCCAACTGGTCGCCCGAAGGTGTCATTTGCCGGGCGAACGTGCGGCGAAATACCGAGGCGGACCGTACGGCTTCTGCGGCAGACTGACCCGTCTGCTGCGATGGGCATAGCACTCCCATGCCCTCAAGATCGTCTGGAGGAAGCGGTTGACTGAGTCCGATCAGCCGGCGGCACGGTGGAAGAGCGAACCGATGACGACGCGGCTCATCGCCGCCGTTCTCGTCACGGATCCCGACGACGGCAGACTCCTCATCCTGCGGCGTAGCCGTCACCTGGATTTCGCGCCCGGGGAGTGGGACGTCCCCAGCGGCAAGGGAGAGCCTCAGGAGCCGATCACCGCCACCGCGGTACGGGAACTGAAGGAGGAGACGGGCGTCGTGGTCGCCGAGGCGGACCTGCACCTCGTCCACGTCGTCCATGGCCGCTGGGGAGAGGAGGTCCCGGGGATGTTCATGGCCCTGGTCTTCCACACCGAGCGCTGGAGCGGTACTCCCCGCAACGCGGAACCGCACAAGCACGACACCATTGCGTGGGTGCCGCCGGACGACCTTCCGCAGCCCTTTACGCACACCACCCTGGTCGCCGTGAAGCGATACCTGGACGGGGGCTCGATCCTTTCGTTCGACGGCTGGCCAGTGGCCGGATGACGGTCAACGCGGGCGACAGCCTGGGACATTGCCCCTAATCGTGAAGCCCAGCAACGATCCGCGTAGCTTCCTTCCGGGCCGGCTCCAGCCGGGGATCCGCGGGGTCCGCGTGCGGCCCTGCAACCCTCGCGCAGAAGAACAGCGCCATCAGCCGGCCGGACCTGCACTCCAGGTCCGGCCGTCGCTCGCTCCACACTCGCTCCGCCAAGGCCGGGACGGCGAGGGAATTGCCCCACAGCGTGGCCGCGTCCAGCCCGCGCGGCGCCATGCCCCAGTCCTCCCAGTCGATCATGCAGAACGGCGGGCCGGTCACGTTCGCCCACGTCAGATCGGCGTGAGCCGGCCGCCACTCCACCACCGTCGTGTCGGTCACCTCGGGGAAGGCCTCCCCGAGGGCCGAGGTCACCAGCTCCTGGGTGATGGTCTCGGTGTCCGGCGTGGCGAGCCGGGGCGCGGACTGGGCAGCGAGCGCGTCCAGAGAAGCGCCCAGCGCGGACCACCACGCATCCGGGAGACGAGGGTCTTCGATCACGAGAGCGGCCCGGCCGACCGGCGAGGCGTTGACCAGTTCCATCTCGTCCGCCCGCCACATCACTGGTTCACCCGGCTCCCGCCATACGAACCCTGCATGCCACGAGGGCATGACGACTCCGCTCAGAACGGCAGCGGATTCGGGGCCGTTCCACCCCTGGGCACCGATCCGGTCAAACCCCCGCCGCTCGATCCGCACCCAGGTACCGCGATCCGTCCGAGCGCCGACCGTCCGGCGTTTGCGCACCACCGTTTCCCGGGCGAGACGCACGTGGAGCGCTCGCTCCACACGGTCCAGCACTCCGTCGAGCGATTCCCGACGTAGGTCGACAGCACGAGGCACGGGCAGCGTCATGAGCGGGACCGTAGCAACCAGTCAGCACCCGGGGAGGGGAAATCTCCCGTCACCCTCGACAACACGACCGCCCGCACCTGCCTCCTGGATCCAGTCCACGATCTCCACGACCAGGACGAGGCCGACCCCCTGCGGACTGAGCAGGCGGACACGACGGCGACGGAGAAGCGCGGACTGTCCTCGCCTGAGCCCGCGACCCACAACCACGCCCCAGCGCACCGAGCCGAAACACCGAAATCCGGCGCTGCGCCTCACACACGCCGCTCCCGGCCGAAGCCCCAGCTCGCACGCCGCCCCGTGTCCGGCGCCATCGATGGGTCACAGATACCGGAACTTCCCGACTCTCATGCCGACGGCCTGTGGCCGCGCCCGTGGGGCGTCGGCATCGCCAGCTCCTCCAAGCCTCGCCACAGCACCAGTTCAGAGGCCGGCCCCGGTGCAGCCCCCTGCGCACGGCAGCCGAAGGCCGACGGACACCGCGCGGCCCAAGACGCTGGAAGCCACCCCCGCCCCGCGAGACTGGGGAGACATCTCCCCTCGACGGGTCCGGGAGGAGAAATCTCCCTCCAGTATTCGCTCAGTCCACCAGGCCCCAGGCAGGAGATTTCTCCTCTCCCGTAGCGCGAGGGCGGAGAAATCTCCCCCACCTGCAAAATCCGACGCCTAGTCAGGGAACAGTGATTTCTCCCTCCCAGCAGGCCAGGCAACAGAGAAGCGAGGGGAGGAGGTCTCTCCTCCCCTCGGACGGGGGATTGCCTTACAACTTGCCCCACAACGCGCTCTACAACAGACCTCTCAACTTTCCCTGCTACTTGCTCTGCAACTTGCCTCACCCCTTCCCGCGCAGACAGAGAAACGGCACGTCAGGAGCATGGACAAGGGGAGAGAGGCCCGCCGACTACTTCTCTAAGAGACCTAAAAGTAAATGAAGACACCAGAGAAGAAGACAGATAGAGAGAACGAGGGAGAGCAGGAAGAGAAGGAGAGAGAAGGAGAGAGAAGGAGATCGGAAGCATGACGACAAGAGAAGCGAGTAGAGGAGACGAACCGGAAGAAGGACAAGTGCAACCAGAACAGCAGAGGAACAGAGCAACAGAGAGAATCGAATCGACAGGACAGAACAACGATGACAGCCGGATGGAAGAGACGAAGAAAGACGACCGTCCATGAACCAGGAGGGGACTAGCGACGTACCCCGGAAGGAGGGGGGCACCGTGGGCCGTGTCACCTGCGGGCCATAGCCGGGAATCGGCGTACCGCATGGGGGCGGCACCTCCCCCACCAAGGATCGCTGCATAACGCGACAAAAGAGGGTGCCCTGTTCAGGGTCTCGCTGAACAGGGCAGAGGGCGGGGCAGTGCTTCTACTCGGAGGCCCGGATCATGCGCCACGCGGCGGCCCGACCACTCTCGCTGAAACGCTCACGGGCCCGGACGCGCGCAGCCCGCACCTTCCGAAAATCGGCGGCCGCCGCCGCATCCCCCTTCGCAGCGCGGTCGAGCAAGTCCAGGAGCGGGTCAATGGGCACAGCAAGGTCCCTTCGTCGACGGGGTCAGATCTTCGGGTTGTCTTCGATGGTCAGCACGAGGTCCGACCCCTTGGACGAGTAGCGGAGCCCGGCTCCGTCCAAGACGGCGACAACCTGCGCTCGCACACCTTCGCCCTCTCCGCCGGTCCAAGGAGCGGGAGAGTCCTTTCGCTCCGCCTCGGTGGAGTACCACCACCACACGGCCACCTCGCTACCGGCGGTGTGGACGTAGACGCCGCTTCCTCCACGCTGCATCCATCGGGCCATACAGACACCCGAGGTCCGGAGCAACTCCGCCACAGCCACACCGAGCCGCGCGTTGCCGTCGATCCTGGCGCGGTTCTCCGCCCTGATTTCCGTCACGTCGTCCGCCGTGGCGGGCCGGTAGTGGGTGGTCCGGCCCGTGCGGCTGAAGGTGATTGTGAGCGACTCGTCGTCGTTGTACTCCGTCGGATTGTGGTCAGCCTGAGCATGGACGACGTGCGCTTCACTGAGGCCGCGTCCGCCCGTTGAACCCCTGTACTGGTACCAGCCGACGGAGGGGGCGGCGGAGTGCGTCATGGTGAGCCCTTTCGGTGGAGAGGTGCGGGGGACTGGAAGGGCGGGCGCACAGTGGGCGCCCGCCCGGTGGGGCTGGTGATTACAGCCAGAGCGGCGCGGGGCTGACGAACGGCTCAATGCCCGGCTGGCAGCCGTACGCGCTCGGCGCGAGGTTCCGCAGCGCGGAGAGCTCGCCGTGAGCTCCGCAACGGACGCAGGTGCCACCCTGCTGGTCTCCGGTGGTCTCGAAGTCGCAGATGCGGATGAGATGCGGCCGGGTGAGACCCGGCGTGGCGACCGCCGAGGCGATCAGGCCGGACCTGGTGTTCGTGGCGGTCGCGGACATGCGTGTCCCCCCGAGTGCGCTGCGGATGGATGGGGTCGGCCGGCGACTTGGCCCGGCCTCATGAGAACTATAG
>NZ_LIQQ01000781.1 GCF_001418565.1 Streptomyces graminilatus | reverse complement strand
GTACGTGCTGTCCGGGTCGTCGGTCATGCTCGCGATCTCCAGCTCCTGGCCGTCCGCGCCCTTCTGCGGCCGAGGCGCGGCGAGAATGCGCGGGGTCGCGGTCAGGTACAGCCGGAAGTCCGCCGGGATACGGGCGTTGTCGTGGACGACCGCCCACGGCTTACCCAGCCGGCCCGACATCCGGTGCGCTTCGTCAGTTTTACCGGCGGTGGAGCTGGGTGGAAGATGGCTGACCTGATGCTTCACGTGACGTGCATGTGCGCGACGTAGCCGCTCCGGTGGCTGGCGCGGCGGCGGGAGTTGGACCAGGTGAAGCTTCCCCTTGATCGTGGACACTACCCGATCCTCCTGCTGTGCCGGGTGCTGCACGTGGCCCGCTCCTCCTACTACTACGCCTGGCGCGAGGGCGAGGCCGCCCGCAGAGGCATCCACGCCGAGCACCCCGGCACCAAGCTGGTCGGCGACATCACCTGCCTGCCCACCGCCGAGGGCCGGCTCTACCTCGCCTGCTGGCTCGACCTGGCCACCCGCGAGGTCGTCGGCTACGCCATGGCCGACCACCACCGCGCCGAACTCCTGGGGCATCTCCCGCCACTGCCCGCCGGTCTTGAACCGCCAGATCACGCCTTCGAACTGATGCCGTAGCCGTTCGGGGTACGGGCCATACGCGCCGATCGGCAGGTACGGCCCGATGAACTCCCACTCCTCGTCCGTCAGTTGCACGCGTGTCACGCAAGAACGTCTACTGGTCCGGGCCCCGCCGCGAGGGCGACTCCCGCAGATTGATCATGATGCGATCTGTGCCTTGGAGCCACGCCGAATGCTGCAACGACTTCGTGGGTTCCTCGTCACCTGAAATGGCTGATCCGGCATGGCCGGTGTCAGGACCAGGCGATCTCGCCATGGCGGGAGATGAAGCGTCCGGTGCTGGCGCCGGGCTCCTCGGTGGCAAGGGCGACGATCGCGTCCGTGCCCTCGGTGACGGTTTGGGGGCCGCTGTGAGCGTTGAGGTCGGTCGCGGTGTAGCCGGGGTGTAGCGGGGGAGAGGAAGAACTCGAATATCCCAAAGTTTAGAGCGAAGGAAGCAGGCGATAGACCAGACCGACCCTGCTCAACGCCCAACCACCCACTTGACGACACGTCAAGAAACACCCCATCAGACGCGACCCCGCCCAGCCGCCCCTCCCGCTAGCCGAACTAACCTCCACCCCAGTCAAGTTGCACTCCAAAACCAACACCAGTCGGGGAGGAGGCACGATCGCGGAGCGATCGGGACACCGCACCGACGAAGCCAACCCGATCCGCGAAGCGGATCCGGTCCCGGAGGGACCGAGCCCAGTCCCCGCGGAGCGGGGACTGGGCTCGGTCCCTCCG
>NZ_LIQQ01000780.1 GCF_001418565.1 Streptomyces graminilatus | reverse complement strand
TCGGCCGCGTCGTCGAGCAGGAGCAGCATCCGCCGGTCGGCCAGCGCGTCGCGCAGCGCCTCGGACAGTTCGTCCTCGCCGGCGCCGGGCGGGGTGGGCAGCTCCAGGGCGGTGAGCAGTTCGCGGGCGGTGCGTTCGGTCGGCACGCGGGTGCCGTCGGGTTCGCTGAGCCGGGCGCGCAGCACACCGTCCGGGTAACTGTCCGCGACCTGCCGGGCCAGTTCCGCGGCGAGCGCGCTGCGGCCCGAGCCGGGCTTGCCCGCGATGAGCAGCACGCGCGCGCGTGGCGCTTTGCGGCCCGCGAGAGTGTCGAGTCCGGTGCGCTCGATGTCGGCGCGCAGTTCCTTCAACTCTCGCGTCCTGCCCAGGAACTGACTATTCGTCAAAAGGGGCGGCCGATCGTTTCCCGACAGCTTCGTGCCGCCTGTGTCCACCGCCTGGTCCGCCACGGGCCACACTCCCGTCCACCTGCACGCGCAAGCCCGCCGGGACTCCGGTTCGGGCGTTTCCAGAGCCTAGTTCACGCTCTGCGACGATCCGTGCGGAGCACGGCGAGCAGGTCGCCCGATCGGATCAGGCGATGGTCATATCGGACGCGAGGGGCGGCCCCGAAGAGCCCCTCAAGCCTCGGATCGGCGGATTCCAGGCCTCGTATCAGGCCTCGTATCAGGCCTCGAAGGGCCGGGCCGGCCACGGCGCCCCGGCCGGGCGCAGCGCGTCGAGTCCGTCGCCCTTCTCGGCGGCCACCAGCGAAAGGACGCCCACGACAAGGCAGCTGCTGTGCAGTTCGCCGGCGAGGACAGCCCGGACGAGCTCGTCGACGGGCACGCGCGCGTACTCCATGTCGGCCTCCTCGTCCTCCACCTCGAAGCGCTGCCCCTCGGCCTCGGACAGGTTCCGGGCCAGGAAGATCCGTACGGCCTCGTCGCAGCCGCCGGACGTGGGGTAGATGTCGGTCAGCACCCGCCAGTCCTCGGCCTTGACGTGCGCCTCCTCGTACAGCTCGCGCTGGGCGGCGTGCAGCGGGTTCTCGCCGGGTACGTCGAGCAGGCCGGCCGGGATCTCCCAGAGCCGCTGGCGCACGGGGTGGCGGTACTGGCGGATCAGCAGGACCCGGCCCTCGTCGTCGAGGGCGAGGACGCCCACGGAACCGGGGTGGACCTGGTAGTCGCGGTTCACCACCGAGCCGTCGGGCATGACCACCTCGTCGGTGCGCACGGAGGTCTTGTTGCCCACGAAGGGGGTCGCGGTCGCCCGGATCTCCCACTCCTCCGGAGTGTCCTTGATGGTGGTCATGTCGACTTGTCCTCCCGCATCCAGCACCCGCCCGTACACCGCCCGTACCCGAGAAACCGGCCCTGGGACCGGCACGCAGAACCGGGGCACGCACCCCCGAGGGCACGCACCCCGGTCACCGTACAGCCCTCGCGCTACTTGCCCGTCTTGCGCTGGACGGCGGCCTTGACGAGGCCGGCGAAGAGCGGGTGGGGGC
>NZ_LIQQ01000078.1 GCF_001418565.1 Streptomyces graminilatus | reverse complement strand
GCCGGGGAGTCCCCGCTCACCGGGGGCGGGCGGCCGGAACCGACGCTTCCGGGGGCGTACGAGAAGTACTACTCTGCGATCGCCGCGGCCCTGCGCGACGGCGGCCCCAACCCGGTGACCGCGCTGGAGGCGGCAGCCGCCCTCGACGTACTGGAGGCGGCCCGGCGTTCCGCGAACGAGAAGGTGACGGTGACCCTGCGATGACCAGTCAGAGGACCAGCGGGCACAAGACGGGCGGACAGCCCTCGCTCGGGCCGCGCATCGCGCCCGAACTCACCCCGAGCGTCGAGGAACTCGAAGCGGAGCAACGGCACTTGGTGTTCCGCCAGTTCGATAACGAGGACGCGTGGGCGCTGGGTTCGCTGCTGGTGGAGCTGGCGCGGGAGCGGCAGGCGCCGGTGGCGATCGACATCCACCGGGCCGGTCAGCAGCTCTTCCACGCCGCCCTGGCCGGCTCGACCCCCGACAACGACGCCTGGATCGACCGCAAGCGCCGGGTGGTGGAGCGCTACGGCGCCCCCTCCTATCTCGTGGGCGCCCGTTTCCGCGCCAAGGGCACGACGTTCGAGGACAGCTCGCGCCTCGACCTCGACAGGTACGCGGCCCACGGCGGCTCGTTCCCGATCACGGTCGAGGGCGTCGGGGTGATCGGGGCGGTGACGGTGTCGGGGCTGCCCCAGCTCCAGGACCACCGGCTGGTGGTGGAGGCCCTGGAGATCCACCTCAAGATGTGAGCGACGTACGTCGGGCGTGACGGGAATTATCCTGAGGCACCCTCCGTTTCAGCTGGTCAGTAGCGGCGGCAATGGAGGGACACGGAACCCATGAACCAGGTCAGCACCGGCGTCAGCGCCTCGCGGGTCGGCTCGTTGAAGAACACCGTCGGGCGGTACGGCATCTGGAGTTTCGGGCTGCGTTCGGAGGCCCCCGAGGGGGTCACCGAGCGGGCCGAGGCCGCCGCCGAACTGGAGGAACTGGGCTTCGGTGCCGTCTGGTTGGGCGGCAGCCCGGAGGTACGGCACGCCGTTCCGCTCATCGCGGCGACCTCACGGCTCGTGGTGGCGACCGGCATCCAGAGCATCTGGCAGCGTGAGGCGACCGAAGCGGCGTCCGCCTACGCGGAGTTGGAGGCGGCCCACCCCGGCCGCTTCCTGCTCGGCCTCGGGGTGAGCCACGCCGGGCAGGCGGAACGGTACCGTCGCCCGTACGCCTCGATGGTCGAATACCTGGACGTCCTGGACGCGGCCGGGCTGCCCGCCGAACGCCGGGTGCTGGCCGCGCTCGGCCCGAAGATGCTCGGGCTCTCGCGGGACCGCGCCGTCGGCTCGCACCCGTACCTCGTGACCCCCGAGCACACCGCGCAGGCCCGCGCGACGCTGGGCGAATCCCCGCTGCTGGCACCGGAGTTGAAGGTCGTCCTGGAGACGGACCCGGACCGGGCCCGCACGATCGCACGCGGCGCCCTCGCCATCTATCTGACCATGCCGAACTACACGAACAACTTCCTGCGCATCGGCTTCACCGAGGACGACATCGAGGACGGCGGCAGCGACCGTCTCGTCGACGCGGTGTTCGCGTGGGGCGACGAGGACCGCATCCGCGAGCGGATCGACGCCTTCCACACGGCGGGCGCGGACCATGTCACCCTCCAGGTCGTCGAGGGCGGACCCAGGGACGTCCTCCCCCGCGACGGCTGGCGCCGGCTGGCCGCCCTGCTGAAGCCGTGAGGCTGCCGGAAGCCGCCTGAGGCCGCCTGAAGCCCCCTCTGGGTATGGCGTTTCAGCCATGGCGTTTGCGCTGTGGCGTTTCCTTCGGACGCATCCGGTCGTTGGTCTGCACGTGTCATCGGGCGGGATCCAGGAGCCCGGTGACACGCATGCGAACGGAGAAGTCCCGTGCGATTGACCGATATCCACCGTTGCGAGATCCGGCCCGGACGGCTCGTGACCTGGACCCTGCATCCGACGACCGTCGAGAGCGTCGCCGAACTGCCGGAGGACACCCGTCCACCCGCCTACGTACAGGAGGCACACGTTCGCACCGCGCGAACAGTGCGTGAGGACGGCCTGTTCGTGCCGACGTGGCTCGGTACGGCCTTCGACATCCCCGGGCAGGTCGATCTCGACGTCCTCCAGGGCGCGTTGCGGACCTGGACACTGCGGCACGAGACGCTGCGCAGCGGTTTCCGCTGGGCGGATGCCCCGCCCGCCTCTCCCGACACCGCGCCCGGCACCCACACCCCTCCCGCATCCGCTCCCAGCGACGAACTGCGGCGCTTCACACTCGCCCCCGAGGCCGTCGTCCTGCACCGCGAGGACGTCGGTGACTTCCGGGACGGGGCGGTGCTCGCGCGCTATCTGCAGGATCGGTTCGACATCGCGGCGGACGCGTTGACCTGGCCGAACTTCATCTACACGGCGGTCGTCAGGGACGACTGCACCAGCGTCTGCATGGCGTTCGACCACACCAACGTGGACTCGTACTCGATCTTCCGTATCGTCGACGAGATCCACCAGCTCTACACGGCCGGCCTCGACGGCGGGACGGTCGACACGGCGCCGGTCGCCAGTTACGTCGACTTCTGCGCGAGCGAGCGTACGCACGCCGACGGGATCGACGAGACCCACTCGATCGTCGCCCAGTGGCGGGAGTTCATCGCCCGCTGCGACGGAAAGCTGCCGAACTTCCCCGTCGACCTCGGCCTCGACCCCGAAGGACCGCTCCCCACGCAGAAGTTGATGCGGGAGTGGCTCACCGACGACGCGGACGCGGCGGCCTTCGAGGCGTACTGCCGTCCGTACGGCGGCAGCATGATCGGTATCCTCGCGGCCACCGCCCTCATCGTGCGCGAGATCAGCGGCCAGCAGGTGTACCGCACGGTCGTGCCGTTCCACACCCGGGCCAGGTCGGAGTGGTCGGACTCGGTGGGCTGGTACGTGGGCGGCGCGCCGCTGGAGATCCCGGTGGGCCAGGTGTCGGACTTCGACGGCGCGCTGGACCTGGTCCGCACCGCGCTGCGGGCGAAACGCCCCCTGTCGAGGATGCCCATCGCCCGGGTGCTGAAGCTCCTGGGCTCCGACTTCCGGCCCACCTCACCGGACCTGTACTCGATCGTCTCCTTCGTCGACACCCGGGGCATCGCGGGCTCGGAACGCTGGGCCGACCTGAAGGCGTACGGGCTGATCCGCGTCTCGTACGGCGACCAGGTGTGCGCCTGGGTCACCCGCCTCCACGAGGGCCTCCAGTTCGCCGCCCGCTACCCGGACACGGACGTGGCCCAGAAGAACATGCGGTTGTACGTGACAAGGCTGAGGGAACTGATCAGGTCGGTGGCGGACGGGGCCCCCGACAGGGCCGCGGCCCCTATGAGGGACGCGGCCCACTCATAGGGGCGCGGGGAACCGCGCGACCAGCCCCCACTGACCCGCAGCCGAATATCCAGCCCCCAGCGGAGCGGCTACGCGTCCTTGAACTCCTGACGCTGCCTGCCGAGGCCATCGATCTCCACCTCGACAACATCCCCGGCCCGAAGGAACGGCTTGGGGTCGGGCTCACCCAGCGCAACCCCGGCCGGCGTACCCGTGTTGATGACATCACCCGGGTACAAGGTCATGAACTGGCTGACGTACCGCACGACTTCGGCGACCCCGAAGATCTGCTCGGCGGTCGTCCCGTTCTGCTTCAGGTCGCCGTTCACCCACAGCCGCAGCCCGAGCTGCTGCGGGTCCGGCACCTCGTCCGCGGTCACCAGCCAGGGGCCGAGCGGGTTGAACGTCTCGCAGTTCTTCCCCTTGTCCCAGGTGCCGCCCCGCTCCAACTGGAAGTGGCGCTCGGAGACGTCGTGCGAGATCGCGTACCCCGCGACATGCGCGAGCGCCTCCTCGTGCGAGTCGAGGTAACGGGCCGTACGTCCGATGACTACCGCGAGTTCGACCTCCCAGTCGGTCTGCTCGGACTTGCGCGGCACGAGCACCGTGTCGTACGGCCCGACGACCGTGTCCGCGGCCTTGAAGAAGAGCACCGGCTCGGCGGGAGGCTCCAGGCCCGTCTCGCGGGCGTGGTCGTGGTAGTTGAGCCCGACACACACGATCTTGCCGACGCGGGCCAGCGGCGGACCGACGCGCAGTCCGGTCGCGTCGAGTACGGGCAGCTCACCGGCGTCGGCGGCGGACCGGATCCGGTCGAGGGCCGCGTCGTCGGCGAGCAGGGCTCCGTCGATGTCCGGGACGATCCCCGACAGGTCGCGCAGGTTTCCCTCGGCGTCGAGCAGCGCGGGCCGCTCCGACCCTGCCGTACCGACTCGCAGCAGCTTCATGATCGTTCTCTCTCTCGCTTACGTTCCCGGTCGCGTCCTCCGCCGACACTCACCGGTATTCGCCGGCCATTCATCGATATTCATCGGAGGACTGATCGATCGTCTCGATCGTCCAAGGTCGGCGGCCTGTCCGCAATACCCGTTCACGTAGTGGACCGGGCGGCGGACCCGGCGGACCCCGACCCCGAGGCCTCCGCCCCTGCGGCCACCGCGGCCCCTGCCCCCGGCGCGAGCTGCCAGCGGTAGAGCGCCGCCCGCTCGACGGCGCTCCAGGTGGTGCTGGTCACCATGTAGAGCGCGGCGGCCAGTGGCATCACGGCAACCGAGAACAGCGTGAGGAAGGACATGAAGGGCGCGAACTTCGCGGCGGACGCGAGCCCGGGCAACGGCTCACCGTCTCCGGTGGTCACCGTCATCGGGCTGGCCGCCATCACCAGCTTCATCCGCCGGTAATTGAAGGTGGCGACGGCTCCGACCAGCACGAACAGCCCGAGGTAGACGAGCCCGGCGGCCCCGAGGAGCCCGTCCCCGCCGAGCGCGTCGGCCCACCGCCCGCCGAGCGGCGCGGCGAACAGCCGGTGGGTGAGGAGACCGTTGGTCCGGCCGCCGATCTCCCGGTTGGAGAAGAGGTGGTAGAGCAGGAAGAACGCGGGGAGCTGGAACAGACTCGGGAGGCATCCGGACAGCGGCGAGACCTTCTCCTCGGCGTGCAGCGCCATGATCGCCTGCTGGAGCTTCTTCGGGTCCTTCGCATGCCGTTTCCGCAGCTCGGCGACCCTCGGCTGCAACACGGCGCGCGCCCGCTGGCCACGCGCCGCGGCCCGGGACAGGGGGTGCACGAGGAGTCGTACGAGCGCGGTGAACACGATGATCGCGACGGCCGCCGAGGACGCGTGGAAGAGGGGCTGGAGCAGATCGGCGAGATGTTCGACCAGGCTCGCGAAAGCGGACATGAAGGCGGACAGGAAGCTGAACATGGAAGAGCCCTCCGAGGGGTCTCGTCGTGCCGGGAATCAGGAATGAGGGGAGATCCGGCGTGACGACCCGCGTGGGAGCACATGTGCGGTCGGGTTCGAGTGCGATCGAACCCCTGTGCGGACGGGTGCTGTGTGCCCTACGCGGTGGTCGTCGGGAGGGCGAGTCCCGGGGCGCGGGGGCGGGTACGGCCGCGGGCGTCGGGGTCCCGTTGCGACAGGAAGGCCGTACGGCGGGCGCGGTCGCGGATGGCCGTACGGACCCGGGTGGGCGGCACTGCGGGCGCGCAGCGTGAGGCGATGAGCGAGCAGGCGGCGAACGCGGACCCGGCCGCGGCTGCCGCGGTCGCCGCGAGGGCGACGGCGGCGGTGAGGCTGCCGGCGTCGAGCAGCGCGACCTCGATGAGGAGCAGGAACAGCGCGGCGGCGGCACGTGCGTCCATCCGGACCGGACTCCAGCTCCGGATCATGCCCACGCCTCCTCTCGTACGACTGTCGTACGACCGTCTTGTGACCGTCTCGCGGCCTGCCTTGCGACTGTCTGCTGACAGTCCGCGCTGCTGTTCGTTTATACAGGATGCCCGATACGGGATGTCCGCCACAGGACACCCACGCAGGACGTCCGAAACGTGCCGCCCGACGCGGCGTGGCGCCGGGCTCGGCTCAGCGGGCCCGTACCGACGTGAGCACGCCCCAGACGACCAGCCGGTAGCGGGAGGTGTACTCCGGGGTGCAGGTGGTGAGGGTGAGGTAGTGGCCCGGGGCGCGATAGCCGTAGCCCGGCCTGACGGTGGAGCGGGGGACGGCCCTGATCACGCCGTCGTCGCGGGCGGAGGTCCGAGGGAGTGTCCGGTCGACGGTGTACGAGTACACCGCGTCGGCCGTCTCGACCCGGACGGTGTCCCCGCGCCGCAGCCGGTTGATGTACCGGAAGGGTTCGCCGTGGGTGTTGCGGTGCCCGGCGACGGCGAAGTTACCGGCCTGGCCCGGCTGCTGAGTGCCGGGGTAGTGACCGACGTACCCCTTGTTGAGTACGGCCGCCTTGCCGACGCCCTCGGCGACGGGGACGCGGAGACCGAGCGAGGGGATGCCGAGGACGGCGTACGCCTGGGACCGACCGGGCGTGTTCGAGCCGGTGCCGCCGCGGTGAGTGCGGGCGGAGCCGGCGGAGCCGGTCAGGGGCGCGGAGTCGCCGGGCCCGGAAGCGTCCTCCGGGTTCGCCGGAGCCGCCGGACCCGCGGAGTTGCCCCACTCCCTCTCCAGTGCCCGTACCTCCCGACGGGCGCCCTGCTCGGCCTCGCGGTTGGTCCACCAGAGCTGGTGGACGACGAGGAGCGCGAGGACCGTGCCGAGGGTGACGAGGAGTTCGCCGCAGGTCCACAGGAGGCGGCGACGGAGGGCGCGCCGGCGGAGGGTTTGGTGCGTGCGGTGCGTGCGGTGCGTGCGGTGCGTGCGGTGCGTGCGGTGCGTGCGGTGCGTGCGGTGCGTGCGGTGCCTTACTACGGGAGCCGCTGGAGGCCGAGCCCGCATGCGTATGCCTCCTCCCCGCCCCCACATGGGTCGGCCGCACGATAGGGCAGACCTCGCGAAGTCACCAGGCCCGCCGCCCGGCGCTCCCGCTTCCTGTCCGTCCGTCCCCGTGAGCCACCTTTGTCCAGTGGTTCTAAAAAGGGGTGCAATAACTATCGACAACCTCCCCCACCACACCCGATGCTTCCTGATGGAACGAACAGAGGCGAACAGAGCAGGTCAAATCCGGACGGAGATCCCATGATCCGACGCAGATCGCTGCTGGCCGCGGCAGGAGGCGCCGCACTCGGCAGCGCCCTGGCGGCAGGCACCGCGCGGGCAGACTCGACCATCACCATCAACCCCGGTACGAAGTACGGGACTTGGGAAGGCTGGGGCACCTCGCTCGCCTGGTGGGCGAATGTGTTCGGCGACCGGGACGACTTCGCGGACCTCTTCTTCACCACCAAGTCGGTGACGTACAAGGGGACTTCACTGCCCGGCCTCGGACTGAACATCGCCCGCTACAACCTCGGCGGGTCGAGCTGGAACAGCGTGGGCGGCGAGAAAATGGTGGCGTCGGCGAACATACCGGCGTTCAAGCAGATCGAGGGCTACTGGCAGGACTGGAACAACGAGGACCCCGCGTCCTCGGCCTGGAACTGGTCGGCGGACGCGAAGCAGCGGGCGATGCTGACGAAGGCGGCGGCGCGCGGTGCGACCACCGAGCTGTTCGCCAACTCCCCTATGTGGTGGATGTGTTCGAACCACAACCCGTCGGGCGCCTCGGGCGGCGGCAACAACCTCCAGACCTGGAACTACCGCCAGCACGCCTCGCATCTGGCGGCCGTGGCCCTGCGCGCCAAGAACAACTGGGGTGTGAACTTCGCGACCGTTGACCCGTTCAACGAGCCCTCGGCGAACTGGTGGACCAACACCGGTACGCAGGAGGGCTGCCACGTGGACGCGTCGGTCCAGTCCGCCGTACTCCCGCACCTGAGAAGCGAGTTGGACAAGCGGGGCCTGACGGGGATCAGGATCTCGGCCTCGGACGAGACCAACTACGACACGGCCCGCTCGACCTGGGCCGCCTTCAATTCATCGACGAAGGCCCTGGTGAGCCAGGTGAACGTACACGGCTACCAGGGTTCGGGAGGCCGCCGCGACCTCCTCTACACAGACGTGGTGACGACGTCCGGCAAGAAGCTGTGGAACTCGGAGACGGGCGACAAGGACGGCACCGGTCTGACCCTGGCCTCGAACCTGCTCTCCGACTTCCGCTGGCTGCACCCCACGGCCTGGGTGTACTGGCAGGTCATGGACCCGACACAGGGCTGGGGGATGATCGGCTACGACCCGGGCACGCTCCAGCCGACGACCGTCACGACCAAGCACTACGTGATGGCCCAGTTCAGCCGGCACATCCGCCCCGGCATGACGATCCTCGACACGGGCGTGGCCAACGCGGTGGCGGCGTACGACGCGAGCGCGAAGCGCCTGGTGATCGTGGCGCTGAACACGTCGTCCTCGGCCCAGACGCTGACCTTCAACCTCTCGGCCTTCAGCACGGTGACGGGCGGCTCGGGCGGTGTGGTCCCGCGCTGGAACACGGTGACGGGCGGCGGCGGTGACCTCTACACGGCCCGCTCGGACCGGTTCCTGAGCGGCAAGACGGTGGCGGTGCCGTTCGCGGGGGGCGCGGTGCAGACGTTGCAGGTGGACGGGGTGACCATCTGAGGCGGGGTGCGAGCTGAGTCGCCCATGGGCGTGTCCGAGGGGTTGTCACCCTTCGGACACCCCTCGGGCACTCGTC
Organism: Streptomyces graminilatus; assembly: GCF_001418565.1. Lineage (GTDB taxonomy): Bacteria > Actinomycetota > Actinomycetes > Streptomycetales > Streptomycetaceae > Streptomyces > Streptomyces graminilatus. The sequence continues at coordinate 1,088 of NZ_LIQQ01000078.1, read as the reverse complement.
GAACACCCCCTCGGGCACCCCTCGGGCACCCCATTGGAGATCCCTTGGAGATCGCCCTCATGACCGCCCCTCCGCATTGCCGGGCGTCGGCAGTACGGTGATCCCATGCGCCCCGACACGCCTCCGGAAAACGTCGACCACATCGCCGAAGCGGCCCGCCTGGAGCGGACCGCCGGCCTCTACCCCGAGGACGCCGAGCACCTGCTCGTACAGGCCTCGGCCCACCTCGAACTGGCCGGCGACCGCCCCGCCGCGTCAGCCCTGTACGACCGCCTGCTCCAGTCCCCCGCCGCCCTGGAGAACCCGCAGCTCGTACGCGCCCTCAAGGCGTCGAACCTGTGGGAGTACGGCCACGAGGCGGAGGCCCGCGCGATCATCGACGGCGTCCGCGCGGCCCGCCCGCGCGACCCGGCGCCGTGGGTGATCGTCGCGGAGTCCCTGGAGTCGCACGACGAGTTGGAGGCGGCCCAGGAGACGTTCACGGAGGCGGCCCGCCTGCTGATCCCGGACACGCAGGAACCCCCGTACTCGACCCACCCGCTCCTCTACGGCCGCCACCGCGTACGCCGGATGCTGGGCGTCGCCCACGACGACTGGGACACCCTGGCCGACACCGTCCACGCCTCCCACTCGTCCCACTCGTCGCCGGTGTCGCTGGACGAGCTCCACGACCCCAAGCGGGTCTGGTCCCTGGGCTCGGACAACCCGGCGGAGCTGCGGGCGGAGATCTTCCGTCTGCGCGCGGAACTGGGCGCGTTCAGGGAGGCGCTGTCCCGCCCGTTCCCCGTGGCGGTACTGCACTGGCCGGCGGCGGAACAGACGGAGCTGGTGGCGGCGTACCCCGACCTGACGGACGAATACCCCTCGCACGACGACCACCTCGCGACGATAGAGGCGTCCCTGCGGGAACTGTCGGCCTCCGGCACGGCGAACCTGGGGATCGTCACGGGAACGGTGCCGTCCTACGAGGCGTTCGCGGCGTCGGAGGGCGCTTCCCCCGGGGCTGCCGAGCTGCTCCCGCAGTACGCGACGACGCTGGCGGCACGCGGATTGGCGGTGGCGTGGCCGCCGCCAATCCGCGTGCCGCC
>NZ_LIQQ01000779.1 GCF_001418565.1 Streptomyces graminilatus | reverse complement strand
GCGAACCGGCCGGGTGCCCAGGGGCGTGGCCGACCGGTTCGCGGTGGTGGGTCAGTTCTTGCCGAGGAGCTTGTTCATCTCGGCGATCTCGGCCGTCTGGGTGCGGATGACGTCGTCGGCCATGGAGGTGGCGGGGCCGTACTGGCCCTTGGCCTTCTCGGTGGTGGCCATCTCCACCGCGCCCTTGTGGTGCTCGATCATCATCGTGAGGAACGCCTTGTCGAAGTCCTCGGCGGCCGATCCGTGGTTCATCCCGGGCATCGCCTTCATGGACTCCATCGACTCCATCGAGTCCATGCCGGGCATCGACTGCGTCGACGTCGGGACTTCCTTGCCCCAGGTCTTCAGCCACCCCGACATGGTCTCGATCTCCGGGGCCTGAGCCTTCTCGATACGGGCCGCGAGGGCCTTGACCTCGGCCGACGAGGCCTTCTTGGCGGCCACTTTGGCCATCTCCAGGGCGCCCTTGTGGTGGGGGATCATGCCCTGCGCGAAGGTGACGTCCTGGGCGTTGTGGTCCTCGGCCTTGCCGCTCCCGGCGCCGGCACCTGTACCGGTGCCTGCGGCGCTGCTGCTGTTGGTGTCGCTCTTGCCGTCCTCGCTGCCGCACGCGGTGAGCGTGACGGCGAGGGCGGCGGTGGCGGCCATGGCGACGAGGATGCTGCGGGTTTTGCGCATGCTGGAACTCCTGCTGTGCGGTGCTGTGCGTGATGGATGTGAGGCGAGTCGGGTTGGTGAATTGCCTCTAGATCCGCAGGAGTTGGAGTTCGGCCAGGGACGGTGGCGCGCGGGCGCCCTCGGGAGCCGGGGGCAGCGAGCGGTCGGCACGGGCGGCCAGGGCCGAGGCGCCTGCCGGGTCGGGCGCGAGCGCGGCGAACGTGTGCCCCGCCGGGACGGCGCCGGAAGCGCAGGTCGCGTCGGCGTGCTGGGCATGGCCGTCGGGCGAGCCTGAGCAGTGGCAGACGGATTCCTCGGCAGGCCCCGCCCGCATGCTCAACGACCGCGACGCCTGGGCCTCGTGCCCGTGGTGGGCGGAGTGCGTCATCCCGACGGACAGGCCGCCCGGCGCGAGTCCGTGCATCGCGAGGACACCGGCCAGCAGCCCGAGCACGACAAACGCACGCGCCCACCGGAACGGGTTCCGCCCGGGGTGCGCGCGCTGCTGTCGCTGTGCGCGGGCTGTCATCACGGGGGTCATGCTAGCCCGGCGAACGTATACGGGTACGGGGTACCCCTATATTCGCGCCATCGGGAGTGTCGCGTCGCACGTCAGGAGCTCGTACGCGAGGGCTCGTACGCCGGGAGCTCGTACGTCAGAGGCTCGTACGCCAGGAGCTCGTCCCTCAGAGGCTCATGCGTCAGGAGCTCGTACGTCAGGAGCTCGTGCGTCAGGAAGTACGGCCGAAGCGGCTCTCCGGCTCATTCGGGTCGTGGAACCTGCTGGCCTTGGACACCGGGCGCATCGTGGGTGGCGCGGGTGGACCCGGGGCATCCGCGGAGTGGCGGGCGCGGGGCGTATTCGGCGTGTGCGGGGCAAATGGGCCAGGGAAAGTGTGGTTGTTTGATTCACCTTGTGCTGAAGATTTGGTGACTTCTATCATCTAGTCCTGTCCGCGAGACCCCCGGATACCCCCAGATGCCCCACAATTCCCCCACAG
>NZ_LIQQ01000778.1 GCF_001418565.1 Streptomyces graminilatus | reverse complement strand
CCCCTCAGCCCCGCACACCCCGCAGAGCCATCACCACGGCCGCATCGGTGATCACCGCGGGATCCTCCGCGACCCCGAACTCGATCCGCCGCACAGCCGCGTCGACGACCCCCTGCAACAGCATCGCGGCCATCCGGGGCTGCTCATGCCCGATGTCCCGCAACGCCTCGACGACCAACGCCACGAGCCCCCCGTGCGCGGCCCGGATCTTCTCCCGCGCCCCCGCGTCCAGTTCGCTCGCCGAGATCGCCACCACGGCCCGGTGCCGCCGGTCACCCACCAGGGCGAGCTGCCGGCGGACATACGCCTCGACCTTGCCCTCGGGCCCCTCGGCCGCGGCCATCGCCGCCTCGACCTCGGCCGCCCAGACCGGGAAGTCGACCTCGCACAGCTCCTCGACGACGGACGCCCGCGACCGGAAGTACTCATAGACGGACGACCGCGCGAGCCCGGTCCGCTCGGCCAGGGCCGGAAACGTCAGCGCCTCCGTCCCGCCCTCGGACAACAGTGACCTGGCCGCGTCCAGCAGGGCGGCTCGCTGCATCGACCGGTGCTCGGCCACGGAGGCCGCTCGAATCCTTGGCACGCCGACCACTCTACGGACGGACCGCCCCGGAGGGGAGAGAGTCCGGTCACCCGGCGCCGGAAGGGCCAGGTCGGGCCGGGTCAGCGGCCGAAGCTCGCCAGTTTCGCGCGCAGTTGGAGGACCGACTTGGTGTGGATCTGGCTGACCCGGCTCTCGGTCACACCCAGCACGTTGCCGATCTCCGCGAGGGTGAGCCCCTCGTAGTAGTACAGGGTCACCACGGTCTTCTCCCGGTCGGGCAGCGTGTTGATCGCCCGCGCCAGGAACCGCCGCAGCTCCCGGCCCTCGGCCACCTCGACCGGGTTGTCGGCGGCGGTGTCCTCCAGCGTGTCCATGAGACTGAGCCGGTCGCCGCCCTCACCCCCGGCGTGCAGCAGTTCCTCCAGCGCCACCACGTTCGCCAGCGACAACTGGCTGAACACCGCGTGGAGTTCGTCGACCGCGATGCCCATCTCGGCGGCCACCTCGCCCTCCGTCGGTGTCCTCCGCAGCCGCGCCTCCAGCGTGGTGTAGGCGCGCTCCACGTTGCGCGCCTTCTGCCGCACGGACCGCGGAATCCAGTCCAGCGCCCGCAGTTCGTCGATCATCGCGCCCCGGATACGGGTGATCGCGTACGTCTCGAACTTGATCTCCCGTTCGATGTCGAACTTCTCGATCGCGTCGATCAGTCCGAACACCCCGGAGGAGACGAAGTCCGCCTGCTCGACATTGGGCGGCAGCCCGACGCTCACCCGGCCGGCGACGTACTTCACGAGCGGTGAGTAGTGCAGGATCAACTGCTCGCGCAGCCGCTCGTCACCCGTCGCCTTGTACGAACGCCACAGCTCGTCGAGTGTCGAGGGAGCGGGCGGGCGCACGTTACCGCCGTCGCGGGCTGCCGGTGGGGCCGCCGCCCGGTCGGACCCGGAGGTGTGCTGGGGCATACGTCGCCTTGTGCCGTTCTGCCGTGAACCGGTGGTGTCTGGAGGAGTGGCCGGGTGGGCCGTCGGTCTGTCGCGGTCTGATGTCGAATTACCCGTCTGGTCGAATTGCCTGTCCGACTGCCGGTCTGCGCCGGAATCCACGTGAGCGTAGCGTGACTGGGGTGTCGCAGTGTGCGAGGCCGGGGGGACAGCGCGTACGCAGATACGTTCCTCTTGCCGCCCCCCTGAGTCACGCCCGTAGCCCTGTGTGACCATCGGAGCGGACCAACTGCGGGAATTCCCAAGGGCGTCGGGCGTCCCCCGGACGGCCGAACACGCTCGGTCAGCACCCGTCCTGGCGGGACCGGACGGAGATCATCGCCTGGCGTGTCAACTTCCAGCCGTCGTCGTGTCGTTCGACGTAACCAAGTGATCGGAGCTCGTACAGTCTGGCGACCGCGTCGTCCCTGGCTGTCGGGGCACCCCGCGCGATGTCGTCCACCGTCGCCGTCCCACGTGCGGGCAGCGCGGCCAGGACGCGTTGTGCCGCCGGTTCCAGCAGGTCGCGCGGGAGCACCGGCCCACGCCGGTCCGGCGCCAGTTCACCCATGTCGCCGACCAGCTCGGCGATTTCCGCGGCGTCGGTGACCAGCGTCGCCTCGCCGCGCAGGAGTTCGTGGACACCGGCGGAGAGCCCGCCGGTGGCGGGTCCCGGAACGCCCATCGTGAACCGCCCCAGCCGCTGCGCCACCCGCGCCGTGACGAGCGAACCGCTGCGGTGCGCGGCCTCGACGACCACGGTTCCCCGGGTGAGGGCCGCGATCACCCGGTTCCGCATCACGAACCGGCTCGGCGTCGGATGGTCACCGGGCGGCAACTCGCCGACCACCAGGCCCTGTTCGGAGATTCTGGTGATCAACTGGGTATGGCCGCGAGGGTAGGGCCGGTCGACCCCGCAGGCCAGTACGGCGACGGTGGCCCCGCCCGCACTGAGCGCACCCCTGTGCGCGGCCCCGTCGACCCCGTACGCGCCACCCGACACCACCACCCACCCGCGCTCCGCGAGCCCGGCGGCGAGCATGGCCGCCATGTGGGCGCCGTACTCGGTGCAGGCCCGTGCTCCCACCATGGCGACGGACCGCAGCGCCCACATCCGCAGGCTGGGCCGCCCGCGCACCCACAGTCCGGTGGGCCGCGCGTCCCCGAGGTCGTCGAGCTGGCCCGGCCACTCCGGCTCGCCGGGCCACACGAACCGCACCCCCGCCGCCCGCGCGACCGCGAGATCCCGCTCGGGCTCGGCGCGTGCGGCCCGTGCGCACAGGCCGGCCCACCGGGTCGCGGTGACCCCGGTCGGCATCGGCCCGCCGTCCCGCAGCCGCCGTACCACCTCCGGGGCCCCGCGCTCCCGGATCCACCGCCCGGCGACCTCGTCCCCCGGCTCGACGACCCGGGTGAGGAAGACCCGCGCGAGCCCCTCCGCACCCACCTGGGCACCCGAGTCGCCACCAAGCGCACTCCCGCTCGCGCCCCCGGTCACGACGGCACCCCGATACCCGTCGACACCCCGCGCGGCGCTTCCGGACTCACCCGCGACATGTCGCCACCTGCCGCTCCCAGCCGATCACGACCGGCCGCCAAGCTCACCACCGGCCACGCCCCCGCCCCGACAACGCCCCGATACCCATAGACACCTCTCGACGGCACTCCCGCACGCAACCGCAGCGCATGGACGGCACCTGCGGCTCCGGGCCGGTCACGACAGGCCACCCGGCTCACCACCACCGGCCATGCCCCGCTACCCATGGGCACCCAGCACGGCACTCCCGCACCCAGCCGCGGCACCAGGTCCGAATCTGTCGCCCCGGGCCGGTCACAGCAGGTCCTCCGACTCACCCCCGACCACACCCCCACCCGTCTCTTATACCCATCG
>NZ_LIQQ01000777.1 GCF_001418565.1 Streptomyces graminilatus | reverse complement strand
CCCCCGGCCCGCCCCGGCCGTCGCGGACGCGCCCGCTCGCGGCACGGTGTTCGCCGTACGCCCCGCACCGGACGGTGGGCGGACGGCGTATCTGCGGCTGTACGAGGGTGAGGTGACGGAGCGTCAGCGACTGACGTTCCTGCGGCGGGAGGCCGACGGCCGGACCACCGAGGTCCCCGGCCGGGTCACCGGTCTCGAAGTGATCGGCCGGCCCGGTCCGCTCACCGCCGGGAACATCGCCGCCCTGACCGGCCTCGGCACCGTCCGGGTCGGCGACCGCCTCGGTGAACTCACCTCCCGGACCCCGCAGTTCGCGCCCCCGACGCTGGAGACCCTGGTCCGGGCCGCGCGCCCCGAGCAGTCCGCGCGGCTTCGCTCGGCCCTGCTCGCCCTCGCCGACCAGGACCCGCTGATCCACGCCCGGCCGGCGGCCGACGGCGCCACCGCGCTGTTGCTCTACGGCGAGGTGCAGAAGGAGGTTCTCGCCGCCACCCTCGCCCAGGACCACGGCATCGACGCCCAGTTCGAGCCGAGCCGTGTCCGGTTCCTGGAGCGGCCCGCCGGCACCGGCGAGGCGTACGAGGAGAACCCGTGGGTCGACCGCGCCCGCTGCTTCGCGACGGTCGGGCTGCGCGTCGAGCCCGGGCCGCCCGGCTCGGGCGCCGAGTTCACGTACGAGACCGAACTCGGCGCGCTCCCCCGGGCGTTCCACCAGGCTATCGAGGACACCGTGCACGCGAGTCTGCTCTCCGGCCCGCAGGGGTGGCCGGTGACCGACTGCCGGGTGGTCCTCGTCCGCTCCGGGTTCATCGGGCCGCTCAGTACCGCCGCGGACTTCCGGACGCTCACGCCGGTGGTACTGCGCCACGCCCTGGAGCGGGCGGGGACGCGGGTGTACGAGCCGTACCACGCCTTCGAGTTGGAGATCCCGGCGACCGCGCTCGCGCCGGTGACCGGTCTGCTCGCGTCCCTCGGCGCGGAGTTCGGCCGGACCACGGGTGGTGGCACCGGTGGCGGCACGGGCTGGCGTATCACCGGTGAACTGGCGGCGCGGCGGGTGCGGGAGGCCGAAATGCGGTTGCCCGGGCTGACGCATGGGGAGGGGGTGTGGTGGTCGCGCGTCTCGGGCGACCGCGTGCTCCGGTAGGCCGCTTCCTCAATTGTCTCGATACGTCAACAGGGCGGTCTGGCAGGGCATTTGGCGGGCATCCGGTTGAGTACAACAGGAAGAAGGAGGTCCGTCGCCATGACGACGCCCATCAAGGCCGTGCGGCGCATGCCCCTCTGGGCCAAGGTGCTCAGTGGCGTGATTCTGGTTTTCGCGCTGTTGCTGGCCGGGCTCCGGCTGGCGGTCCTGCCGGTGCTGGGGGACATCTTCGGCGAGCAGACGCACGACCGTTCGGGACCCGCGCTCCTCGAATCCATCCAGGACATGAGCCGTTACGACGCGGCGTCCGGCAACTTCCAGGTCGTCGTGGACCTGGAGAAGGACACCAAGTACCTGCCCGACGTGATCAAGGGCAACCGGGTCCTCTATGTGGGTGCCGGGACGGTCGACGCCTATGTCGATCTCGGCAAGGTCGCGAAGAGCGACGTGACGGTCAACAAGGACCGCACCTCCGCGACGCTCCGGCTGCCGCACGCGGCGCTCGGCAAGCCCGCGCTGGACCCTGACCGGTCCTACGCGGTCTCCAAGCAGCGCGGAATCTTCGACCGGATCACCGACCTGTTCTCCGACAACCCGAACAACGAACAGGCCGTGCAGAAGCTGGCGGCCCAGCACATCGGCGACGCGGCGAAGGAGAGCGAACTGACCGTGCGTGCCGAGCAGAACACGACCAACATGCTCAAGGGCCTGCTCGGCTCTCTCGGCTTCACCGAGGTGACGGTGACGTACGGGACCTGAGCGGAGCCGGTCCGCCCGGGTCCCGCGACCCGGGCGGCCAGAGCGGCATCCTCGGCCCGTCCGGGGGTAACCGCCGTTGCACGGACACCAATTGAAGACCGGAGGACGTTGATGGCCCGATCAGCTCCGCGTGCCCTCGCCGCGCTGCGCAGGCGCCCCGCGAAGGCCGCGAGCGAGCCACCCGAGACACCGCCGAAGTCCGCCCCCGAGTCCCCACCGAGGTCCACGCCCGGATCGTCGTCGAAGTCACCGTCGAAGTCTCTGCCGAAGTCCCTGTCGAAGACGCGGTCGAAGACCGTCAAGGACCCGAAGGCCTCCAAGGCCCCCAAGCCCTCCCCGAATCCGGCGCCCGCGCAGGCTCGGCCGAAGCGCCGCCCGTTCGCCTTCCTGGCCCGGGCGCTGACGGTTCTGTGCGCCTTCGTGTTCATGGTGGCGTTCGCCGTGATCCTGGCCCGGCTGACCCTGGAGCCGTCCCCGGCGTCCGTGGCGCTGACCCACACCAACTTCCATCCGGGCCGCTCGCTGCGCGCCTACCTCGACCAGCCCGCGATGCGCGACGCCATCCGGCAGATCGGCGGGAACATCGTCCTCGGCGTGCCCTTCGGCATTCTGATGCCGGTCGTGGCGCCCCGGACTCGGGGGGTTCTGCGGGTGCTGTTCCTGACCGCGACCGTCATGCTCATGGTCGAGGTGGCGCAGGGGACGCTGATCACCGGACGCGCCTTCGACATCGACGACGTCATCCTCAACACCACGGGCGCGCTGATCGGTTACCTGCTCGTCGGGCGCCGGCTCAGCCGCGCGGTGCACGCGCCGAAGCACCGGCGGGCCTAGCCCGACGCCCGCCCGGTCACCCGGTCCGGCTATCTCGGCCGCGACCGCGACCAGGTGAACTTGTCGCCGCCGACCCAGCGGACCGTGTCCGGATCGTCGAGATCGTGAACCGTGATCCCGGCCGCGGCGGCGACCCTCAGCACATCGGTGAGGGTCCGCGCCGATCCGACCACCTCACCGTCGATCTCCACGATCCGGAACGGGGGGACGCCCGGCTGCACCCCGAGCACCATGATCCGCGGATGGGACATGTACGGGCTCGCTACTTCGGTCATGGATCGAGCGTAGAGCGGATCCGGCCATCGTGTACCGGCCACGGGCGGGTCCGGAACGGTCGCCTCCACGGCTCCGTGGTGCGGACCGGCCGGGCCCGCGCGACGCTGGAGGCGAAGGTGCCGAGCGGAGGTGACGAGGGGCATGGCGATGGATCCCGTCGAGGCGCTGGACCGGATCGCCTTCCTGCTGGAGCGCTCCCTGGCTCCCACCTATCGCGTACGAGCGTTCCGTACCGCGATCGACGTGCTCTCGGCGCTGCCCCCGGACGAGATCCGGCAGCGGGCCGACGCCGGCACGCTGGAGTCCCTCAAGGGCGTCGGCCCGAAAACCGCGCAGGTGGTGCGTGAGGCGCTGGCCGGGCAGGTGCCCGCCTACCTGGAGAAGCTGGAGCGCGAGCAGGGGGTGGCCCCGCCGCTGCGGGGCGGGGAGCGGCTGCGGGCGTTGCTGCGCGGGGACTGCCATCTGCACTCCGACTGGTCGGACGGCGGCAGCCCGGTCGAGGAGATGGGCCGCACGGCGGCGCGGCTCGGGCACGAGTGGGCCGTGCTGACCGATCACTCCCCGCGTCTCACGGTCGCGCGCGGTCTGTCGCCCGAGCGGTTGCGCGAGCAGTTGGCCCTGGTCGGGGAACTCAACGCGGCCTGGGCGCCGTTCCGGCTGCTCACCGGTATCGAGTGCGACATCCTCGACGACGGTTCGCTGGACCAGGATCCGGAGCTGCTGGATCTGCTGGACGTGGTGGTGGTGTCGGTGCACTCGAAGCTGCGCATGGACGCGCGTTCGATGACCCGCCGGATGGTGGCCGCCGTACGCGATCCGCGCTCGGACGTGCTGGGGCACTGCACCGGGCGGCTGCTCGCCGGGCCGGAGTCCCGGGGCGGCGGTGGCGGGCGGGGCCTGTCCCGTATACACATCTGACGC
>NZ_LIQQ01000776.1 GCF_001418565.1 Streptomyces graminilatus | reverse complement strand
GATCAGATAGATGCCGTACGCCACCACCGCCGCGCAGGCGGCGAAGCAGGCGTACGCCCCCGTGACGGCCAGGCCGGCCGACTCGCCCTGTGCGACCGCCCGTTCGCGGCGCGCGAGTCCGACGATGCCCAGGGTGAACACGCCCACCATGGCCACGGTGATGACGAGGCTGACGCCGAAGACGGAACCGAGAGCCGCCCAGTCGATCTTCATGTTGCTTCCTTCTGCTTCCTGCTGCTTCTCGCTCGGATTCCTGCTCGGACTCCTGCTCGGACCGGGGCCGGACTCAGAGCGCCGTGGCCGACGGCTTCGCCGAAGCCTCGGGCGGGGAGGGGATGGTCGCCGTCAGATCGTCGGTGACGGTGCCCGCCGTCACCGCACCGGCGGGGTCTGTGTCCTCGACGGCCTTGACGTCCTCGACGGCCTTGACGTCCTCGACGTGGTTGACGTTCGTGTGGTCGATCACCTCACGGCGCGAGACGAACCAGATCGCCGTGCTGGAGGCGATGAGGAAGACGGCCACCAGGGCCGTACCCCAGTCGCCCAGGCCGGTGACGTACTCCGCCAGCGCGCCGACGACAGCCGCCGCGGGCAGCGTCAGCCCCCACGCCACGAACATCCGGGTCGCCGTCGACCAGCGGACCACGCCACCCTTGCGGCCGAGGCCCGCGCCCATCACCGAACCCGACACCGAGTGAGTGGTGGAGAGGGAGAAGCCGAGGTGGGAGGAGGCCAGGATGACCGTCGCCGCGCTGGTCTGGGCGGCGAAGCCCTGCTGGGGCTGGAGGTCGGTCAGGCCCTTGCCCATCGTGCGGATGATGCGCCAGCCGCCCAGATACGTGCCGAGCGCGATGGCCAGGCCCGCGGAGAGGATGACCCACACCGGGGGATCGGAGTCGGGGGAGACGGCGCCGCCCGCGACCAGGGCGAGGGTGATGATGCCCATCGTCTTCTGCGCGTCGTTCGTGCCGTGGGCCAGCGACACCAGGCCCGCGGAGGCGATCTGGCCGACCCGGAAGCCCTTCTCCGCCGCCCTGCCCTCGGCCCGCCCGGCGCCGAGCGTGTAGGACAGACGGGTCGCCAGCATGGCCGCGATGCCCGCCACCAGCGGCGCGGCGACCGCCGGGAGCAGCACCTTCGTCACCAGCACGTCGCCGTGGACGGCGCCCGTGCCCGCCGAGGCGATGGTCGCGCCGATCAGGCCGCCCATCAGGGCGTGCGAGGAGCTGGAGGGGAGCCCGACCAGCCAGGTCAGCAGGTTCCAGAGGATCGCCCCGACCAGCGCCGCGAAGATCACCTCGGGACGGATGCCGCTCTCGTCGACGAGGCCCTTGGAGATCGTGTTGGCGACCTCCACGGAGAGGAAGGCGCCCACCAGGTTGAGGACGGCAGACATGGCCACCGCGACCTTGGGTCTCAGTGCGCCGGTCGAGATGGTGGTGGCCATCGCGTTGGCGGTGTCGTGGAAACCGTTCGTGAAATCAAACGCGAGCGCGGTGACGACCACGATCGCGAGGATCAGCGAGAAGTTTTCCATGTACCCAATACCCAGATTTCTTCGGGACGACAGTGGCCGTTGGACCGTAAGTAACCTGAATGAACGGAAGATGAACTGGCGGGGGCCAGGGGGTGACTTGAGGTGGGGCAGCGGTCCGGGACCGTGCCTGGCAGGATCGGGGCATGACTGAGCGGCAGCGGCGGGACGGGCACGACGGGCGGGACGACGTGCAGGGCGCGGATGCGGCGGAGGGCTACGCCGTGCCCCGTGAAACGGCCTCGTCCCGTGAAGCGGCCGTGTCCTCTGAAACGGCGCGCGCCTGGGCCGAGCTCGTCGCCACGGCCCGCCGCACGGTGGCCGACGGTCTGGTGGTCGGCACCTCCGGCAACGTCTCCGTGCGAGTGGGGGACACCGTCCTGGTCACACCGTCCGGCGTTCCGTACCGGAAACTCCTCCCCGCCGATGTCATCGGCGTCGACCTGACCGGCCGCCAGGTCCTCGGCACCCTGACCCCGACGAGCGAACTGCCCATGCATCTCGCCGTCTACCGCGCCACCGACGCCCGCGCCATCGTCCACACCCACGCCGTCCACGCGACCGCCGCCTCGACGCTCGTACGCGAGCTGCCGCTGATCCACTACATGGCGGGCGACCTCGGCGGCCCCGTACGAGTCGCCCCGTACGCGGCCTACGGCACCCAGGAGCTGGCCGAGAACACGCTCCGGGCCCTGGCCGACCGCACCGCCTGCCTCCTCCAGAACCACGGCACACTCGCCCACGGCGCCACCCTCGACCAGGCGTACGACCGCACCGCCCAGCTCGAGTGGATGTGCCGCGTCTGGCTGACGGCGTCCTCGCTGCCCGTACCCCTTGAGCCGCTCCCCCGCCTCTCTCACCTGTTCCTCCGACAGCAGCGTCGGGGACAGTCCGGGCAGCGAGGACGCCGTCA
>NZ_LIQQ01000775.1 GCF_001418565.1 Streptomyces graminilatus | reverse complement strand
CCGGGCGCGGTGCGCGGTCCGGCGTCGGCCGTGCCGGTGGCCGCGGCGGCGGGGCTGCTCGGGGCGCTGTGGCAGGGCCCGCTGCTCGCGCTGGCCCTCGTCGTCCCGCTGGTCCTCGCCACCGTGGCCCTGCTCGGCGCGTCCCGGCTGCGCGGCGCGGGGCGCCCCGGCCGGTGGGCGGTGGGCCCGCAGATCGCGGCCTGGGGCGGCGCCCTGACCGGCGCGCTGGTGGCGTACGCGGCCGGACCGCCGCCCTGGCTGGGCACGTCCGGTCTGCTGCTGGGCCTGTGCGCGGCGGCGGACACGGCCCGCCGTCTCTGGCGTACGGCGGCCGAGGCCTGGGCCCCGGGCCACGCCACCGGCGCACTCCGCCGGGCCCTGCACGGACTCGACGCCCTGCTCGCCGAGGGCGTCCGGGAGCACTGGGCCGTCGAGGAGCGCCTGAACTGCGCGGACGCGGCCCGTTCCGTCGCCGGTGTCCTGCGGGCCACGGCAGCGGCGGCGGAGGCCGAGGCGCTGCCCGACCCCGAGCGGACGTCGGGGCGGGGCGGAAACGGCGCGTACGACACACACGACGACGCGGACGACACGTTCGGCGGCGAGGGGTTCGACGCGGAGGGCTGGCTGTCGAGCACCCCGGACGCGTTCTCCGGGACCGGCGACGGCGCGGAGGACGAGGACAAGGGCGACGACGACTGGATGAGCGCGTACGCCTGGCCGGACGACCCCGCCGACACGGTCGCCGACCCCGGCGAACCCCCCGCCGCCCCCTCCGCCCCGACACGGCACCCGGGGGCGAACGGCACCGCCGCCGGGACTCCGCGCTGGCTGGACCGGGAGACCGGCGAGGGCGGCCCGGAGCTGGTCGCCACGCTCGCCGCCGACCTCACCGACGCCGCCCTGGAGGCGATGGGGTCCTACTGGAACTCCGTCGAACGCGGCCAGGCGGGCACGTTCGCCGCGACCCGTATCGAGGGCCGGGTCGCCGAGCTCCTGTCGACGGCCCGCAGGCATCTGCGCCACAACGGCGTACTGTCCGCACCGCCGTTCGCCGCCCGCCGCACCCGCGCCACCTCGGCGAACCTGCTGGGCACCGACCCGCAGGGGGTCGCCGGACTGGTCGGCGCGGAGACCGACCGGCAGGCGGTCGTCCAACTGTCCTCGCCCGAACAGGGCACATTGCTCAGCCGCGACCCGGCAGCCGCGGTGTGGATCAGGTTCGCGCCGCTGGCCGTACGCGACGAGGTCGAGAAGGCCTGGCGGACGAACGGCTCGGCCGGGCCGGAGGAGGTGGAGTGGACATCGTCGGGACGGTACGCGGGCCTGCTCCGCCTCACCCCGCTGCGCCCCGGAGTGGTGGACACCTTCCGCCCCCGCGACGACGGCGACGGCGACGGGCACGACGGGCCGTACGACAGCTCGTACGACAGCCCGTACGACGGCTCGTACGAGACCTCCTACGGGCCGTCGTACGGGCTGTCGTA
>NZ_LIQQ01000774.1 GCF_001418565.1 Streptomyces graminilatus | reverse complement strand
CACGCCATGCGCGGCACGGGCTGCCCGCGCCGCCCGTGCCGCGCATGGCGTGCGTGGAGCCGGTGGTCACGTCCGGCTTGTGTGGGCCTCCTGGCGGGCCGTGAGTACCCGTGGGCCCGATTCCGTGATCGCCACCGTGTGTTCCGCGTGGGCCGCGCGGGAGCCGTCGTTCGTGCGGAGGGTCCAGCCGTCCGGGGCCTCGTGGTAGCCGTCCTTGCCGCTGCCGATCAGCATCGGCTCGATCGCCAGGACCAGGCCGTGGCGCAGCGGCATGCCCCGGCCGGGGCGGCCCTCGTTGGGGACGGGCGGGTCCTCGTGCATCCGGCGGCCGATGCCGTGGCCGCCGAAGCCCTCCGGGATGCCGTACCCCGCCGTACGGCACACCTCGCCGACCGCGTGGGCGATGTCGCCGACGCGGTTGCCGACGACCGCCGCCGCGATGCCCGCCGCTAGGGCCCGCTCGGCGGTCTCGACGAGCCGTACGTCGGCCGGGCGCGGTTCGCCCACGATGAAGCTGATCGCCGAGTCGCCCGCCCAGCCGCCGAGCTGGGCGCCGAAGTCGATGGAGACGAGGTCGCCGTCGCGCAGCCGGTAGCCGTCCGGGATGCCGTGCACGATCGCGTCGTTCACCGAGGCGCAGATCACCGCCGGGAACGGGGCGGGCGCGAAGGCGGGGTGGTAGCCGAGGAAGGGGGAGGTCGCCCCGGCCGCGCGCAGCACGCCGTGCGCCACCTCGTCCAGCTCCAGCAGGGAAACACCCACGTCAGCGGCTTCCCGAACAGCGGTCAGGGCTCTGCCGACCACCTGGCCCGCCGCGTACATGGCGTCGATGTCTGTGTCCGTCTTGAGTTCCACCATGCCAATTACTATACCGGTATTAGAATGGCGGCATGGTACGCACTCCTCTCACCCCCGAAGAGCGTGAACGCGGCGAGCGGCTCGGCCGGCTGCTGCGTGAGGCGCGTGGTGGCCGCAGCATGGCGCAGATCGCGGCCCACGCCGGTATCTCCGCCGAGACCCTCCGCAAAATTGAGACGGGCCGTGCGCCGACCCCGGCGTTCTTCACGGTCGCGGCGCTGGCGCGGGTCCTCGGACTGTCCATGGACGAACTGGTGGGGCGGTGCGAGCCGTTGGCCCCCGTCGCGGCGTGAGTCGCGGAGGGTGGTTCCGGCCAATGTGTCAGTGGTTCCCGTTACGTTCCGCTGGGCGCGGAGTACTCTGCGTCGGGTCCGAAAACCCTTCGTAGCCCGTCTGTAACACGACTGGTGTTTTCTACGGGGCGGACAACTCCGTTCGGGCATGGGGTGGGCGTCATGGCGGTGGAACAACTCCCGGAGCAAGCGCGGGAGTTCGCGCGGTATCTGCACGGGCTGCTGGCCCGCCTCGATCAGGGCGCGGGTTGGTGTGCCGTGTTCTGGCAGCGCGACCCGGACGGTATGCGCGCCTGCCTGGAGGGGTACGACGTGCCGCCCTGGGACGTCGTGGAGGCGCTGCTCCAGGATCTCGCCGCCGGGGGCCCGACGGGCGCCGTCGCTCCGGAGGCCGAGCGGGCGCGTGCCCTGCGCCAGGCGTCCCTCGACGTGTTCGACGCCCGTCCCGGCGCCCGCGACGCGCTCGGCGACCGGCTCGACGTGATGCTCCGGGAGCAGCGGTACGCCGCCGAGCGGGTCGCCGACATCGGGCGGTCGCTCGGCTCCGCCGCCACCCAGGAGGAGGCCGAGAGTCTCCGCCTCGACCTCGCCTGGGCCCACGACGACCATGAGCGCGCCTCCGCCCGCTGCGTCGAACTCCGGTACCGCCTGGACCAGTTGGCCCGCCGGACGGTGAGCCGGGC
>NZ_LIQQ01000773.1 GCF_001418565.1 Streptomyces graminilatus | reverse complement strand
GGCCGGGACCGGGGCCGGGGCCGGCGGGCGTGGTCAGGCAGCGCCATCGGCACGTCGGCGCGTCCGGAAGTAGACCACTCCCCCGACGACGATCAGCCCGACGGCGGCCGAACCGGCGACCGGCGAGAATGCCTCCGCCCGCGCGACCCCACCGCCACCTGCCGGAACCCCGCCCTGCGGGCCACCAGGACCGCCGCCAGGACCGCCCGGACCGCCACCGGGACCACCCGTGCCCCCGGGCGGGGTCGGCGTACCGGTCGGGTTGCCGGTCGGGCAGTCGACCTGGAACACCTTGTGCTTGCCCGCGCCCTGGCCGCCGACGATGTTCCACGTCAGCTTGTACTGGCCGTCCGGCAGCGCGAGGGCGAGGGTGTGGCCGGTGCCGTCGGCCCCCAGTTGGAGGGTGTCGGCGAGGGTCGCGCCGTTCGCCACCAGGGGCTGGGTCTCGATGGACCACTCGATGTCCTGGCCGGCGTCGAAGTTGAAGGCGTCGAGGTAGAAGTCGCAGACCTTCGGCTCGTTGCTCTGGTCGCTGAAGGGCGTACCCACCTTGTGGATCTTGACGTCTCCGTTGTCGCCGGGGGCGGCGAGGGCGGGGGCCCCGGCGAGAGTGGTGCCCGCGAGGGTGAGGGCCACGAGCGCGGCGCCGCGAGCGCTGATCCGCCGTGGACGCAGTGGACGGAGTGGGTGGATCGGGTGGATCGGGTGGAGCGGGTGGAGCGGGTGGAGCGAGGTGGACATGCGCGATTCCTTTGAGTCAGATGATTTTCATATAAATCCTGTTTCTTCTGACTCTCTTTCACACAAGCACCCGCAACGGCGGAAGCACCGCCCTACAGCCCCTTGGACATCACCCTTCCGGCCCTCTCCCGCTTCTCCACCGGCACCGGTGGGCCCGCTGAGCGCACAGCCGTTCCCGCCGCCAGCGCCAGCAGCGCGCCGAGCATCACGAACGGCGCCGCCGCGCCCGTCAGCCCGGCGACCAGACCGGCAGTGGCGGGTGCGGCGACCTGGCCGAGCCGGTTGCCGGTCAGCCGCAGCGCCAGGGCGGTCGACCGGGCACCCGGCGGAGCCGCCTGCACGACCGTCGTCATCGACAGGGGCTGTCCCACACCCAGACAGAAACCGAGTGCCGCGAGCATGAGGGCCAGCCCCCACACCGGCACCGGCAGCGCGATCCCGGCGCAGAGCACCGCGGCCGGCAGACACGTCACGATGAGCAGCACGCGTCGGCCGAGCACCCGCAGCAGCGGTGTCAGGACCAGACGGCACGCGATGGTGGCCGCCGCGCGCACCCCGAGAAGTACGCCGATCACGGCCGGCGCGATGCCCCGGTGCTCGCCGACCACCGGAAGGTAGGCGGTGAGGATGTCGGTCGCGGACAGCACGGCGAGGCTGACGAAGATGCCCGCGGGGACACCCCGGGTGCGCAGGATGCGGTGCACGGGGACGCGATCACCCTGCTCCGTACGGGACTTGACGACCGTACGGTCCTCGACACGCCACAACGACGTGAACGACAGCGCGGCGACCGCACCCGCGACCAGCAGCGCGCGGGCGCTGGTGGCCGCCATGTCCTGGCCGCCGATCAACGCGCCCGCCGCGACCGGGCCGATGAACTGGCCGAGGGAGACCCCGATGGTGAAGTGGCCGAAGTTGCGGTCCTGTTCGTGCGGGGCGGAGCGACGGGCGACGAGCGACTGGCCGCCGATGACGAAGCAGAGGTGGCCGAGGCCCGTCAGCCCGCTCCACGCGGCCATCACGGCGAGCGAGCCCGCTGTCGCGCCGAGGGCACAGCCGGCGCAGATGAGCAGGGCGCCGACGGCCAGCAGGGGCGCGCACCGGCCCTGGTCGGTGCGGCGGCCCAGCGGCACGGCGGCGAAGAGCGGAGGCAGCGCGTACGCGGCGGCGATCACACCGATCGCCCGCTCGTCGGCGCCCAGCGCGAGGGCCCGGTAGGAGACGGCGGGCCGGGCCATCGACACCGCCCCCTGGGTGCAGCTCAGGGCGATGACGAGGCGGAGCAGCCAGCCGCGGTTCCCACCGGGCCTCATGGTCGTGTCCTCCATCGAACGTCGGACGGGAAGAGACAGACAGTTGAGCGCGTGATCGACACCGCGGTCAGATGATGCCGAACAGGAGTCCCGCGCCGAGGATCGTCAGCGAGGTCAGTACGGCCCACTTGACCACGAACCTGGTGTGGTCGCCGAACTCGACCTTCGCCATGCCGACGAGGACGTACACGGCCGGGACGAGCGGGCTGGACATGTGCAGGGGCTGGGCGATGAGGGAGGCGCGGGCGATCTCCAGCGGGGAGACGCCGTGGGCGGCGCCGGCCTCGGCGAGGACGGGCAGGACGCCGAAGTAGAAGCCGTCGTTGGACATGAAGTAGGTGAGCGGGATGCTCAGCAGACCGGTGACGAAGGCCATGTGCGGGCCCATGCCGTCGGGGATGTTGTCGACGAGCCAGCGGGCCATGTGGTCGACCATGCCGGTGCCGGTGAGGACGCCGGTGAACACGGCGGCGGCGAAGACCATGCCGGAGACGTTGAGGACGTTCTCGGCGTGGGCGCCGAGCCGGGCCTTCTGATCCGGCATGTGCGGGAAGTTGACCGTGAGGGCGAGCGCGGCACCGAGCAGGAACAGCACCGGGATCGGCAGCCACTCCATGATCATGGAGGTGAGGAGCGTGACCGTGAGGAGCGCGTTGAACCAGTAGAGCCTGGGGCGCAGGGTGGCCCGCTTCGGGTCGAGGACCTTCAGCATCCGGTCGTCGTCGTCATCTCCCTGGTCCGCGTCCCTGCCGTCGCCGCGCGTGGTGCCGTCGGCGCCCGAACCACCCGCGGACGCCCCCGAGTTGCCCGCACCGGCCCCCACGACCGACTTCGTACCCGCACCCGTACCCGCACCCGTACCCGCACCGGCGCCGACAAGCACGGTCTCCGACTCGGACTCCTGGTCCTTGGACTCCTGCTCCTGTTCAGTCACCAGAACCGCGTCCAGCGTGAGCACGCCGAGCCGCTTGCGCTCGCGGCGGCCGAGGACGTACGCGAGGGCCATGACGAAGGCCAGGCCGGCGGCGAGCGCCGGGATCATCGGGACGAAGATGTCGCTGGCGTCGAGCTTCAGGGCCGTCGCGGCGCGGGCCGTCGGGCCGCCCCAGGGCAGCGTGTTCATCACACCGTTGGCCATCGCGGCGACGCCGGTCATCACGACGAGGCTCATCTTGAGCCGCTTGTACAGGGGGTACATCGCCGAGACCGTGATCATGAAGGTGGTCGAGCCGTCGCCGTCGAGGGAGACGATCGCCGCGAGGATCGCCGTGCCGACGACTATGCGCAGCGGATCGGCCTTGGCGAACCTCAGGATGCCCCGGACGACCGGGTCGAAGAGGCCGACGTCGATCATCACGCCGAAGTAGACGATCGCGAACATGAGCATCGCCGCGGTGGGGGCGAGGCTGGTGACGCCGTCGATGACGTAGTCGCCGAGCTTGGCGCCCTTCCCGACGAAGACGCAGAACAGGGCCGGGATCAGTACGAGCGCCGCGATCGGCGACATCTTCTTCAGCATGATCAGGACCAGGAAGGTCGCGATCATCGTGAAGCCCAGGATGGTCAACATGAGTGGGTTACCTAACGTTCGCCCTTGAACTCCCACCGGAGTCGGCAGTGCGTTGACGTTAGGTCGGCCCGACAAGTCCTAACAAGACGTTGACGTGCGAGCAATAAGCGCAGAACTCCAGGTCACAGCGTTGTGCCTGCTGGCGCGAGTTCGATGGGCACCCCGTTCAGCACGGCGTTGCCCGACAGCGGGTCCAGCAGGCTGCCGTCGAGGAGCTGGTTGACGTTGACGCCGGGGTCCACGGCGGCATGCGTGAGGCGGGTGCCGGGCCGGTCGTGTCCCCACCCGTGGGGCAGGCTGACGACCCCGCGCCGGACGACGTCGGTGATCTCGGCGGGGGCGACCACCTCTCCCCCGGCACTCTTGATCCGTACGGGGGCTCCGTCGAGGACGCCGAGGAGGGTGGCGTCGTCCGGGTGGATGTGCAGGGTGCAGCGGTTGGTGCCACCGGTGAGGGCGGGCACGTTGTGCATCCAGCTGTTGTTGGAGCGAAGGTGCCGGCGCCCGATGAGCACGAACCCGGCGGGGCGTTCGCGCATCGCCTGCCGCAGGCGCGGCAGGTCGTCGGCGATGGGCTGCGGCAGCAGTTCGATCCGGCCGCTGCGCGTCTTCAGTGGCTGCGGCAGGCGCGGCCTGAGCGGTCCGAGGTCGATGCCGTGCGGGTGGTCGAGCAGTTTCGCCAGGCTCAGCCCGTCGGGTCGTACGCCGAAGCCGTCGCCGTACGGGCCCAGGCGCAGCATCAGGTCGAGGCGCCGCTCGGGTCCGGTGTCGCCGCCCAGCTCCTGGGCGAGTTGGCGCGGGTCGCGGCCGTGGACCGGCGAGTGCGGCTCCTTGACGGACTTGCCGAGGGTCTGGTCGATGACCATGGCGTCCACGGCGGCGGGG
>NZ_LIQQ01000772.1:398-4372 GCF_001418565.1 Streptomyces graminilatus | reverse complement strand
GGGTTGCTCGGGGGGCCCGGGGGAGATGACCGTGTTCTGCGGGGCCGTGACGGGTATATCTGCGTCGTCGGTCTTGAACATCGGAGGACGGATGCAGCCGCAGGGCACTGTAGATTCCTCAGATTCCTCGACTCCCCTTGACCCACAGGTTACCCAACGTCAGTTCCAACGTGAGATCGAGGCCCTCTTCGAGGAATACCGGACCTTACGTGAAGAGGTCACACAGCGTGTGGCGGCGCGCATGCAGATGATCGGTTTCGCCGGCATCATCTCGGCGTTGCTGGCGGTGTCGAACAAACTCACTTTCGGTGCCCCGACCGTGTACATCGCGCTGCTCGTTCTGCTGGTGGCGGTTCTCTGGATCCGCGGCACGAATTTGGCGATACAGCGGCTCGGCCGGCACCTGCGTGGTGTCGAGACGCGTATCAACGCGCTGGCCGGCGAGGCATGGGGGACCCCGGACGCACTGCTCACGTGGGAGTCGGGGGCTCAGGAGGGAAGGATGCGCGTACGGGGGCTGGCCGGCCGGGTGGGCCGAGTGGGCGGCTGGTATGTGTCGTGAAACGAGAGGCCGACCGGGCGAGTAGCGTCTTCCTGACGGCATTCAACTGATTGCCGATAGCTCAGGATGTGATCCGTGGCGACAGTTGTGGCCTTTCATGCCCACCCCGACGACGAAGTGCTGATGACCGGTGGCACATTGGCCCGTGCCGCCTCGGAGGGGCACCGGGTGGTGATTGTCGTGGCCACCGACGGTGCGATGGGTGAGGTCGGGCAGGGCGAGGCACCTCGTATCGGTGAACTTCGCGCGAGCGCCGCCGCGTTGGGGGTGGCTCGTGTGGTGCACCTGGGTTACGCGGACAGCGGGAACGGGAAGGTGCTCTTTCCGGATCCGCCGGACCGTGCGCGTTTTGTGCGAGCCGATCCCCGGGAAGCCGCTGAGCGGTTGGCCGCGATTCTCCGCGAGGAGCGGGCGACGGTACTCCTCAGCTATGACGCCAACGGGGGCTACGGCCATCGGGACCATGTCAGAGTTCACGAAGTCGGGAGGCTCGCCGCGGACGAGGCCGGGGTGCGGCGCGTGCTCGAAGCGACGATTCCACGTGACGTGGTGGCGCGGGTCCTCAAGCTGGTGGACTGGCTGAGGCTGCCCGTTCGACACGACGCCGTGACTCCCGGCACGGCATACAGCGTCCGCTCGGGTATCACGCACCGGGTGAACGTACGTGGGTTCGCCCGGCAGAAACAGACAGCGCTCGCCGCGCACCGGTCCCAGTTGAACGGAACCGGCAGGCTCGCTCCGGTCATGCGGGTGCTGGTCCGTCTCCCGGCCCCTCTGTTCGGGCTGCTGCTCGGACGCGAATGGTTCATCGACACTTCCCAAGCAGCACCGTCAGGCGTGGCCGGGGACATTTTCCAAACGGCGGGGTGATGCGCGGGCCTTCGGACGGCGCGCCACGAACACGCACTCCCGGCCGGGGCGGTCGGGCGCGCCGACGCCGGGGATCTCCGTCCGGAACCGCCCGCTCCCTGCGGTCGTCTTGTGCGGTGGCTGTGTGCGAAAACGGGACTGTGGGGGACGTAGTGATGCGGAACATGACGAAGACGGGTCTTCTCGCGGTCGCCCTGGCGACCGTGGTCGGGGCCTCGGCCTGTGGTGGGGAAGCCGACGCGGCCGTCGGTGTAGGCGGCAGGCCGCTTCCCGTTCAAGAGGCGGGGGGATCCGGCACCGTGGGGACGATGTCCGGTGCCGCGCGGATCGCGGCGTCACCTGTCACCCGGCACGTGCCGTGGAACCTGGACATCCTGGACCAGCGATCGCGCCCCCTGAACGGGAAGCTCACCACCACCGCCACGGGCAAGGGCGTCCACGTCTACGTGATCGACACCGGGATGGACATCGCCCACCAGGAGTTCGGCGGACGCGCCCACCTCGGCGCCGACTTCGTCGGCCCGAAGGACTCCGGTGACTGCTTCAGCGAAGCGGGCACCGGCCACGGCACGTTCGTCGCGGGCATCATCGGCGGGGCGAAGTACGGGGTGGCGCCCAAGGCGGACCTCGTACGGGTGCAGGGCATCCTGTGCGAGAGCGGTGGCGGCGGCTCCGAGGCAGCGGCCGAGGCGGCCTTGGTGAAGTCGGTCAAGTGGGTCACCGCGCACGCCCAGAAGCCCGCGGTGGTGAACATGTCGCTCAACCTCGCCCACCGGTCGGCGGCCCTGGAGTCCGCCGTGAAGAAGATGGTCGACGCGGGCATCCCGACTGTGGTGTCGGCCGGCAACTTCCATGACGACGCCTGCAAACACTCCCCGGCCGGCGTCCCCGGCACGATCGTCGTCGCGGCCTCCACTCCGAGCGACCGCGCGTGGAACGACACCGGCTCCTACGGATCGGGGTACGGACGCTGCGTGGACCTGTACGCCCCTGGCCAGAAGGTGACCGCTGCCCTCGCCGGCGGCGGTACGACCACGGAGACCGACGGCGCCACGTCCTGGGCCGCGCCGCACGCGACCGGCGTGATCGCGCTGTACCTGTCGGCACACCCCCACGCCACGGCCAAGCAGGTCCACGTATGGCTCGACCACACGGCCACCCCCGGTGTCCTGCACGGCATCCGCTCAGACACGCCCAACCGGCTGCTCAACACCGGCGGCCTCTGACCGCTCCGGCCACCGCGCCCCTTCATCCAGGGTGTTGACCGACCATCAACTCCGCGACGGTATCGTCCAGGGTCAATCCTCCATCAGACATGGTCGGGTAGTCCGAGGGATCCGCGCTTCCCCGCTGTCGACCCCGCGCAGCCATCGAAGGAACCGCGATGCTTCACCGGCCTGCTTCCGCGGCCCCGGACTCCACACCTGACTCCACACCCGACACCACGCATTACTCAACGCCCGACACCACGCCCGACACCACGCCCGACACCACGCCCGACACCACGCCCGACTCAACGCCCGACTCCACACCGGTCCTCAATCGGCCGTCGGTCACTCGTGGGCGTTTCCTGGGGCTGGGTGGGTCGTCGTCGGCCGTCGTCGTGGTCTGGTGCCTGACGCGGCTGTGGCTCGTCCCCACGGCGTTGGGGATCAACCCGGTCACGGGCTATGGCACCCTCAACGAGTCCGTCGACAAGGTGTACCGCGGCTGGTACGCGGTTCTGGGCAACGGGTCCTTCCCGCTGCACGACGTCTCCTGGCAGTACCCGCCCGGTGCGGCTCTGCCCATCCTCGCCCCCGCGCTCGTCCCGGGTCTTGACTACGCACGCGCCTTCATCGTGCTGGCCGCTCTCTGTGACGTCCTCATCCTCGTCATGCTGCTCCGTGCGGCACGAGTGGCCGGACGCGGTCTCGCGGGGGCCTGGTTCTGGACCGTGGGGCTGGCACTGCTCAGCACCCTGCCCTGGAACCGCTTCGACCTGTTCGTCACCGGGCTGGCCATGGCCGCGCTCGTGGTGGCGGCCGGCCAACGCGCCTGGTCCGAGCGGGCGTTCGGCGCGCTGGTCGCGCTGGGCTCATTGGTCAAGGTCTGGCCGGTACTGCTCCTGATCGGCACCCGCAAGGGCCGCTCCACACGAACAGTCCTGATCGCCACCGCGCTCACCACGCTGGCGGTCACCGCTTCGTTCGTGCTCACGATGCCGAACGCCTTCTCCTTCCTCTCCGGCCAGAAGTCCCGCGGCATCCAGATCGAGTCCGTCGGAGCGCTGCCCTTCCACCTCGCCCGCCATCTCGGCTGGAGCGGAACCTGGGCGGCCAAGGACGGCTCGCACGAATTCGTCGGACCGTACGTCGACGACGTCAGCCTCGTCATGCAGGCACTGACCGTCCTGGCCTTCGGCTGGCTCCTGTACTGGCGCCGGCGCTCGGACCTCGGCCGCCTCGGCGGTTCCCACGTCCTGCCCGACGCCGCCCTGACGGCCACCCTCCTCTTCGTCGTCACCAGCCGCGTGATCAGCCCGCAGTACATGGTGTGGCTG
>NZ_LIQQ01000772.1:0-364 GCF_001418565.1 Streptomyces graminilatus | reverse complement strand
CCTGCTGCTGATCGCGGCAGCGGTGCTGTCGGGACGGAGACTGTGGCGCGCGACCGTGCGCGGGCCGCGCTCCGAGCGAGCGATCGAGGCTGTCTTGAGCTGAGAAGGCCGACGTACGAGTCTCCGGCTCGGAGCGCGGCTCACAGCCGTTCCCGGGGGAACCCCGTCCCCCCCCACCCACCTCTAGAATCACCCCGTGAACACCCCCGTTTCCCCCGCCGACGCCCTGCGTGCCGCCCTCGCCGGTCTGCTCGACGGGCTGCCGCCGAAGGCCGCCGCTCAGGCTGTCGAGCGGCTGATCGCCAACTACCGGGGGCGGACGCCGACCGATACGCCCGTGCTGCGGGACCGTTCCGATGTGGCC
>NZ_LIQQ01000771.1 GCF_001418565.1 Streptomyces graminilatus | reverse complement strand
GTGCAGGGCGGTGAGGGCGTCGGGCCACACCTGGTCGATGCCGGTGGGGGTGACGGTCGGGCGCTGCAGGACGTCGCCGTGTGCGGTGTCGGGCGTTCCCTGGATCAGGCCCGGCAGGGGGCGGGCGATGCCGCGGACGTAGCGGGCTTCGAGGAGGGTGCCGTCCTGGACGGGCGTGGCGCGGGTCTCGAAGGAGCCAGCGGGCCCGTACACGTGGTACCTGCCGGAGGCTTCGCGGATCCTGCGCGCGATCTGTGCGACCACGTAGGCGGCCGGGTAGGTGGAGACGGTCCCCCACTCGTACGGCCGGGCGGTCAACTGGTGAGCGATCTGGGCGTGGTTGGCGGTACGCCGTTCCGGGGTGGTGCCCATGTCAGGACACCTCCGTGTTGGTGTGGTGCTCCCAGGCAGGGACGAACGTGTCGAGGGAGGCGTCGGGGGTGGTGAGGCCGAAGCGGGTGCCGCACTGGCAGGAGGCGTGCATTTCGCAGTCGCCGTACTCGACGACCAGGGCGTGGCCGCCGTCGAGGGTTTCGCGGAAGTCGGGGTTCGGGTCGGGGTCGTGGGGCTCGTGGTCGGCGCGGCGGAGGACGACGAGGGCTGATGCGTCGCTGTGGCCGTAGGCCTGTAGGGCGCGGAGTATTTCGGTGCGAGCAGTGGACGCCGCCCCGGCCGGCTGGCTGCCGGTCTGGGTGTCCTTCTCCTCGACGGCTGGTGCGGCCTCGGTCTGGTCCTCGTATCCGGCGACCGTCCACCGTCGGGTGGTCTGGTCCCACACCACGGACCACATTCGGTGGTCCGTGAGCGTGCCGTCCAGGTCGATCCCGACCGGCATGCCTGCCGAGTGCGCCTCGTTGAGGGCGTCGGCGATACGCACCCAGCGCTCTCGCTCTGTGCACGGGACGAACGGGGTGTCCTTCTCGTCGCTCTTGAGTAGGGCGGTGTCGATGGCCTCGGCGAGCTGCGGGACCGTGGCCGTCCAGGTGACGTCCGAATTGCGGCCCAGCAACTGGACCTGAGAGCCCCGGAGTTCGTGGCCGACGATCGGGCGGCGGAAGACCGGGCGGCGCAGGACGGCGGCGATGATGTCGGTAGGCGACGGCATCAGCCCTCACCGCCGTCGGTGGCCCGGGTACGCCAGGCGGCGGCCTCGTCGTCCGACAGGGTGCGCGAGCCGGTCACTTGGACCAGGACGCCGTCGACGTTGGCCTCGCATACACCGGTCTCGAAGACGTGGTAGGTGGTCTCCCTGGTGTCGAGTGTCAGCTCGGTGCCGATGGCCTGTGCCCAGGCGCGGGCGTCGTCCAGACTGTCCGCGATCAGGTCCAGCTTGGGGACGGCCGGTTCGCTGTAGTGCCCGTCGATGTAGGTGTACAGCGAGCACGTCGCCCGTTTCACCGTCCGGTCCGGGTGCTCGGACAGCAGGCGGCGGGCCACCTGTCCGGCGCGGAAGACCGCGGACTCCATCTGTGTGACCGCGTCCAGCAGGACGTTCGTGGTTTTCTCGGTCATCAGACGCTCACCACCAGGGGGCGCTGCGGCGTGGTGTGGGCGGTGGCGGTCCAGGTGGCGGCCTCGTCGAGGGTGGTGAGGCCGGTGGAACTGTGGCGCCAGCGGAGGGTGGAGACCTGGTGGGCGCCGTCCGGGTCGGGGATGGCGGCGGCGATCCAGCGCTGGACGTGGTCGGCGTCGCGGTAGCCGGTGATGATCCCGTGCACGGTGGTGGGGGTGGGGATCCGGTTGTCGAGCGTGACGAGGTACTCCCACGGCAGGGCGCCGCGGACCGGGGGGCGCCCGGGCCACAGCCACACTCCGGCGATGTGGGTGGGGGGCTGGCCCCAGCCGGTGACGGAGGTGTGGGAGAGGACCTGGGTGAGGGTTTCGGCGGAGATGGTGTGGACGGTTCCGCAGTCCCGGCACAGGAGGCGCAGCTGTACGCGGGTGAACTCGGTGGTGTGGGTGCAGTCCGCGTGGGTGCAGGTGTGGGGGCGGGGGTCGCTCGGGGCGGTGCGGATGG
>NZ_LIQQ01000770.1 GCF_001418565.1 Streptomyces graminilatus | reverse complement strand
GCTGCCACGATCAGGCTGCCCCGGTCGGGCTGCCGGGGTCGGCGGAAGATCGCCTGAAACGGGTGGTTACGCTCGTACGCATGAAAAAGAGCGTGCTGACCCGCTACCGCGTCATGGCCTACGTCACCGGTGTGCTGCTGGTTCTGCTGACCCTCGGTGTGTTCGCCAAGTACGTCCTGGACATCAAGGGCGCCGACGCCTTCACCAGCGTCGTCGGTATCGCGCACGGCTGGCTGTACGTCGTGTATCTGGTGTTCGCCTTCGACCTGGGCTCCAAGGCGAAGTGGCCGGTCCGCAAGCAGCTGTGGGTCCTGCTCGCCGGTACGGTCCCCACGGCCGCGTTCTTCGTGGAGCGGAACGTCAGCCGCGAGCTGGCGGGCCAGGTCGTGGATCCGGCCCCGGTGGCCGCCAAGGCCTAACAGCTACTGGGCTACCGGGCTACTGGGCCACTGGGCGAGGCGTGACCGGCTACTGGCTGCGGCCCGGTCCCAGCCCCATCACCAGCACCCGGGTGAAGGCTCCCGCCCACTCCCGGTCCACCGGCTCCGCGCTCACGAGGGTGCGGTGCACCACCGCTCCTGCCACCATGTCGAAGATCAGGTCCACCGCGCGGGCGGCCTCCTCCGGGTCCGGTTCCGGGGGGAGTTCGCCGCGCCGCTGGGCACGGGCGCGGCCTTCCAGCACCAGGCGCTTCTGCCGGTCCACGATGGACGCGCGGATGCGTTCCCGCAGCGCGTCGTCGTGCGTCGACTCCGCGACCACCGCCATCAGTCCGCTCTTCGTCTCCGGGCGCACCAGGATCGCCGCGAACTGGAGTACGACGCCCTCGATGTCGGCGGCGAGGCTGCCCCGGTCGGGCATCTCCAGCTCGTCGAAGAGGGCGGCCACCGCGTCGACGA
This sequence comes from Streptomyces graminilatus, assembly GCF_001418565.1. Taxonomy (GTDB): domain Bacteria; phylum Actinomycetota; class Actinomycetes; order Streptomycetales; family Streptomycetaceae; genus Streptomyces; species Streptomyces graminilatus. The sequence continues at coordinate 1,417 of NZ_LIQQ01000770.1, read as the reverse complement.
CCAGTTCGTTCTTCCCCGGCCAGCGGCGGTAGAGGGTCGTTTTCGCCACTCCCGCGCGCGTGGCCACATCCCCCAACGTCAGCCTGGACCAGCCCAGTTCGACCAAGGCGTCCCGCGTCGCCGCCAGGATCGCGGTGTCCGCTGCGGCGCTGCGGGGGCGTCCCGTACGGCTCACGGGGTTGCGGCTCTGCATGGCATGACCATAACCGGCATTTCCCGTCCTGTGAGGTCGTGAGGGAGGTCACTCGGGGATGCCTCGGGAGTGCTTCCCAGGAGCCTGCCAGTACCGTTACGCTACGCCTCGTAGCGAAAGCGATGTCCATCGATCGACTCCATCGACCAAGACCGATGGGGACCGACCGGGACCGCTTTTCACAACGGCTTTCACATGTGCGCGCTCAACGGGGGAGGATAGACGCATGCAGCCACGGAACATGTCCATGAGCGGGGTCGTCGACCTCGCCGCGGTGAAGGCGGCCCAGGAGGCCAAGTCGAAGGCGGAGCAGGCACGCGCCGAAGCCGCCAGGCAGGGCGGGGGAGGGGCCGTCTCGCCCGCCGACCTCGTGATCGACGTCGATGAGGCCGGGTTCGAACTCGACGTCCTGCAGCGGTCCACAGAGGTTCCCGTCGTCATCGACTTCTGGGCCGAGTGGTGCGAGCCGTGCAAGCAGTTGAGCCCCGTTCTCGAACGGCTCGCCGTCGAGTACAACGGGCGCTTCGTCCTCGCCAAGATCGATGTCGACGCCAACCAGATGCTGATGCAGCAGTTCGGCGTCCAGGGAATTCCGGCGGTCTTCGCCGTGGTCGCCGGGCAGGCGCTGCCCCTCTTCCAGGGCGCGGCCGGCGAGGTGCAGATCCGGCAGACCCTCGACCAGTTGGTGCAGGTCGCCGAGCAGCGCTTCGGCCTCACGGGTCTCGTCGTCGACGCGGACGCCGCCCCCGGCGACCGTCCCGCCCCCGCTCCGCAGGCCCCGGCCGGGCCGTACGACGCGCTGCTCGAAGCCGCCGTACACGCCCTGGACGCCGGGGATCTCGGCGGCGCGGTGCAGGCGTACAAGAACGTGCTGAGCGACGACCCCGGGAACACGGAGGCCAAACTCGGCCTGGTGCAGGCCGAGTTGCTTCAGCGAGTGCAGTCGGTCGATCCGCAGCAGGTGCGCAAGGACGCCGCCGAGAAGCCGGGTGACCCGACGGCGCAGATCGTCGCCGCCGACCTGGATCTGGTGGGCGGCCATGTCGAGGACGCGTTCGGCCGGCTCATCGAGACGGTGGCCCGTACGGCGGGCGACGACCGGGATGCCGTACGGCTGCGGCTGCTTGAGCTGTTCGAGGTCGTCGGCGCGGACGACCCGCGGGTCGCGGCGGCGCGGCGGGCGCTGGCGCGGGCGTTGTTCTGACGGGTCGGTGGATTGAGGGG
>NZ_LIQQ01000077.1 GCF_001418565.1 Streptomyces graminilatus | reverse complement strand
GTGGGGGTCTCCGTGGACCTCTTCGGGACGGGGTCGGCTCGAACAGGGGAGAGGGACGGGGACGGCTGACATCGATGTCCACGGCTCGGATGTGATGTGCGCATGACATTCGCGGCCAGGAGTGAGCGGCTGTTCCGTATACGAGATGTCGGGCGCTGATCGGGTTGTCGAGCTTTTTTGGATGATGAGGTGGCCGGTGAACCGCGTCAATACCTCTCGCATGAATCGCCTGTGGAGTCGAAACTTTCGGAGATTTTCGATCCCGTATCACCGCAGGCCAGTTGCCCGGACGGTGCGGATGCGCCAGCTCCCGTGCGCCTGTATGGCCGGATCCGTGGAGGCGGTGCCGCGCCGGGTGTTGACATGTCCGAGGGCCTCCCTAGTATCCGAGAGGCCAGTAGTTTCCGAATGATGCACGAAATTTCGAACCCACCTCTCTTCTCCTCAGTGTCATGGACGTGACATCGATCTTTCGTGTCGTCCGCCCATGACGTCCTTCCGTGAAGGAGCTCTTGGTGCCCAGACGATCAGGCGGACGACTTCTCCGCCTCCTCGCGACCATCGCACTGACGGTCACCGCGTCCGTGACGGCCTCCGCCCACTCCACCGCCTCGGCCGCGCCCGGCAGCCCGGCGCTCACTCCGCCGCTCGGCTGGAACAGCTGGAACAGCTTCGGCTGCGGGATCACCGAGGCACAGGTCCGCCAGGCCGCCGACGCGATGGTGTCCTCGGGCATGCGGGACGCCGGCTACCGGTATGTCGTGGTCGACGACTGCTGGTTCGACCCGCAGCGCGACGGGGCGGGCAACCTGCGGTCCAACCCGACCAAGTTCCCCAGCGGGATGAAGGCGCTCGGGGACTACATCCACGGCAAGGGACTGAAGTTCGGCATCTACCAGGTGCCGAGTGAACGCACCTGCGCCCAGACCAGCGGCGGCTATCCCGGGTCCACGGGCAGCAAGGGGCACGAGGCCCAGGACGCGGCCTCGTTCGCCTCATGGGGCGTCGACTACCTCAAGTACGACTGGTGTTCCTCCAGCGGTACCCGTGACGAGCAGGTCGCGCGGTTCACGATCATGCGCGACGCGCTGCGCGCCACCGGGCGGCCGATCGTCTACAGCATCAACCCCAACAGCTTCCACGCCATCACCGGCTCCACGTACAACTGGGGCGAGGTCGCCGACCTGTGGCGGACGACCGAGGACCTGCTCGACATCTGGCAGAACAACAACACCAACAGCTATCCGATGGGCGTCGGCAACGTCCTGGACGTCACCGCCCCGCTGGCGGCGCAGTCCGGCCCGGGCCACTGGAACGACCCCGACATGCTGGTCGTCGGCCGCCCCGGTCTGACGACGACCGAGTCCCGCTCCCACTTCGCCCTGTGGTCGCTGATGGCCGCCCCGCTGATGGCCGGCAACGACATCCGCACCATGTCCGCCGATGTGAGCGCGATCCTGCGCAACCCCCGTCTGCTGGCGGTGAACCAGGATTCACTGGGCGCGGGCGGGCGCCGGGTGCGCGACGACGGCAGCACCGAGGTGTTCGCCAAGCCCCTCTCCGACGGGTCGGTCGCGGTGGGCCTGTTCAACCGGGGCGGCTCCACCGCCACGGTCACCACGACCGCGGCACAAGTCGGCCTGTCCGGTGGCTCGTTCACCCTCACCGACCTGTGGACCGGCGGCACGTCGAACACGTCCGGACAGATCTCCGCGAGCGTCCCGGCGCACGGAGTGGCCGTATACCGGGTGACCGGCGGCAGCCCGCTGACCGCCACCACCTCGCGGCTGCGCGGCACCGGTTCCGGCCGCTGCCTGGACGTGGACAACGCGTCCACCGCCGCCGGGGCCACCGCCCTGCTCTGGGACTGCCACACGGCCGCCAACCAGCAGTGGACCACCTGGGCCGGCGGTGAGATCCGCGTGTTCGGCGACAAGTGCCTGGACGCCAACAACCAGGGCACCACCAACGGCACCCGGGTCATCACCTGGTCCTGCAACGGCCAGGACAACCAGAAGTGGACCGTCGGCTCCGACGGATCGATCCGCAACGTCCACGCCGGTCTGTGCCTGGACACCGACCGGGCCGGCACCGCCAACGGCACCCCGCTGGTCCTGTGGACCTGCGACGGCCGGGCCGGGCAGAAGTGGAGCCGGTCATGAGGGAGCCGGGTTCCTCTCCGGCCGGTGACGGTCACCCGCCGGTCAGCACCCCACGGAGGCGATGATGATCCCGGTCCGGACCTCACCCACCACCGGTACGCGGCTCGCCCGGGCGGTCGCCTGGACCGTGGCCCTCGTGCTCGCGTTCGCCGTCCTCCCCGCCGCCGTGCAGCCCACGGCGGCCAGGGCCGACAACCCGATCTTCCAGAACGTCTACACCGCCGACCCGGCCCCGCTGGTGCACAACGGCCGCGTCTACCTCTACACCGGACACGACGAGGACGGCTCCACCTACTACACCATGAAGGACTGGCGGGTGTGGTCCTCCACCGACATGGTCAACTGGACCGACCACGGCTCGCCGCTCAGCCTGGCCACCTTCAGCTGGGCCTCCGCCGACGCCTGGGCCGGCCAGACCGTCGAACGGGGCGGCAGGTTCTACTGGTACGTACCGGTGAAGAACCGGGCGACCGGCCGGATGGCCATCGGCGTGGCGGTGTCGGACAGCCCGACCGGACCGTTCCGGGACGCCATCGGCCACCCGCTGGTGGAGACCGGCGAGATCGACCCGACCGTCTTCATCGACGACGACGGCCAGGCCTACCTGTACTGGGGCAACCCGAACCTCTGGTACGTGAAGCTGAACGCCGACATGACGTCCTACTCGGGCAGCCCCACCCGGATCCCCCTCACCACCGCGGGATTCGGCACCCGTACCGGAGACGCCAACCGTCCCACGCTCTTCGAGGAAGCGCCCTGGGTCTACAAACGGGGCGGCCTGTACTACCTGGTGTTCGCGGCCAAGTGCTGCTCGGAGTTCATCGCCTACTCCACAGCACCAGGTCCGACCGGCCCGTGGACCTACCGGGGAACGATCATGCCCACACAGGGCAGCAGCTTCACCAACCACCCGGGGATCGTGGACTACAAGGGCAGTTCGTACTTCTTCTACCACAACGGCGCACTCCCGGGCGGCGGCGGCTTCACCCGCTCCGTCGCCGTGGAGAAGTTCTCCTACAACGCCGACGGCACCATCCCCACGATCAACATGACGAGCACCGGCGCCCCGCAGGCCGGCCCGCTGGATCCGTACGTCCGCCAGGAGGCCGAGACGATCGCCTGGGGCTCCGGGATCGAGACCGAACCGTCCAGCGAGGGCGGAATGAACGTCGGCTGGATCGACAACGGGGACTCCATCAAGGTCAAGGGCGTGGCCTTCGGGACCGGCGCCGCCTCCTTCGCCGCACGGGTCGCCTCGGCCAACGCCGGCGGCACGATCGAAGTACGGGTGGGCGGTGCGAACGGGCCGGTCGTGGGCCGGTGCGCCGTGCCCAACACCGGTGGCTGGCAGACCTGGACGACGGTGACCTGCCCGGTCGGCGGCGCCACCGGCACCCAGGACCTCTACCTCCGGTTCACGGGCGGCAGCGGCTACCTGTTCAACATGAACTGGTGGCGGTTCACCCCTGTCGGCGCCGTGACCGCAGGACACAACGGAGAAAGGTGAGTTGACGATGACACGGACCAGGTTCCGTTTATGCGGCGCCGTGCTGGCGGCGCTGTGCGTTCTGACCACGGGAGGAACGGCACTGGCAGGCGACCACGGCGACAACGCACGGCTCGCGGCGTCCGGCACGGCCGCCGCGCCCGCCGCCCCGACCGCCGGGTGCGGCAAGGCACCCACGCTGACGAGCGGAACGTACACGATCCAGAGCGGCGGCAAGAGCCGGAGCTTCATCCTGCGGGTCCCGGACGGGTACGACCGGAACCGCCAGTACCGGCTGGTCTTCGGGCTCCACTGGCTGGGCGGCACCTCCACCGACGTCGCCACCGGCCGCACCGTGGAGACGGGCACGTGGGCCTACTACGGGCTTCAGCGGCTGTCGAACAACAGCACTATCTTCGTCGCGCCCCAGGGCCTCAACAACGGCTGGGCCAACGCGGGCGGCGAGGACGTCAACCTCGTCGACGACATCATCAGGCGCGTCGAGACGGACCTGTGCGTCGACACGACGAAACGTTTCGCCGTGGGATTCAGCTACGGCGCCGCAATGTCGTACGCGCTCGCCTGCTCGCGAGCGACGGTCTTCCGGGCGGTCGCGGTCCAGAGCGGCGGACAGCTCAGCGGATGCAGCGGCGGCAACCAGCCCATCGCCTACTTCGGAATACACGGTCTGAGGGACAACGTCCTCAGCATCTCCGGCGGACGGGCGATGCGGGACAAGTTCGTCAGGAACAACGGCTGCACCGCCCAGAACCCGCCCGAACCGGCCCAGGGCAGCCTGATGCACCGGGTCACCACCTACTCGGGCTGCTCGGCCGGACACCCGGTCGCCTGGGCCGCGTTCGACGAAGGGCACATCGCCGCTCCGCAGGACCGGGCCCCGGGTGACAGCGGATCCCGGACCTGGCTGCCGGCCGAGGTGTGGAAGTTCTTCACTCAGTTCTAGAGCAGACCTCCACCGTTCCCAGGGGCTGTGTGACCCATGGTTCGCCGGCGCCCGGTCCGGTGCTCTCCGCCTCCGGCGGGGCACCGGGCCGGGCGCCGACTGCCTGGGCCGGGGTCAGGAGGTCGCGCCGGTGACCCAGCCTCCCGACTTGGTCACGTCGTACTTCACGGTGGTTCCGCTCCAGAAATGGAAGGTGAGCCTGACGCGCGCGTTGTCCTTGAGGGTGTCGAGGAACGCGGGGGTCAGGCTGATGCTCTTCCTGGCGTAGTCCGGTGCGAAGGCGGTGTTGAACTGCAGGTACGGGGTCCAGTTGTTCGGGCCGGCGTTGCCGCCGTCGGCGTACTTGGCCTCCACCGTGGCCAGCGAGTCGCCCCGGAACTGGGTGGGGATACGGAACGACGTGGTCGGACCGGTCGTGTTCGACTGCGCCGGGGTGGCGTAGGAGACCACCTGGATACGCCAGGGGAGTCCTCGGGAGAACCCGGCCTGGAGCGTCGCCCTGACGCCGGGGGAGCGGTCGCCGAGGAGCCGGGTGAGGGTGGCCGCCTTCAGGGTGAGCCGGTTGCCGGAGAGGGTGTAGTCCCGGCCGTTGGCCAGCTTCGTGGTGCCCTGCTTGAGCGCCGTGAAGGCGGTGCCGTTGAGGTTCAGGGTGAGTGAACGGTCCTTGACGGGGCCGGACTTCGGCACGAAGACACGGTCGGAGGAGGCGGTCCCCGAGCGGGTCGTCCAACTCGACTTGATCTGGCGGTACAGGTCGGTGTCCTTCCAGCGCAGCCCGGCACGGTCGAAGAAGGCGCCGTTGTCCCACAGGACGGTGGTGACCTTGCTGGTGCGGGCGGTGTGGCCGAACGCCTCGAAGTACTTCTGCATCTCGCCGCGTTCCACGGCTCCGGGGCCGTGGTCGGGGCCGAGCAGACCGTACTCGCCGATGACGACGGGGATGTTCTTGGCGACGAACGTGTCGTGGATCCGCTTGAAGGTCCGGCCCAGGTCGTTCCGCACCGAGGCGTCGAAGCGGGTCGCACCGGCGACGTTCACACTGAACGGCCAGTAGCCGTAGTAGTGCACGGTGGCGATCAGCCGCGGGTCGTGCAGCGACCTGATCGTGGTGGCCAGGTTGTTCATCAGCCGCTGGTCCGGTGTGCAGACCTCGGTGGGCAGCATCAGCAGCCGCTTGCCGTTGTTGCCGCCCGACCCGCGCACGATGTCGTGGAACGACTTGTTCAGTTCGTTGAGGAGCGCGGCCTTCCGGGCGTCGTCGGCGTTGTCGAACTTGGGCTCGTTGATGCTCTCGAAGACCAGTTTGGCGGACTCGTTCCGGAACGCGTCGGCGATCTGGTGCCAGGTGGAGTCGAAGCGGGCGCGCACCTTGTCGTGGTCGGTGGAGAGCGCGGCGGCCCACTGCCATGAGTCGTGGTGGACATCGATGATCACGTAGAAGCCGCCGGCCAGCGCCTGATCGACCACCTGCTTGACCCGCTTCATGTACGCCGGGTCGATGGTGTGGTTCGGGGCCCCTCCCTGGTGGCCGTACCAGGTCACGGGGATGCGGATGCTGTTGAAGCCCTGGGCGCGGACCTTGTCCAGCAGGACCTTCGTGGTACGGGGCTGGCCCCATGAGGTCTCGTCCGGGACTGCGTCCAGGCTGTTGCCCAGGTTCCAGCCCGGCTGCATCGCGGCCACGGCGGACATCGCGTTGTCGGGAACAGGTGCCGCGGCGGCCTTGGGCTGGGCGTCGTCACCGAACGTCCCGAAGACCGCGCCGTAGGCGAGAACGCCCGCCGCCGCCACCGCCAGGGGGGTACCCACGGCCAGCCGAAAACTGCGTCGGCGGTGCTGCGGGGCCTGCTGCTTCTTCATCGCGCATCCGTTCTGGAAGATCGAGCCGGTTTCTCCCCCCGGTTGCCGCCGACGGGCAGGAGGTTGCCGACCTTCACAGGAGCTGCACATCATCGAACGAGCCGCGATAGGTCCCATGTCTTATCGGGTGTTGCATTCAACTGCGGTGCGGTGAGCGGGGATTTTCTGTTTCCTGTGCACTTCCTCTAGACATGGTGCGGGTGCGTGACTGTTAATACATCCGATGTCCGTGCAGCGTTGCTCTGACTCGGTGCGGACACGAGCCGCTGTACCCCCCTGCCCGTGTGTCCCGCACCCTCCAGGAGCCGCACCGTGTCCTCCGCCCCCCTCAGCAGACGCTCCCTCATCAAGGCCGCCACCCTCGCCGGCGGTATCGCGGCCTTCGGCCTGCCGCAGATCGTGTGGCCCGCCACGGCGGAGGCCTACACCCCCTCGTCGAAGATGGACTGGTGGTACCAGGCCCGGTTCGGGATGTTCATCCACTTCGGGTCCTACTCCTACCTCGGACATGGCGAGTGGGCGTTCAACTCCGAGAAGTGGAACAAGGTCAACTACCAGGCCCAGGTGACCACTCCGTTCAACCCGGCCTCGTTCAACGCCGACACCATCGCCCAACTGGCCCAGAACGCCGGCATGAAGTACCTCGTGATCACCGCCAAGCACCACGAGGGCTACGCGATGTGGGACTCCAACGTCCCGGGATTCACCGACACCACCGGCACCAAGCTCTACAACCTGCACGACTACAACGGTTTCCAGCCCGACCTGCTGGCTCAGCTGAAGTCCGCGTGCGAGAGCAGGGGCATCAAGTTCGGGCTCTACTACTCGATCCTGGACTGGAACCACCCTTCGCAGACCGTCAACAACAGCAGCTTCTACTCCGACATGTCGTCGATGGCCGCCCGCACCGCCTACATCAACGACATGAAGGGCCAGTTGCAGGAACTGCTGGACCGCTACGACCCGGCCGTCCTGTGGTTCGACGGCGACTGGTGCCCCGACTCCACCACTCCCACGCTCGGCGCCTGGTGGACCAAGGCCGACGGTCAGGACCTGTACGCCTGGCTGATGGCGCGCAAGCCCAACCTCGTCGTCAACGAACGCGTCAAGCGGGACCTGGGCCTCGGCGACTTCGCCTGCCCGGAGCAGACCGTGCCCGCCGCGCCGCTGGACCGGCTGTGGGAGACCTGCGCCACCCTGAACGGCCAGTGGGGTTACACGGACTGGGCCGAGAACAGCTACCGGCCGGTGAAGGAGGTCATCCAGGAGATGGTCACGGTCGTCTCCCGGGACGGCAACTACCTGCTCAACATCGGCCCGAAGGGCGACGGCACCGTGACAGCCGGGACCACGGCGTCACTCACAGGGATCGCCTCCTGGATGGCCACCCACAGCGACAGCATCCACGGCACCAGCGGCAGCCCCTTTGCCACCGAGCCGTCCTGGGGCAGGATCACCAAGAAGAACGGCAAGCTCTTCGCCCACGTCTTCACCTGGCCCTCGGGCGGCACCCTGCAGGTCCCGGCGGTCTCCAACACCATCAGCCGTGTCTACCTGCTGAACAACCCCTCGGCCTCGCTCTCGTACACGGTCAGCGGCGGCCAGATCAACGTCAGCGTTCCGGCGACCGCGCCCAACGCCACCGACTCCGTGGTCTGCGTGGAGGTCAGCGGCATGCCGGCCGTCCTCGCGAACGGCGTCTACCGGCTGGTCAGCGCCCGCAGCAACAAGGCCCTGGACAACGGCAACATCACCACCGACGGCAGCCAGATCATCCAGTGGACGCAGAACGGCGGCTCCCCGCAGCAGTGGACGGTCACCGCTCTGGACCACGGCTACTACAAGGTGGTCTCCGTCCGCAGCGGCAAGGCCCTCGACGACAACGGCGGCACCGGCGACGGCTCGGCGATCGTGCAGCGGACCGACAACGGCAGCACCCAGCAGCAGTGGGCCGTCACCGCGCTCGGCGGCGGCGCGTACCGGCTCACCAACAGGCACAGCGGCAAGGTGCTGGACAACTCCAACCTCGACGCGGATGGGAGCACCATCATCCAGTGGTCCGCCAACGGCGGCTCCCCGCAGCAGTGGAACATGACCAAGATCGGCTGAACGCGCCGGGGGCGGTGAACACACCGGGGACGGGCCGCACTTGGCGCGTCCTCGTCGCCGTCCCCGTCGCCGTGCCCATGCCCCATGTCGTTCGAGTGCCGGGGACATGCGCCGATGCGGCCCGGGCGATGTCGTATGCCTCGCACATGCCGCGTGTCATCGACCGGCTGTTTCGCGGAGTCCGGTCAGCCGAGGTACGCGGTGTGCCTTCCCCCTTTCGCTTCCCTCCGCTATGTCCTTCCTTTGCCGCACTCTGAGAGAACACCTTCCGGCGGATCCGGCGGGTCTCACAGTGCAGGCGCACCCAGCTGTCCGGTTACCGCGCGCCCACCGCAATCCGGAGGTAAAGCAATGCGTCCATCCAGGAGTTGCACTCACCCGACCGCGCAGTTACAGCCCCGGCCCCGGCCCCGGGCCACGACGGTGCTGATCGCCCTGGCGGCCACCATCGCGCTGACGCTCGCCCTGCTGACGGCCGCCGCCGCGGACCTGCTGTCCCAGGACAAACCGGTCACCACCTCGTCCACCGAGAGCACGTCCACTCCCGCGACCGCGGCCGTGGACGGCGACACCGGGACGCGCTGGTCGAGCGCGTTCAGCGACCCGCAGTGGCTGAGCGTCGATCTGGGCGCCACCGCCACCATCAGCCGAGTCGTACTGCGCTGGGAGACCGCGTACGCCCGCGCGTTCCGGATCCAGACCTCCGACGACGGCACCGACTGGACCACCGTCCACTCGACCACGACCGGCACCGGCGGCGTACAGACCATCGACGTGAACGGCAGCGGCCGGTACGTCCGCCTCCAGGCGACCCAGCGTGCCACCGCCTACGGCTACTCGCTGTGGGAGTTCCAGGTGTACGGCGGCTCCGGTGCGGGCGTCCCTCCGGGCGACGCCGCCATCCCGGACCCGACGGCCACCTCCCTGGAGGCCGCCAACGGGCCGCTGACCACCGCCACCTACACCGTTCCCAGCCCGAGCGGATACGGCTCGGGCACGGTCACCTACCCCACGAACAGCGGCTCGTACCCGGGTGTCGTACTGATGCCCGGCTATCAGGGCACCCAGCAGAACCTGCGGTGGCTCGCACCCCGCCTCGCCTCCTGGGGCTTCGTCGTCATCAACGTCGGCACCAACACACTTCTCGACGATCCCGCGTCGCGCGGGCGCCAGATCAGCGCCGCCGGCACCCAGCTCCTCGCGCTCGGCAACACCACCGGCAACCCGATATCCGGGAAGGTCAACGGCACGCTCGGCGCGGTCGGTCACTCGATGGGCGGCGGAGGTGTCATGGCGGCCCTCCGGGACGACCCGCGCTTCCTGGCGGGCGTGCCCACGGCCCCGTACTACCCGAACATGAACTTCTCCGCGGTCACCGACCCCACGTTCTTCCTGACCTGCAAGAGCGACCCCGTCGCCCCCGGCAACACCTTCGCGCTGCCCTGGTACAACTCCATGGCACAGGCCGAGAAGCTCTACATCGAGGTTCCGGGCGACCATCTGTGCCCGATGACGGGCTCCGGCAACAAGGCCAAGCAGGGCAAGTGGATCGTGTCGTTCCTCAGCCTCTGGCTGCGCGCCGACACCCGCTTCGGCCCGTTCCTGTGCGGTCCCGTACGTGACACCGACAAGAACAACACGTCCCTGGTCACGCGGTGGATGGACACCTGCCAGTTCTGACCCGCCCGGTTCGGCCCTGTCCAGTTCTGGCGGGGCTCGCTCGGAGCGCGGTGCGGTGCGGTGCGGTGCGCGGTCGGCGCGGCCCGCCGACGCGGCGCTCCGAGCGCTCCGAGTACTCCGGGCGCTCTGAGTACTCCGAGTACTCCGAGCAGGCCTCCAACCGACCTCCAACCGACCTCCAACCGACTCCAACAGGCCTCCGCAGGGGACGATTCACCCCCTCAGTCCGCGCTGAGGGGAATCCGCACCCGCACCCGGTAGCCGCCCTCCGGGGTCGGCCCCGCCTCCAGGGTGCCGCGCAGGATGTCGGCCCGTTCCCGCAGGCCGATCAGACCGTGCTGCGAACCGGGAAGTGACAGGGAAGGACGGGTGGGCGGGGTGTTGGCGACGGTCACCCCGATGTGGTCGCCGTCCTGCCACAGTTCGACGCGGGCCCTGGCACCGGGGGCGTGCTTGCGGACATTGGTCAGCGCCTCCTGGACCGTGCGGTAGAGGGCGCGTTGGGTCGGGGTTCCCACGGTGGGCGGGAGTTCCCCGGTCAACTGTGCGTGCGTGCCACTGGATTCCACGAGTCTGCGCAGGTCGGCCAGGGTGGGCTGAGGAGTCAGCTCGGTGGCCCGGCCGCCGGAGGCACGCAACAGCGTGACCATGGTGCGCAGTTCGTCGAGTGTGGTGACACTGAGCGAACGGATGGTGCGAGCGGCCTCTCTGGCATTCGGGTCCTTGGCGGCGACCTGCATGGCTCCGGCCTGTACGGCGATCAGGCTGACCTGGTGGGAGACCACGTCGTGCATCTCGCGGGCCAGTTGGGTGCGTTCGCGGGCGAGCACGGCCTGCGCGTGCAGGGCCCGCTCGTGCTCCCTGGCCTCCTCGATCTCCGCCAGCCGCCGTGCCAGGTCCCGGTGAGCCTGGAGGAGTTGCCCGAACAGGACCGGGGCGGCAGCCGTAGCGAGGCTGTACACCAGGACGATCAGCGTCATGGCCTGGGCGAAGTCCGCGAAGCTCGTCATGGGCCACGGAACGCTGTTCACGAGGGCGGTCAGTGCCACGCACCCCGCCAGGAGGGGGCGGGACCGGGAGCGTTCGGCCAGGGTGAACAGCGCCACGAGCGGAGCCAGGGCGACCTCCTGCGTCAGGGAGGTCGGCAGGGTGAACAGAAAGACAGCGAGCGGGAACCTGCGCCGGAAGGCCAGCGCGGCACAGCCGAGCGCGGGCAGCGCGACGCCGAGAGGCGAGTCGTCCCTCGTGTTCAGCCATACGTCCACGGCTGCCACCGCCACCACCAGGGCGTCGACGACCGGCGCGGGCACCCGCTCCCACCAGACACGCGCGCGATTCATCGGCCGGTCTCGGACCGCGGGCGTTCGTCGAGCAGTCCGGCCCGCTGCGCCAGCAGCGCCGCCTGCACCCGGCTGGTCACGCGCAGCTTCGTGAGGATCGCGCTGACGTGGTCCTTCACGGTGCCGGCCCCCAGGTGGATACGCGTGCCGATGTCGGCGTTCGACAGGCCCTCCGCCACCAGGACGAGGACATCGCGCTCCCGGGCGGTGAGCAGATGGACGCGACCGGCCTCCTCGTCGACGGCCGTACCGGTGCCGGGGTGGCTGTGCAGCAGGGTCCGCGACGCCTTCGGGGACAGTACGACGCCGCCCGCGGCCAACGTGCGCACCAGGTGGGCGAGTTGCTCGGGCTCGGTGTCCTTGAGGAGGAAACCGGCCGCGCCGGAGTGCAGCGCGGTCAGGATGTACTCGTCGGCGTCGAACGTGGTCAGCATCGCCACCACCGGCGGATCCGGCATCGTACGCAGCTCACGCAGCACGGTGAGCCCGTCGACGTCCGGCATCCGGATGTCCAGCAGCACCACACCGGGCCGCTCCCGGCGCACGGTCTCCACGGCTTCGCCGCCGCTCGCGGTCGCGACGACCTCGATGTCGTCGGACGCGCCCAGGATCAGCCCGAACCCCGACCGGACCAGGGCCTCGTCATCGACCACAACCACCCGGATCACGTGCGCTCCGCCTCACCTTGTCCGTACGGCCCACTGCCCACTTGCCAGGCGCCTACCGCCTTGACCGTCGCCTCGACCTTAAAGCCCCGGCGAGCCCATGTGGCCAGGTGCGTCGCAGCTCCAGCCACCCGGCGGGGTATCTCCCTCCGGTCGGCAGGGGCGGCTGATCGGCCTGGACCTGGCCCGTGGCCTCGCCGTCTTCGGCATGTTCGCGGCCCATGTCGGACCCGGCCCGCACGAGGGCGGAGCGACCGGCTTCCCGCGGTCGAAGACCGGCTCGGCGCGCGACGTGCACGCTGCCACGGCTGACCGTCGAGGGTTTCGGCCTGGACGGTGACGATCTGCGGGTGTCGGCGACCTTGGACATGGACCTGGCCGAGCCGCTCACAGCCGCCGTACGGATCTGCGGCCCGAGCGGTGACGTCCTGCGGGCGAGCGTGCCGGTGTCCACGTCGGGTGGCGCCGGGAAACCGCTCGTTCTCGACGTCCGGCTGCCCGAGGAGTCGAACGAGACGGGCATGTCGTGGCGGGAGCTTGTGCACGCCATGGGCCACGAGCCCGAGTGGTACCTGCCGGTGTCGGTGCAGGACCCGGCGATCGGTGCCGCACGCGCGGTGCACGGCATTGTCACGGGCGTCTGCACGCATGAGAGCGGGGTGAACACGGCATGCGGATCATGGCCGTGAACCGTGGAAAGAGTCCCGCCACCCTCGTCGCCGGGGTGGCGGCAGTGGCGGCGGTCGTCCTGGCGGTCACTGGTTGGCTCCTGTTCGCGAACGGCACGCCCGCGCCGTCCCCGCCCGCTCCCGTCTCGCATGTCGACACCGCCACCCGGGCCTGCCTCCTGACGTCCAAGGAATCCGATCCGGGCATCGCGGGTACCTGGGCGGCGCTGCGGCGGATCGGTGGCGGGAGCAGCGGGTCGGATGTCGTCGTACAGCGCTACGGCCTGCCCGAGAAGGCCGACGGTGCCGCATATGTCAACACGCTGGTGCAGCTGCGCTGCTCGACCATCGTCACCACCGGGGACGCGGCGCGATCGGCTGTGGCGTCCGTTCTCGCGGCAGGACAGCCGAAGGGTGTCCGCTTCGTGGTGGTCGCCGGACGTCCGGTGGCAGGCGCGGTGCACATGAGCCCGGAGGCGGTGAGTGCCCGGACGCTGACGCGTCTGGTGCGGGGGTGACGGGGCCCGACCGCGGCCTCTTGCCTGTCTCACATCCGTGCCCAGCGCGGACAGGCCGGGAGCGGATCTGTGTGCCGACGGCGCCGGGCCCGACTGAGAGCCGCTGAACCGGGGTCCTCCCGGGGTGGGCCGGCCAAGCCGCCGACCGCAGAAGCGTGACTTGAAGGCCGGCCGGCCGCCCGGCCACGACACGCGGCTCTACAAGGAACGCGACACCTTGAAACGGTGCGTCAACCGGCCGCGGAACCGGCGGGGCATCGCGTTCTGCCCTCGCCGCCCCTCACCTGCCGGGGTGTCTGCCGGTGTCCGGCTGCTCCAGTTGGGAGGCGAGGACTGCGGCCTGGACACGGCGCTGGACGCCGAGCTTGGCCAGCAAGCGGGAGATGTGGTTCTTGACGGTCTTCTCGGAGAGGTAGAGCTTCTTGCCGATCTCACGGTTGGTGAGGCCGTCACCGATCAGGGCCAGGATGTCCCGCTCGCGGGGCGACAGGCTCGCCAGCTCGGGCGACAGGGCCGGTGTCTCCGTGGGATCGGCGCGAAGCGACCGCATCAGGCGGGCCGTGGTCGCGGGGTCCAGCATCGACTGGCCCGAGGCCACCGTGCGTACCGCCGAGACGAGGTCGGAGCCCTTGATCTGCTTGAGGACATAGCCGGAGGCGCCGGCCATGATCGCGTCCAGCAGGGCCTCCTCGTCGTCGAACGAGGTCAGCATCAGGCAGGCCAGCTCCGGCATCCGGCTGCGCAGTTCCCGGCAGACCGTGATGCCGTCGCCGTCCGGGAGCCGTACGTCGAGCACGGCGACGTCCGGACGCAATGCCGGGGTACGGGCGAGGGCGTGCTCGACGGAGTCCGCGTCACCGACCACGGAGATGTCCGGCTCGGCGTCGAGGAGGTCGGTGATGCCGCGTCGTACCACCTCGTGGTCGTCGAGCAGGAAAACACGGATCGGGTTCTGTTCCGTGAAGGTGCGTGTCTCGGTCATGACGGCCCCTCGTACCCAGTGGCGTACGGGCTGCGGGTTGCCCGTGCCGACGATCATCGCTCGACGGGGCCGGATGCACTAGGGCCGACCGGCCCTACTGGGCTGCGGGATGTGCCCCTGTCACCGGTGGGTTCGAAGGCGCCGCCGCCACCGTGATGAGGACGGTACTGGACGACCTCGTCGTCCAGCGCTCACCGGCCGCCGGCCGCTGGACGACGAGGAATGCCCGCACCTGGCCTGGTGCCACGTCACCCCGCCCCCTGGAACGGAGGCAGCCAGTCGGCGCCGACCCGCACCTTTCCGTACGACGTACCGGCTCCCCAGCCGACCGTGGCCCGCCGCCGGCTCACCGGGCGTCCGGCGCCGGATCCCTGACCCCCTTGGTCGTGGGGCCCGTCGGAGCCGACGGGCTCTGCGAACCCTCCCGGCCCTCCAGCTCGAAGTCCACGTCCACCACGCCCTCGACGGCGCGCACCAGGCGGGCCACCACGGGGATCAGGGACGTGTCCCGGACCCGGCCGACCAGCTTCACCACGCCCTCGTGCACCTGGACAACGACCGACGATCCCGGCGGTGGGAAGAGGGAGGACACGACCTCGCGGCGGACCTCCTCGGCGAGGTCCTCGTCGTCGCGCAGGAAGACCTTGAGGAGGTCGGACCGGCTGACGATCCCCTCCAGCATGCCCAGTTCGTTGACCACCGGAAGCCGCTTGACCCTGGCCCGTGCCATGGTCCGCGCGGCTTCGGCGAGCGTGGCATCCGGGCGGGTGGTGAGCGCCGGGGCGGTCATCAGCTCCTCCGCCGTCAAGCCTCCGGCCTTCGCGAGGTCGGACAGACGGCGCAACTGGGTGTACCGGTTGGGGTCGCTGTCGCGGAACTCCTCCTTGGGCAGCAGGTCGGCCTCGGAGACGAGGCCCACGACGCGGCCCTCGCCCTCCAGGACGGGCAGGGCGCTGACCTTCCAGTCCTGCATCATCCGCACGATCTCCTTGAAGGTGGCCCGGCGGCCGACCGCGGTGACCGTGTGGGTCATGACATCGCTGACGATGTGCGGGGTGCCGTGCATCGTGGTTCCCCTCCTTGTGTGCTCGGTCCTCGGTCCTCGGTCCTCGGTCCTCGGCCCTCAGCGCGCGGTGCTTTGCCGGGCTCAGGCGTGGGTGCCGGCGCCGTAGGGTGCGTACAGGTCCAGGAGCCGGCTCCGGGCGGAGCGCAGGCGGTGGGCGAGCACGTCGCCGACCCACTGGGCGACGGAGCTGCCCAGGGCCGGATCCTCCTGGCACATCAGCCGGACGGCCGTGGCGTCGAACTCGTACGCGCGTACCGGGGTGGTCGCCTCGGCGCCCATGTGCCAGACGTGCGGCCCGAACATCCAGGACCAGCCGACGAGTTCGTTGTGATGGAGGGTCTCGATGACGGCCGCGCGGCGGCCGGGCACACGCATGTCGAGCTCGACCGTGCCGGTGCGGATGATCCAGAACCGGTCGGCCTTGCCGCCCTCCTCGAACAGGCGCGTCCCCTGGGGGACGGACACCTCGCGGGCGATGCGCATGAGCCGCTGCCGGTGTTCCGCGGGCAGTGCTCGCAGCATGCTGGGGGTGCGAGTGGTGATCACGGCGGGCCTCCCTGACGGGTGTGGGAACTGCCATGACCAGCGTGTGCCCGATGCCCGGCGGCGGGCCATGGGCCACTCGGTCCCGCGGCTGGGCCGCTCGGCTCCCACGAGGAGACCTCCGGCCCCCTGCGGTCACACGGGGCCGGCTGTCTCCTGAAGGTGTGAGACGACCCGCCCGTCGGAGGGGGTGAGCATGATGGGTACTTCACTGACGCCCGACTTCTGGAGGCTGTTCGCCGTTCTCCTGATGATCTTCGCCGCGGCCACCTTCGTGGTGAGTGCCGTGCTGGACACGCTCGTCGTACGGCTGCGGCATCGCCGCCGTACGCGCCTGGTGTCCACCGGCCGGACGACTCCGTCGCCTCGCGAGGCCCGTCGGCCCCTGCTGCACCGCTGAGGGCACGGGGCGGCGACGCGGCCCCCTGGAAACAGGGGGCCGCGTCGCTGTGCCCCCGGTCGGCGGGGGCCGCGCGATCGGGGCCCTGGACGCGGCGTACGAGATCGCCCACGGCCGGTCGGGCACCGTCGTCCGCCCCGGTCTCGCCGCCGCCTGAGGCCGTACGGCGGGTGGAGTGGGGCCGTACGGCCCCGCCCCGGGCCCCGGTCGGCACTGCCCTCGGCCGGCGCCGTTCACCAGGATCGGAAGCGGACCACGAGCGGGAGGAAACGGCGATGACCATCACCGTGACAGCGGACAACCGGACGACGACCGGCGCCTGGCGGGGCTTCGCGGGAAGCGGGTGGCGCGAGCGAAGCGAGACGGGGGTCCCCCCGGCCGAAGGCTGGGGGAACATCGACGTGCGCGACTTCATCCAGGCCAACTGCACGCCGTACGAAGGCGACGCGTCCTTCCTGACCGGACCCACCGACCGCACCCGCGCCGTCTGGGAGAAGGTCAGCGCACTGTTCCCGGAGGAGCGGGGGCGGGGAATCCTCGACGCCGACACCGCCACCCCCTCCACGATCACCTCGCACGCCCCCGGCTGGATCGACCGCGACCGCGAGCTGATCGTCGGCCTCCAGACCGACGCGCCGCTCAAGCGCGCGATCATGCCGAACGGCGGTCTGCGGATGGTGGAGAGCGGTCTGAAGGCGTACGGCTACGAGCCCGACCCGTTCGTCACCCGGGTCTTCGGGACCTACCGCAAGACCCACAACGACGGTGTCTTCGACGCCTACACCCCCGAGATGCGCGCCGCCCGCAGGGCAGGCATCATCACCGGGCTGCCCGACGCCTACGGCCGGGGCCGGATCATCGGCGACTACCGGCGGGTCGCCCTGTACGGCACGGACCGGCTCATCGAGGCCAAGAAGGCCGAGCGGGCCCTGCTCGACGCCCGCCCCTCCACCGCCGACGTCATCCGCGACCGCGAGGAACTCGCCGAACAGACAAGGGCGTTGGGCGAACTGGCCGAGATGGCGGCCACCTACGGCTGTGACGTCACCCGGCCCGCCGCCACCGCCCACGAGGCCGTGCAGTGGCTCTACCTCGGCTACCTCGCCGCGGTGAAGGAGCAGAACGGCGCCGCGATGTCCCTGGGCCGTACGTCCACGTTCCTCGACGTGTACCTCCAGCGCGACCTCGCCGACGGGACCATCGACGAGACCCGCGCCCAGGAACTGATCGACGACTTCGTGATCAAGCTGCGGATCGTCCGGTTCCTGCGCACCCCCGAGTACGACGCCCTGTTCTCCGGCGACCCCACCTGGGTGACGGAGTCCATCGGCGGCATGGGCGAGGACGGCCGCACCCTGGTCACCCGCACCTCCTTCCGCTTCCTTCAGACCCTCTACAACCTCGGCCCGGCCCCCGAGCCCAACCTGACCGTCCTGTGGTCGCCCCGGCTGCCCGCCGGATTCAAGGAGTTCTGCGCCCGGGTCTCGATCGACACCAGCGCCGTCCAGTACGAGTCCGACGAGCTGATCCGCCCGCGCACCGGGGACGACACCGCGATCGCCTGCTGCGTCTCGGCGATGGCGGTCGGCAAGCAGATGCAGTTCTTCGGCGCGCGGGTCAACCTGGCCAAGGCCCTGCTGTACGCGGTCAACGGCGGCCGGGACGAGATGACCGGCGAGCAGATCGCGCCCGCGGCGCCCCCGCTGACCGGCGAGTACCTGGACTACGACGAGCTGTCGGCGGCGTACGACCGGGTCCTGGACTGGCTGGCGAAGACCTACGTCGACGCGCTGAACGTCATCCACTACATGCACGACAAGTACGCCTACGAACGCGTCGAGATGGCCCTGCACGACCACCCCGTGCACCGCTTCATGGCCTGCGGCATCGCCGGCCTGTCCGTCGCGGCCGACAGCCTGTCCGCCGTGAAGTACGCGCGCGTGAAGGTGTTCCGGGACGCCACCGGGCTCGCCGTCGACTTCCGTACCGAGGGCGACTTCCCGGCGTACGGCAACAACGACGACCGCGCCGACGGCATCGCCGTGGGACTGGTGGAGTCGTTCATGGCGAAGGTGCGTGAGCACCCCACCTACCGGGACGCCGAGCACACCCAGTCCGTGCTGACGATCACCTCCAACGTCGTCTACGGCAAGCACACCGGCAACACCCCCGACGGCCGCCGCGCCGGGGCCCCCTTCGCGCCAGGCGCCAACCCGATGAACGGCCGTGACCGGCACGGGGTCGCCGCCTCGGCGCTGTCGGTGGCCAAGCTGCCGTACGAGCAGGCCCGCGACGGCATCTCGCTGACCACGACCGTCACGCCCGAGGGGCTGGGCCACAACCCGGACGAGCGCGCCGGGCATCTGGTGGGCATCCTCGACGCCTACATGGCCGCCGGGGGCTTCCACATGAACGTCAACGTCCTCGACCGGGCCACGCTGGAGGACGCGATGGAACACCCGGAGAAGTACCCGGACCTGACCATCCGCGTCTCCGGTTACGCCGTCAACTTCGTCCGGCTCACGCGGGAGCAGCAGCTCGACGTGATCAGCCGTACCTTCCACGGAGCGTTGTGAACACCGTGACCAGGCCGGTAACGGGCCGGATCCACTCCTGGGACCTGTCCACCGGTGTGGACGGCCCCGGGACCCGGTTCGTCCTCTTCGTCTCCGGCTGCCCGCTGCGCTGTCTGTACTGCGCCAACCCCGACACCTGGCACATGCGCGACGGCAAGGAGACGACCGTCGACGAGGTGATGGCGGAGATCGAGAAATACCGCGCCTTCCTCACCACGGCCGGCGGCGGGGTGACCGTCACGGGCGGCGAACCGCTGCTCCAGCCCGCCTTCACCGGCGAGATCCTGCGCCGCTGCAAGGAGGCCGGGCTGCACACCGCCCTCGACACCTCCGGCTTCCTCGGCGCCCGCGCGAGCGACGAACTCCTCGCCCACACCGACCTGGTGCTGCTGGACATCAAGTCCTTCGACATCCCGGCCTACCGCCGTCTGACCGGCGGCGAACTCGCCCCCACCCTCGGTTTCGCCACCCGGCTGGACCGCCTCGGCGTCCCGATGTGGATCCGGTACGTCCTGGTCCCCGGCTGGACGGACGACCCGGAGGCCGTGGCGGGACTCGCCGGATTCGTCGCGGGCCTCGGCTCGGTCGACCGGGTGGACGTCCTGCCGTTCCACAAGCTGGGCGCCGCGAAGTACGAGGCCCTCGGCATCCCGTTCCCGCTGCGCGACACCCCGGTTCCTGAGCGGGAGTCGGTCGAGCGGGTACGGGAGCTGTTCCGGGAGCGCGGCCTGAACGCCTACTGAGCCGGGGTGAAGTCGTCGATCCCGGTCCGCGGGCGGACCGGGATCGACGGCAGGTCAGTCGTGGTCGGGGCGGGCGGTGGCGGAGTAGCCGTCGTGCCAGGCGGCCTTGGCGCCGGAGTCGCCGATCCGGTAGACCTGCACGCCCGCGCCGACTCCGATGACGAGGGACAGCACCGCGGCGGTGATGCGCAGCGGGACGGCCACTGTGCCGGTGGATCCCGGAGCGTCGGGGGTGCGGCTGACGGCGCGGCGATAGAACCACCACACCGCGGCGGCCGTCAGGAAGAGCGCGACGGCCCAGGGAAGGAGTTCGTCGCCGAGTTCGGCGTGCCTGCGGACCAGGGCGTTGCTGTCCACGTGCTGTTCGAGCCATTCACCGGCGTCCGTGGTCAGCGGCACGCTGATCAGGGACACCAGGGCGAGGGCCGGCAGTGCGATACCGAACCGGCGCATGACGGAGGGGAGGGCGGAGCAAAGGATCAGGGCGAGGGCGGTGACGGGTACCAGGACCACGACGACGTGCACGAACAGGACGTGTGCGGGTATGCCGTTGATCAGGTCGAGTCCCACAGGGGGCTCCTTCGGAGTCGGTGATCGATGCTGGACGGGGGCAGGCAGGCGCCTTCGGTGTCTTCGGTGGCAAGGCCGCGGGCGGGTGGCGCACGTTGCCGGCGCGCGGGAACGCGTCCGCGTACGGTCTCACGACCCATATCGGCTGAAGCCCGATGTCCGCCATTCCTGGCCGTCGGGCAGGATCGCGAGCGCTTCGTACCCGTGCAGTTTCTCGACCCAGTCATGAGCGCTGTCGCCTCTGGCGAACACGGCGGTGGCGTAGGCGTCGGTCAGCGTCAGTCGGGGCCCGACCAGCGTGAGCGAGGCGAACGCGGAGGCGGGTGTGCCGCTGTGCGGGTCGAGGATGTGACTGCCGCGTTCCGCGGTGCCCGAGGTGGCCACGGCCAGGTCGCCGTCGGCGGTGACGACGGTGGCCAGTTCACCGGGGCGCAGCGGGTGGGCGATGCCGATGCGCCACGGGATGCCCGGGGCGGCCTGGCCGCGGAGCTGGAGGTCGCCGCCGCCGTTGACACAGGTGTGGTGGGCGCCCGCTTCGTGGAGGAGCCGGGACGCGGCTTCGGTGGCCCAGCCCTTGACGAGGCCCGAGGGGTCGAGGGTGCCTGCCGGGACGACGCTGAACCAGCCGTCACTGTCGTGGGTGACCCGCTCGCACAGGGACAGGACTTCGTGGACCTCGGGCGGACAGTCCGCGAGGCGGATCCCGCCGCTGCCGAGGCGGCTTATGTGGCTGTCGGGCCGGTAGGTGGAGAACACGGCGTCGACCCGGTGGAGGTGGGCCACGGCCTCGGCGAGGGCACGGTGGACGGCGGCGGTGGGCCGGTCGCGGATGTCGAAGGTGAAGACGGTGCCCATGACGTGCTCGACGTGGCGCGGTCCGCGCGCGGTGGTGTCAGGCATGGGCCTGGTCCAGGGCGCTCTGCAGGGACTGGATGTAGCCCTGGCTGGTGTAGCTGGCACCGGAGACGGCGTCGATGTGCGCGCTCTGGGCACCGATGGCCTCCTGGGTGAGACGGGGCAGGGCGTAGGAGGCGATCTGCTGGTCGCGGCCGTTCTGGTCCGGGGCCTGGAGGACCTTGACCGAGGTGATCCTTCCCTTGGCGAGGGTTGCGGCGACCTGCACGGTTCCGTAGTCGGTGTTGATCGGATCTCCGGTGAAGGTGCCTGTCCCCGTGGACGTCGTGGCGCGGGTGTGAGGAGTCGCGGAGGAGGCCGGGGACCGTGGGGCCGCTCCCGCGAGGACGGGGAGCTGGTGGGGCTTGAGGGAGAGCAGCACGACGACGAGGGCGCTGATCCCGGTGGTGGCGAGGACGGCTCGGCGCATGGCGGTTCTCCTCAGAACGCGAAGGACTCGTGGTGGATGCGCCGCGCCGGAACACCGGCTTCGCGCAGGGCGGTGATCGCGGCCTGTGTCATACCGGGCGGACCGCACAGATAGACGTCGTGCGCGGCCAGGTCCGGCACCAGGGCGCTCAGCCCCTGGGCGGTGAGGGGCGAGGGATACCCCGCCGGTTCGCCGACGACGTAGTGCACGGTGGCCCGTCGGCGGGCGGCTATCGCGTCGAGTTCACCGCGCAGGGCGAGGTCGACGGCGCGGCGGGTGCGGTAGACGAGGGTGACCTCGCCCGGCAGCGTCTCGAACAGTGCGCGCAGCGGGGTGATGCCCACGCCGCCGGCCAGGAGCAGGACCTTGGGGGCGGTGCGGCGGTTGGCGGTGAAGCCGCCGTAGGGGCCTTCGGCCCACACCCGGGTGCCGGGCGCGAGGCGGGCGAGCGCGGCGCTGTGGCCGCCCGCGGCCTTCACCGTGATCCGCAGGTGTCCGGGTTGCGCGGGCGCGGACAGGGAGTAGGGGTTGGCGGTCCACCACAGGCCACGGGTCAGGAAGCGCCAGCGCAGGAACTGCCCCGGTTCGCCGCCCAGTTCGTCGAGGTGCTCGCCGGTGAGGTGGACCGAGACCACGCCCGGCGCCTCGGGACGGACCCCGGCCACCCGCAGCCGGTGGCGCAGTCCGCGCCGCAGGGGCATGGCGAACCGGTACCAGGCGAGCAGCGCCGCGACGCCGAGGAAGAGGGTGTACCAGGCCGCTTGGGCGATTCGGTTGCCGACGAAGTCGGCACCGTTGGACAGTTGGTGGCCGAAGGTGAGGAAGACCGCCAGGTAGGTGGCGAAGTGCAGGTAGTGCCAGGTCTCGTAGCTCATCCTGCGGCGGGCGGCGCGGGCCGAGAGCACTCCGGTCGCCAGGAACAGCAGGAAGCCGACCGTGCCCTTGAGGAGGTCGGGGTAGTGCAGGACGAGCGTGGAGGTCTGGCTGACCACGTTCGTGTGCGAGGTCAGTGAGTAGCCCCAGATGATCAGCAAGGTGTGGGCGAGCGCGAGAGAGATGGTGCAGCGGCCTCCCATGGCATGCCAGCGGGCGAGCCGGTCGCTCCCGACGGTGTGGTCCAGCAGCGGCACGCGGGCCATCAGGGCGAGGAGGACCGCACAGGCGTAGCCGGCCAGGAGTCCGGTGATGCGTCCCGCACCGGTGAGCCAGCCCGCCGGGCCGACCACGGAGGTCGTGTCGCTCCACCACAAGGCCAGCACCCCGGCGGCGCCGGCCCAGATCACCAGCGGCACAAGGACCGGGACGATGCTGTGGCGCGGGCGCCGGTGCTGGACCCGGTGGCTTGCGTACGTGGGGGTGGACACGGTGGTCATGGAACTCCTCCGGATGTGGCAAGCGCTCCGGCGATTGGGCGGCCAGCCTCACAGCGCAGTCTCTGAGAACCCTCTGAAACAGCGCCGTAGGCAGCCCTCAGCCCTGATTCAGAGGAAACTCAGAGACATGCCTGACCACGTCGTGGCCCCGGCCGGGGCATGCTGAGGGCACCATGGACGAACCGCGTACGACATCGCTTCTGCACCGCCCCGACGGGGAACCCGTGCGGATCCTCGTCGTCGACGACGAACCGGACGTCACCGACGTCCTGGCCGGAGTGATGGCCGGAGAGGGCTGGCAGGTCCGTACTGCCGCGGACGGCGCGACCGCGATCGGCACAGCCCGTGACTTCCGGCCCGACGCGGTGGTCCTGGACTGGATGCTGCCCGACCTGAACGGGCTTCAGGTCCTGCGGGCCCTGCGACGCGAGGAACCGGGCGTGTGCGTGCTCTTCCTCACCGCCCGCGACGCGGTCGAGGACCGTATCGCCGGGATCACCGCGGGCGGCGACGACTACGTCACCAAGCCCTACAGCCTGGAAGAGGTCCTCGCCCGGCTTCGCGGACTCCTCCGACGCGCCGGCATGACCGCCGATCCGGGAACGAACCGGCTCACCGTCGGGGACCTCACCATGGACGAGGAAGCCCGGGAGGTCAGACGCGGCCGGACCACCATCGACCTGTCCCGCACCGAGTTCGAGCTCCTGCGCTTCCTCATGCGCAACCCGCGCCGGGTGCTGTCCAAGGAGCAGATTCTCGACCGGGTCTGGGCCTACGACTTCGGCGGCCACGCCCACATCGTCGAGCTCTACATCAGCTACCTGCGCAAGAAGATCGACGCCGGACGCACCCCGATGATCCACACGGTGCGCGGCGTCGGCTACGTCCTCAAACCGGAAGCGCCGTGAGGCACCCGGCGCCCCGCACCCTGCGCGGCCAGCTCACCGCCGGGCTCGTCACCCTGCTCGCCGTCGCCTGCCTCGCCGTCGGCATCACCACCGCCCTCGCCCTGCGGGGCTTCCTCATGGGACGCCTGGACGAACAGCTCGCCGCCTCCGGGGGCCGGTTCGCGGCCAGCCTGGAACACGAGGCGGAACCCGACGCCGACAACCGCCCGGACACCCGCGGCCAGGCCGAGTCGACCTTCGGTGCCCGCCTCCTGAACGGCACCGTCACCCGGGCCGCCGTCGTGGACGACGCCACCGACCGCCCCCTCGCGCTCACTCCCGGAGACCGCCGCGCGCTGACGGGAATCCCCGTGGACGGCAAGGGGCACAGCGTCCGTCTCTCCGGCCTGGGCACGTACCGGGTCACGGCCGTCCAGGGCGACGACCACGACATCCTGATCACCGGCCTGCCCCTGCACCCGGTGGAAGAGACCGTGCACCGCCTCGAAGCGGTCGAAACCGTTGTGTTCAGTGCCGCGCTCGTGGCCACCGGCATCGCGGGGGCCCTGTGGGTACGGATCTCCCTGCGCCCCCTCCAGAAGGTCACCGCCCGCGCGGCGGAAGTCGCCGGACTACCGCTCGCCAGTGGCGAGGTGGCCATGCCCGGACCCCTTCCCGACACCGACCCGCGCACCGAGGTCGGGCAGGTCGGCACCGCGCTCAACCACATGCTCGGCCACATCGAGGACGCCCTCACCAGACGGCAGGCCAGCGAGGAACGTCTCCGGCACTTCGCCGCCGACGCCAGCCACGAACTGCGCACCCCCGTCGCCAACATCCGCGGCCACGCCGAACTCGCCCTGCGTCACCAGGGTCCCGTCCCCACCGAGGTCCGCCACGCCCTCAAGCGCATCGACGCCGAGTCCCGGCGCATGACCCACCTCGTCGACGACCTGCTGCTCCTCGCCCGCCTGGACGCCGGGCGCCCCCTCGAACACGAACCGGTCGACCTGACCCTGCTGATCCTGAACGCGACGGACGACGCCCGCGCCGCGGGCCCCGGCCACCACTGGTTCCTCGACCTCCCCGAAGAACCCGTCACCGTCACCGGCGACGCCCATCGCCTCCAGCAGGCCATCGGCAACCTCCTCGCCAACGCCCGCACCCACACCCCGCCCGGCACCGACGTGACCATCACACTCACCAGGGCGGAGACCGAGGTCCACGTCGAGGTGAGCGACAACGGACCGGGCATCTCCGAAGAACTCCGGCCCGAGGTCTTCGGGCGGTTCGTGCGGGCCGACCGCGCCCGTTCCCGGAGCACCGGATCCACCGGTCTGGGCCTGGCCATCGTCCACGCCGTCATCACCGCCCACGGCGGAACAGCCACCGTCACCAGCGGACCCGGGCGGACCACCTTCCGTCTCACGCTCCCCGCCTGACACCGTTCGGCACCCGTTTCACCCAGGCATCGCCCCGGCCCAACGAGGCCGGTCTCAGGCCGTGTCCACCTGGATCACCGAAACACGGCTCTCGCGCGGTCCGCGGGCCGACGACGGACGCACACCCCAACAGGCCCTGCGGGCAGGGCCGTTCAGCCCAACGGCCGCGGACCTTCGGCATCCGGCGGCAGCGGTTCCACGGGACGAGAGTGAGGGACGTCGGACAGCGACCGAACCGCCCTCACCCCCACCCGCACCGAAGGGACACCGCCATGGCCGTGCACGAGCACCCGCACCGGAGTTCTGGCTTCCACCTGCCGTCCTTCCGCAGGAACCGGAACGCCTCCGCCTCCGAGTCCGCCGTGTCGGCACTCAGCGACACGCACACCGCGCGGGCCTACGTCCTCGCGTCCCTGCGCCTGCTCACCGGGTTCGTCTTCCTGTGGGCCTTCCTCGACAAGACCTTCGGCCTCGGCTACGCCACCTCCTCCGGCAAGGGCTGGATCGACGGCTCCTCGCCCACCAGAGGCTTCCTCGGCTCCGTGGCCGCCGGGCCGATGGAGTCCACCTTCCACGACTGGGCCGGGGCCGCCTGGGCGGACTGGCTGTTCATGCTCGGGCTGCTCGGCATCGGTGTCGCGCTGATCGCCGGTGTGGCGCTGCGGTTCGCGGCCCTCGCGGGCACCGTGATGATGGCGCTGATGTGGGTCGCCGAGTGGCCGCCCGCCCAGCACCTCTCCGACGGCTCGCCGAGCATGTCGACGAACCCGTTCGCCGATTACCACGTCGTCTACGCCGTCGTCCTGATCGCCCTGGCCGCCATGTCCGCCGGGGACGCGCTCGGCCTCGGCCGGCTGTGGGCCAAGCTCCCGCTGGTCCGCCGCAGCCCCTGGCTGCGCTGATCCGCGGGAGGGGCGGCGGACCGGGCCGTTGGGTCCGCCGCTCCGCATCACCGGCCGGATGGGGCCGGTCGGCCCTTGGCAGGGACCTGCGGCCCCTGCCGAGGGCCTCGTACGGAGACGAGGCTCGTATCGAGCCCCCCGATTCAAGAGGTGGAGATCATGACCCGCACCATCACCGTCGGCCTCGACGGTTCGAGCGAGAGCCTGGCCGCCGCCGAGTGGGCGGCCCGTGAGGCCGTGCTGCTGGGCCTGCCGCTGAAGCTGGTGCATGTGTGGGAGCCGGTGCCGGCTCCCATGGCGCAGGCGCCGCTGCTCGGCACCGAGACACAGACGCACTGGACCGAGCGGATTCCGCGCGAGGCCGCCGAAGGCATCCGGCTGCGTCACCCCGGCCTGGAAGTGACCACCGAGCAGTTGTCCGGCCACCCCGGCGACGTCCTGGCGGACGCGGCGAAGGACGCCGAGCTGCTGGTGCTGGGCTCGCGGGGAATGAGCGGCATCGGCGGCTTCATGGTCGGCTCGGTCGGCCTGTCGGCCGTGGCACACGCCGAGCGGCCGGTGGTCCTGGTCCGGTCCGGGGCACAGGCCGCCGACGAGCACGAGACGGACCCGGCCGGCATCCCGTCCGCCGCGACCCCGTTCCGGCCCGTCGTCGTCGGCCTCGACATCGGGAGCCCGCACGAGAACCTGATCGAGTTCGCCTTCGCGGCGGCGGCCCGCCGAGAGACGTCCCTGCGGGTCGTGCACGGCTGGAACCCGCCCCCGTACTACGCCTACGGCCTCTCCGTCGACCTCGAACTCCACGGCGCCCTCGCCCGCCGCGAGAGCGTCGCCCTGGCCGAGTTCCTGCGCCCGTGGCGCGAGAAGCACCCGGACGTCGAGGTCACCGAGCAGTCCCTCTACGGCACCCCCGGCAACCACCTCGTCGACGCCTCCCGCGAGGCCTCCCTGGTCGTCGTGGGCCGCCGGATCCGCCGCAACCCGTTCGGCGCCCACATCGGCCCGGTCGTCCACGCCGTCCTGCACCACTCCGCCGCCCCCGTCGCCGTCGTCCCGCACGACTGACGCCGCACCCGAAGACCCCCAGAAACTAGAGGAGTTGAACCCATGAAGGCAGCGGTCGTACGAGCGTTCGGCGAGCCCCTGGTCATCGAGGAGCGTCCCGACCCCGAGCCCGGCCCCGGCCAGGTCCGGGTCCGCGTCGAGGCCTCCGGGCTGTGCCACACCGACATCCACGCCGCCCACGGCGACTGGCCCGTCAAGCCCAGCCCGCCGTTCGTGCCCGGCCACGAGGGCGTCGGCCTGGTCGAGAAGCTCGGCGACGGCGTCACCCACCTCGCCGTCGGGCAGCGGGTCGCCGTGCCCTGGCTCGGCAAGGCCTGCGGGCGGTGCGAGCACTGCCTCTCCGGCTGGGAGACGCTCTGCGAGCGCCAGATCAACACCGGGTACGGCTGCGACGGCGGGTACGCCGAGAAGATGCTCGCCTGGGCCGACTTCGCCCAGCCGGTGCCCGACGGGATCAGCGCCCTGGAGGCCGCCCCGCTGACCTGCGCCGGCGTCACCACGTACAAGGCGCTCAAGGTCGCCGACGTCAGGCCCGCGCAGCTCGTGGCCATCTCCGGTGTCGGCGGGCTCGGACACCTCGCCGTGCAGTACGCGAAGATCGCCGGGGCGGCCGTGGCGGCCATCGACGTCACCGACGAGAAGCTGCAACTCGCCGCCGACCTCGGCGCGGACATCCTCATCGACGCCCGCAAGGACGACGTCGGCGCGGTCCTGAAGCAGCACGGCGGTGCCCACGCGGCCATCGCGCTCGCGGTGAACGACGCGGCCTTCGAAGCCGTCAACTCCGGCCTGCGGCGCGGCGGGAAGCTGGTCATGGTGGCCCTGCCCGCGCACGGCACGGTCCGCGTGCCCATCTTCGACACCGTCCTCAACGGCACCTCCGTCATCGGCTCGATCGTCGGCACCCGCCAGGACCTCGCCGAGGTCTTCCAGCTGCACGCGGCCGGCCGTACGAAGGTCATCTACGAGGCCCGCCCCCTCGCCTCCGTCAACGACTCCATCGACGAGGTGCTGCGCGGCGAGGTCAAGGCCCGGATCGTCTTCGATCTCGGAGAGGGACGGTGAGAGCGATGACGACGGACCTGCCGATCGTCGTCGGCGTCGACGGCTCGGAACCCAGCCTGCGGGCCGTCGACTGGGCGGCCGACGAGGCCGCCCTGCGCGGGACACCCCTGCGCCTGGTGTACGCCTCCCTCTGGGAACGCTACGAGGGAGCCGCGCTCGCACAGGATCTCGGCAAGCCGTCCGACCAGGTCATGGCCGAGGACATCGTACGGACCGCCGCAAAGCGCGCCCGCCTGCGCCAGGCCGATCTCAGGATCACCACCGACGTACTGCCGGAGGAGCCCGAGTACGCCCTGGTGCGCGAGGGCGACCTGGCCGCCGCGCTGGTGCTCGGCACCCGCGGGCGCAGCGGCGTCGTCGAGATGCTGCTCGGGTCGGTCAGCCTGGCCGTCGCCGCCCGTGCGCACTGCCCGGTGATCGTGCTGCGCGGCAGCCACGACAACCAGGTCCGCGCCGGGGAGCACGGCCGCGTCGTCGTGGGCGTCGGAGAGAGGGAGACGGAGTCCGCCGCGCTGCGCTTCGCCGTCCAGGAGGCCGGGCTGCGCCACGCGACCCTGGACGCCGTACGGGCCTGGCGGTGCCCCGCGCACGAGACCACCGACCACCCCATGCTCTCCGTCGAACCCGCCCGGCTGCACGAGGAGCAGGCAACCGAGGTCCTGGAGCGGGCGCTGAAGGACGTACCCGCGGACGTGGACCTGCGTCGGCGCACCGTCGAGGGCCCCGCGCACAGGGTCCTGCCGGGCGTCTCCCGCGGGGCCGACCTGCTGGTGGTCGGGGCCCGGCGCGACAAGGGACACCTCGGACTCCAGCTGGGGCGCGTCGCCCACGCGGTGCTGCACCACTCGGCCTGCGCCGTCGCGGTCGTCCCCGAGCAGGTGTGAGGGATGACCGGCTGCTCAGAGGCTCGCCGCGTGGTCGGGGACGTAGGTCTGCAGATCACGCGGCGGGCGCTGGTAGCCGGTCGACGCCGGCCGTCGGGGCAGCTCCAGCACCGGCGGCGGCACCTCGTGATACGGCACGGACGACAGCAGATGGGCGATCATGTTCAGCCGCGCCCGCCGCTTGTCGTCGCTCTCCACGATGTGCCAGGGCGCCTCGGAGATGTCGGTGTGCACCAGCATCTCGTCCTTGGCCCGGGAGTACGCCTCCCAGTGGGTGATCGACTCCAGGTCCATCGGCGAGAGCTTCCAGCGCCGCAGCGGGTCCTCCATACGGCGCCGGAAGCGCTCCTGCTGCTCGGTGTCGCTCACCGAGAACCAGTACTTGCGCAGCAGGACCCCGGCCTCGACCAGCATGCGTTCGAAGATCGGGCACTGGCGGAGGAACAGCTGATGCTCCTCCTTCGTGCAGAAGCCCATCACCCGCTCGACCCCGGCCCGGTTGTACCAGGACCGGTCGAACAGCACGATCTCCCCGGCCGCCGGGAGCTGCTCGACGTACCGCTGGAAGTACCACTGCGTGCGTTCACGCTCGGTCGGCTTCGGCAGCGCCGCGATCCGGGCCACGCGCGGGTTGAGGTGCTCGGCGACCCGTTTGATCGTGCCGCCCTTGCCCGCCGCGTCCCGCCCCTCGAAGACCACCACCAGCCGGGCGCCCTCCGCCCGTACCCACTCCTGGAGTTTCACCAACTCCGTCTGCAAGCGCAGCAGTTCCCGCTCGTACGTCTCGCGTGGCAGCTTCGCCGCCTTCTTCCCGGCCATACCGCCTCCACACCCGTTGCCCGACCTCGATGACCTTCGGAGTCACTCATGCCCATGGTCGAACACCTGGACGCCACCGTACTTTCCGACGACGAACTGCGCACTGTGGACGCGCACTGGCGGGCCGCCAACTACCTGGCCGCGGGCCAGATCTATCTGATGGCGAACCCGCTGCTGACCGAGCCCCTGAGGCCCGAGCACATCAAGCCGCGTCTGCTGGGCCACTGGGGCACCTCACCGGGCCTCAACCTCGTGTACACCCACCTCAACCGGGTGATCAAGGCGCGCGGGCTCGACGCGCTGTGCGTGTGGGGTCCCGGTCACGGGGGTCCGTCGGTCCTGGCCAATTCCTGGCTGGAGGGCAGCTACAGCGAGACCTACCCGGACGTGCCCCGCGACGCGGAGGGCATGGCACGGCTGTTCCGGCAGTTCTCCTTCCCCGGCGGTGTGCCCAGCCACGTCGCCCCCGAGACACCCGGCTCCATCCACGAGGGCGGCGAACTCGGCTACTGCCTCTCCCACGCCTACGGTGCCGCCTTCGACAACCCGGACCTGCTGGTCGCCTGTGTGATCGGCGACGGCGAGGCCGAGACCGGACCGCTGGCCGCCGCGTGGCACTCCGACAAGTTCCTCGACCCGGTCCACGACGGCGCGGTCCTGCCGATCCTGCACCTCAACGGCTACAAGATCGCCAATCCGTCCGTCCTGTCCCGCCTCCCCGAGCACGAACTCGACGAACTGCTGCGTGGCTACGGCCACGAGCCGATCCACGTCAGCGGCGACGACCCGGCGAAGGTCCACCACGCCATGGCCGCCGCCCTCGACTCGGCACTGGACCGCATCGCCGAGATGCAGCGCTCCGCCCGTGAGGACGGGATCGCCGAGCGCGTGCACTGGCCGGTGATCGTGCTGCGCACCCCGAAGGGCTGGACCGGCCCCGCCGAGGTCGACGGCGTCCCCGTCGAGGGCACCTGGCGGGCCCACCAGGTGCCGCTGGCGGAAGTGCGCGAAAACCCGGCCCACCTGCGGCAGTTGGAGACCTGGCTGCGCTCGTACAAGCCCCGGGAGCTCTTCGGGCCGGACGGCAGCCCCGCCGCCGACGTCCTCGCCTGCGTCCCCGACGGCACCAAACGGCTCGGTGCCACCCCGCACGCCAACGGCGGGCTTCTCGTACGCGATCTGCCGCTCGCACCGCTGGACGAGTTCGCCGTGCCCGTCGACAAGCCGGGCGCCACCCTGCACGAACCCACCCGCGTCCTTGGGGACCTCCTCGCCCGGGTGATGAAGGACACCGGCGGGCGCCGGGACTTCCGCCTCGTCGGCCCCGACGAGACGGCCTCGAACCGGCTCCAGGCCGTCTTCGACGTCAGCGGCAAGGCCTGGCAGGCCGAACACCTGCCGGTCGACGAGCACCTCGAACACCACGGCCGGGTGATGGAGATCCTCTCCGAACACACCTGCCAGGGCTGGCTGGAGGGCTATCTGCTCACCGGCCGGCACGGGCTGTTCTCCTGCTACGAGGCCTTCGTCCACATCGTCGACTCGATGGTCAACCAGCACATCAAGTGGCTGAAGACGTCGCGGGAGCTGCCCTGGCGGGCCCCGATCGCCTCCCTCAACTACCTGCTCACCTCACACGTCTGGCGCCAGGACCACAACGGCTTCTCCCACCAGGACCCCGGGTTCGTCGACCACGTCCTCAACAAGAGCCCCGAGGTCGTACGCGTCTATCTCCCGCCGGACGCCAACACCCTGCTGTCCGTGGCCGATCACGCCCTGCGCAGCCGCGACTACGTCAACGTGATCGTGGCGGGCAAGCAGCCCTGCTTCGACTGGCTGTCCATGGACCAGGCCCGCGCCCACTGCGCGCGCGGCGCCGGCATCTGGGAGTGGGCCGGTACGGAGGACGGCTCCCGCGAGCCCGACGTCGTCCTCGCCTGCGCCGGGGACGTCCCCACCCTGGAAGTGATGGCCGCCGCACAGTTGCTCCGCCGTCACCTGCCCGAGCTCGCCGTGCGCGTGGTCAACGTCGTCGACCTGGCCCGGCTGCTGCCCCGCGAGGAACACCCGCACGGGATGAGCGACTTCGAGTACGACGGCCTGTTCACCACCGACAAGCCGGTGATCTTCGCCTACCACGGCTACCCCTGGCTGATCCACCGCCTTGCCTACCGCCGCACCGGCCACGCCAACCTGCATGTGCGCGGCTACAAGGAGTCGGGCACGACGACCACACCGTTCGACATGGTCGTCCGCAACGACCTCGACCGCTACCGCCTCGTCATGGACGTCATCGACCGCGTCCCCGGTCTCGCCGTCCGCGCCGCCGCCGTACGCCAGCGGATGGCCGACGCCCGCACCCGCCACGCGGCCTGGATCCGCGAACACGGCACCGACCTGCCCGAGGTCGCCGACTGGGCCTGGGACGCCTGAAAGGTCTTCGGCCGGTACGACAACGAGTGGGGCCGCATCAACCGCCTCCCGGACCTGACGGCCCTGGTGGCGGACGACTGACGCGTCCCCACCGCTCGTCACAGCGGCCGAGGCGGGCCGGTCGGCGTCATGGAGGGGGGCCGACCGGCCCCGGGTACGGCCCCGTGCAGCCCATTCGCTCATCCCGCGTTCCGCCGGACGATCGACATATCGAAAGCCATTGAGGAGACCTGCGATGACGGACGACCTGCTCGACCGGCCCACGGTCCACGCCCTGCTCGCGGACGGCACCACCGTGTGCATACGTCCGGTGCGGCCGGGCGACCACGATCAGCTTCAAGGGTTCTACGAGGAGATGTCGTCGGAGAACCTCCGCCGGCGATTCTTCGCGGTGAGCCGGCGCTCGGCAGCCATGGCCGCCGACCAGGCCTGTTCCCCGGCTGACCCGGGCCACCGGGCCCTGCTGGCCGAGGCGGACGGCCGGGTGATCGGCATCGCCGAGTACCGCACCGGGAACCGGACGGACAGCAACGACACGGACAGCAACGAGGCGGACGGCGGTGGGAAGGGCGGCGCGGAGATCTCCATCGCCGTCGCCGACGGCCTGCACCACCGGGGCGTGGGCACCCTGCTCGTCGAGCACCTGGTCTCCGCGGCGCGCGACGGGGGCATCACCATGTTCATCGCCGACGCGCTCAGCGAGAACCAAGAGGTGCTCCGCCTCTTCTCCGACCTCGGACTGCGTACCTCCCGCCGCTTCGAGGGGCCCGAGGTGCGCTGCACGATCCATCTGGACCAGGACGACACCTACCTGTCGGCCGTAGAGGCCCGAGGACGTGCCGCCGACGTGGCCAGCCTGCTGCCCCTCCTGCGGCCGTCCGTGGTCGCCGTGGTCGGCGCCGGGCGCAAGCCCGGATCGGTGGGCCGGGCCATCCTGCACCATCTGCACTCGGGCGGCTTCACACGTCGTCTCTTCGCCGTGAACCCCGGAGTCACCTCCGTCCTCGGTGTGCCGTCCCACCCGTCGGTCGCGGCCCTGCCGATGACGCCCGACCTGGTGATCGTGGCCGTACCGGCCGCCGCCGTGCCGTCCGTCGCCGAGGAGTGCGGCAAGGCCGGGGTACGCGCCCTCGTCGTCGTCACGGCCGGACTCGACCACAACCAGGCACAGGCCCTGCTGAGCGCCTGCCGCACCTACGGCATGCGGCTCGTCGGCCCCAACTGCCTCGGCGTCACCAACACCGACCCCAAGCTGAACCTCGACGCGACCTTCGCCGCCGAGCACCCCCGCCCGGGGACGGCC
The DNA here is from genome assembly GCF_001418565.1 of Streptomyces graminilatus. GTDB lineage: Bacteria > Actinomycetota > Actinomycetes > Streptomycetales > Streptomycetaceae > Streptomyces > Streptomyces graminilatus. Next base: position 40,801 of record NZ_LIQQ01000077.1, on the reverse strand, counting down.
GGTGTCGCCGTGCAGTCCGGCGGGGTCGGCATCGCGCTGCTCGACGGACTGTCCCGCCTCGGCATCGGGGTCTCCTCGTTCGTCTCCCTCGGTGACAAGTACGACGTCAGCGGCAACGACATGCTCCAGTGGTGGGAGGGCGACGGCCGCACCGACCTCGCCCTGCTGCACCTGGAGTCCTTCGGCAACCCGCGCGCCTTCTCCCGCACCGCCCGGCGCGTGTCGCGCCGTATCCCGGTGCTCACCGTCGACGCCGGCCGTACCGACGCGGGCCGCAGGGCCGCCGCCTCGCACACCGCTGCCGCCGCCACCCGCACCATGACGCGCGGCGCGCTGTTCACCCAGGCCGGCATCACCGCGACCCGCTCGGTCGGCGAGCTCCTCGAAACGGCGGCCCTGCTGCACTCCCAGCCGCTCCCGGAAGGCAGCCGTGTCGCGATCGTCACCAACGCGGGCGGCGCGGGAGTGCTCACCGCCGACGCCTGCGCGGAGGCAGGGCTGGCCCTTCCCCCGTTCACCCCCGCGATGACCGACGAACTCCTCGCCGTGCTGCCGGAGGGCGCCGCCGTCGGCAATCCGATCGACGCCACGGCCGCGGTGTCCGAGGAGCAGCTCACGGAGTGCGTCGACCGGCTGACCCGATGCTCCGGCATCGACGCGGTCGTGGTGGCCCTCGTACCGACGGCGGTCGCCGCCGCCACCGGTGACGACCTGGTGCGGGCCGTCACGACGGCGCCCGGCCGACGGGCCCGCCCCGTGCTCGCCGTCCGCCTGGAACAGGACCGGTCCGTCCAGCTGCTGCCCGCCGCGTACGGCGGCACGATCCCCTCCTACGCCGAACCGCAGGGGGCGGCCCGTGCGCTGGCGCACGCCGCCGAGCGTGCGGCGTGGCTCGCCAGGCCCGCAGGCGTCGTCCCCGACCTCGACGACATCGAGACCGAACGGGCGCGCAGGGTCGTGGCGGAGTTCCTGGCCGCACTCCCCGACGGAGGCTGGCTCGATCCGGGTACCTGCGCCGACCTGCTGGCCTGCTACAGCATTCCCCAGATCCCTTGGGCCTGGGCCGTGAGCGAGGACGAGGCCGTGCTCGCCGCCGAACGGCTGCGCGGTTTCGACGGCCGGGTGGTCATGAAGGCGCACTGGCCCGGACTGCTGCACAAGACCCAGGAGAACGCCGTCCACCTCGACCTGCGCGGCGACGCCCAGGTCCGGGCCGCGTTCCGCGACCTGGAGACCCGCTTCGAGGGACTCATGACCGGTGTGGTCCTGCAACCCCTCGCCGCCCGTGGCACCGAACTCCTCGCGGGCGTCGTCCAGGACGAGGTCTTCGGCCCGCTCGTCCTCTTCGGGCTCGGCGGCACCGCCACGGAGGTCCTCGCGGACCATGCCGCCCGCCTCGCCCCCCTGACCGACCGCGACGTGCATGAGCTGATCACCTCGCCGCGGTGCGCCCCGCTGCTGCTGGGCGCGAACGGGAACGCCCCCGTCGACCTCAAGGAACTGCAACAGCTGCTCCTGCGGCTGTCCCGGATGGCGGCGGACCTGCCGCAGCTCGCCGAGGCCGACTTCAACCCCGTCCTGGCGACGCCCGGCGGCGTCACCGTGCTCGACGCACGGATACGTCTGCTGCCGCGCAGCCCCCAGGACCCGTATCTGCGCCGGCTGCGCTGAGAAGGGAACGATGATGAGGCACAACAAGATCGGTTCCGTGATGACCACGGACGTGGTCCGCGCCGAGCACGGCACACCGTTCAAGGAGGTGGCCGAGTTGCTGGCGGCCCACCGGATCAGCGGACTGCCGGTGGTGGACGAGGACGACAAGGTCGTCGGGGTCCTGTCCGAGACGGACCTGATGATGCACCAGGCGACCACCTCGGACCCGTACGAACCCAAGCACCGCGTCAGGCTCGCCGAACTGACACCCGGCGCCAGGCACCAGTACGCGAAGGGCAGCGCACGCACCGCCGGTGAGCTGATGACGCGGCCACCCGTCACCGTGCACGCCGACGACACCATCGTGCAGGCCGCCCGCACCATGGTCCAACGCCACGTGGAACGGCTCCCCGTCCTCGACGAGGAGGACCGGCTCGTCGGGATCGTCACCCGCCGCGACCTCCTCCGGGTCTTCCTGCGGCCCGACCCCGAGATCCGCACCGAGGTGATCGACGAGGTCCTGGTGCGCGCGCTGTGGCTGGCGCCGCGCGGCGTCGAGGTCTCCGTCGAGGAAGGCGTCGTCACACTCACCGGGCACATGGAACGCAAGAGCGAGACGGAGATCGCCGTCGCCATGACCCGCCGGATCGACGGTGTGGTCGACGTGGTCAGCGAACTCACCTACCGACTGGACGACGCGGACCTGCGTGCCGAGGCACAGACACACGCGACGCACGGCGTGGCCGACGACTGGCTGCGCCGGCTGTGAGAGGAGGCGGACCATCATGACCGGCAGCACGACCGACACCGTGTTGGTCACCTACGGAACGACGAACGGGGCCACGGCGGAGATCGCCGAAGCCGTCGCCGACGTCCTGCGCAAGGACGGGCTGACCGTCGAGTCGGCCCCCGCCCGGTCCGTGACGGACGTGGCGCGGTACGACGCCGTCGTGGTCGGCGGCGGGCTCTACGCGGGACGCTGGCACAAGGACGCCCGGCGGTTCGTCCGCCGGTACCGCACCGCACTCGCGCAGCGTCCGGTGTGGCTCTTCAGCAGCGGCCCGCTCGACGCCTCGGCCTCCGAGCGGGACATCCCGCCGGTTCCCGGCGTGCGGCGGACCATGAACCGCCTGGACGTCCGGGATCACGTCACATTCGGAGGGAGCCTGGAGGAAGGCGCCAAGGGGTGGGTGGCGGGGATGATCCTCCGCTCCGGGAAAGGCGGCGACTTCCGGGACTTCGGGGCGATCGAGGCATGGGCGCAAGGCATCGCCGAGGCGCTGACACCCTCGAAGGACTCGAAGGACTCGTAGAAGGAGAGGAACTGCCCAGCCCGTGAGGTCGGCCCCGAGGTCCGGTTCGCACCGGACCTCGGGGCCGACCTCACGGCGCCGTCCGGGCCGGCACCACGGCAACGGGGCAGGGAACGTCGTACCTCCTGTTACTCCCAGGCCGCACGCTCCGCCGCCGGCACGCAGAAAGGCCACTCCGCGGCACCGGGCGGAAGCGACCGGGCGTGTACGACGTGCGGGAGGGCATCTCGTGCGCGTCGTCGGACCGCGCAGTCGTGCCGCGCGCTCGGCCCGGCCGACCGCGGAACGGCTCGGCGCGACGGGTCGGTACAGGCGTACGTCTTCGGGCCGGGGCAGGGCCCGAACGGTCGGGCGGAGTCATGCACCCGTGCCGACCCGTGCCGACCTGCGCCGACCCGTGTGGACCCGTGCCGACCTGCGCCGATGCGTGCCGACCCGTGCCCCGGACGCACGGAGAAGCTCCAGGCCGCCCTTCGGCCTGGAGCTCCGGATGTGTCGTGCGGTCAGGTGGTCCTGTGGCTCCATCGCGGTCCCACCAGGTCCCATTCCCTGCCCCACTGGTCGACGCGGCGCCGGTCGAGCCGCCACCGGGCGACAGCTCCGGCACCGAACACCAGGCCGGCGAAGCCCGCGGCGGCCCCGGTCCCCAGAAACCCCGACTCGACCGCGGCCTCGGTGGAACTCCGTGGCGCGACGGTGAAACGGCCCTGGCCGTCCTGCCACACCGTGACCCTGGATCCGGCCTTGAGACCGGTTTTCAGCAGGGTCTGGCCGGTGCGGGCCGAACCGTCGGACGCCGTCCAGCGCACGCGCGCCATCCTGCGGTCGGAGGTACCACCGAGCGTGGTGGTACCGGCGGGGACGTCGTCCAGGAGCAGGGCGCGTACGGGGTGACGCTCGGCTCGCTGCCGCGCGAACACCTCGTCCGCGGCATGGGCGGTCACCAGCCCGGCCACGGTGCCGCCCACGGCGAAGACCGTCCACACGGCAAGCACGATCCAGGCCTCGACGATGTCGTCGCGCCGTCGCAGCGGGTTGCCGCCCCACCGCCACAGCCACTTCTTCGCGTACCTGCCACCAGCCATCGGTCCGCACTCCCTCTTCGTCCTCTACGCCGTCGTGACACCTCCGAAGGTGACAGCGAGGGCTGTGCCGCCACATGGGCCGACCAGGTGCCGCCGCAAGGCCGCTCGGGGTCAACTCCACGGTCGAGAAGGGCCGTTCGGCCCAAGAGGTCATGAGGTCCACCTGAAACGCGGTCACCGCGGTCACCGCTGTCAACGCGGCCCAAGCCCGGTGCCGCGCTGCTGAAGACCGTCGCGGACACGGCTACGCCGTCGACGTACCGGCCGGATCCTCGGGCCACCGGGGACGGATGTCGAAGCTGTCGGTCAGGCCCGTGCAGCGCAGGAGCCGCAGGAGCCAGGTGCTGTCCGTGACCAGCCGCAGCCGGCCGTGCCGGGCCCGCGCGCGATTCCGCGCCCTGCACAGCAGGCCCAGCCCGGCGCAGTCGATGAAGGACACGGTGCGCAGGTCGAGCACCAGGTCGGGGGAGTGGTCGGCGGTCAGGGTGTCCAGCTGTGCCGAGAGCGCGGGCACCGTCAGGATGTCGATCTCGCCCCGCAGGGGCAGGACGGTCGTGCCACCGGATGTGCGGTGGGAGCGGAACGGCGTGAACCTCGTGTCGTCAGCGGCCATGAGGAGAGAGAAGCGGGGCCGTCGGGGTGCGGGGAAGGGCTGTTCGGTCCCCGTTCGGGCGGGTCGGTCGGCCCCGCGACGCGCCTCGAACCGGCGGCCGGGGCCGTCCGGCCGGCGAAGGGGCCGGACGGCCCAAGCGGAGCGGGTGAATACCGGACAACCTGGATGCGTGGGGCACCCTCGGCACTCGAAAGGATCAGGGAGGAGCGTCATGAAAGGCTTCGTTTTCCACGGCCCCGGGCAGTCGGCCTGGGAGGAGGTCCCGGACCCCGCCGTCAAGGAACCCACCGACGCCATTGTGCGGGTCGGCGCTGTCACCATCTGCGGCACGGACCTGCACATCCTCAAGGGTGACGTCCCCGAGGTACGCCCGGGCACGGTCCTGGGGCACGAGGCCGTCGGCGAGATCGTCGAGGTCGGCACCGACGTGCGGACCGTACGTCCGGGTGACCGCGTGCTGGTCTCCTGCATCAGCGCCTGCGGACGCTGCGGCTACTGCCGCGAGGGCGCGTACGGCCAGTGCCGGGGTGGTGGAGGCTGGATCCTCGGCCACCTGATCGACGGCACCCAGGCCGAGTACGTCCGCGTCCCCTTCGCCGACCTGTCCGTGCACGCCCTGCCCGGCGCGGTCGAGAGCAAGGACGCCGTCCTGCTCGCGGACATCTTCCCGACCGCCTACGAAGTGGGCGTGCTCAACGGACGGGTACGTCCCGGCGACACCGTCGCCGTCGTCGGAGCCGGTCCCATCGGACTCGCGGCGATCGCCACGGCACACCTGTTCGCGCCCGAGCGGATCGTCGCCGTCGACATCGCCGCTCCCCGGCTGGAGGCCGCGAAGCGGCTCGGCGCCGACGCCGTGGCCGACGCCCGCGAGGACCCCGAACAGTTGATCGCCGATCTCACCGACGGGCTCGGCGCCGACGTGGTCGTCGAGGCGGTCGGCGTGCCGGAGAGCTTCGAGCTGTGCACGCGCATGGTGCGGCCCGGCGGCCACGTGGCCAACATAGGCGTCCACGGCAAGCCGGCCACGCTGCACCTGGAAGACCTGTGGATCAAGAACGTGACCATCACCACCGGGCTCGTGGACACCAGTTCCACGCCCACCCTGCTGCGCATGGCCACCGCCGGCCGGCTGCCCACGGAGCAGTTGGTCACCCACACCTTCCCGCTGGAGCACATGGAGGAGGCGTACGACGTCTTCGCCCGCGCCGCCGACACGGGCGCCCTCAAGGTGGTGCTCGGCGGGCCGTCCCACGAGGAGGTCGCCGTCCGGGCGGCCTGAGGGTACGCATCGAACCGGATGCCCTCGCCGGACGGCGCAGCGTGGTCCGAACAGGGCCTTTCTCCGGAAACCGGGACCGAAGGCCCCTGGCCGGGGCGCCCGCCCCGCTCGACGATGGGCAGTGCCCGTACCACCACCATGTCAGGTGAGAGACGAGAAGGCAGATGGACGCCAACGACGGATTCCGCGAACTCGACCGGCAGGAGTGCCTGGGCCTGCTGGCCAAGGTGCCGTTGGGCCGCATCGTGTACACACGGCAGGCCCTGCCCGCCGTCCTGCCGGTCAACTTCGGCCTCGACCGCGACGGTGCGGTGCTGGTGCGCGCCTCGGCCTCGTCGGAACTGGTGAGCGCGGTCGACGGAGCCGTGGTGGCCTTCGAGGCCGACGCGGTCGACGCCACGACGCAGTCGGGCTGGAGCGTCGTGGTCATGGGCTCGGCCGCCGTGGTGACCGACCCCGCCGAGCACGCCCGGCTGCTGCGGACCGGGCCGCGTTCCTGGGCGCCGGCACCCAGAGAGGTCTTCGTACGGATCGAACCGGAGCTGGTCACCGGACGTGAACTCGTCGGCGGGCGCACCCTGTACGGAGTCCACCTTCCCTCCTGAATCTGCCCCCGGGCTGCGCCTGTCCGTGCTGTCCGGGACCGAACGGCCCTTGGAGCAAGGGCCGTTCGGCGTTTCTCCGGGTCTCCCGGCTCCTGCCCGAGGCGATGGCCCACGAGGAGCATCGTTCGAGGAGGCCGGTGCGCGTTCGTCGAGCGCCGCTTCCGCTGACGGTCACTCGGAGAAGGGACGGTTGCGGCCATGACCTCGCGTCACATAGTCGTCGGAGTGGACGGCTCGCTGAATTCCGTAAGGGCCCTGGACTGGGCCGAGAGCGAGGCCGTACGGCACGGCACCGGACTGCGCGTGCTCTACGCCGTCCCCGACCGTGACGAGGCCGCACCGATCCTGCGTTACGCCGCGTCGCGCACCCACGCATGGCATCCGGAACTGCTCGTGGAGACCGTCGCGGCGGAGAGCGGCGCGGTGCGGGCGTTGGCGCGCGAGAGCGCGGACGCGGCACTCACCGTCGTGGGAACACGCGGCATGGGCGCGCTGACCGGTCTGGCGTTCGGCTCGGTGAGTCTGAGGCTCGCCGCGCTCACCCGGGGACCGCTCATGGTCGTCCGCGGGAACCACCCGTGCGGCGACGGGCGGGACGTGCTGCTCGGCCTGGCGGACGACACGGACGCGGCTGCGGCGGCGTACGCCTTCCAGGAGGCCGAGCGGCGCGGTGTGAACCTCCGTGTCCTGCATTCCTGGACCCATCGGCACGTCACCCCCGAACTTCCCTCGCTCGTGCCGGCCCGCGGTCCGGGTCAGGAACGGCAGACCGCGAAGGCCCGGGCGGAGGAGGCAGTGCCCCGTTACGCCCTCACCCGCCTCCGGGACCGGTACCCGGACGTGACGGTCGAGACCCGCACGGTGCGCACCGCTCCCGCCGACGAGCTGCTCGCGGCAACCCGGGAGGCTGCCGTGGTCGTCATCGGCGCCCACCGCCGTACGCACGCGCTCGGCCCCCGCCTGGGCCCGGTCGCCCACACACTCCTGCACCGGGCGCACTGTGCCGTGGTCGTCGTCCCCGGATGACCCGCCCGCCGCCACGCCGTCAGCCGCATTCCGAAGGCGGCCCGCTCGTGTCCGTGGACGTGGTCCGCCCTCGGCCCGCACACCGGCCCGGTGGCACACACCGTCCCGCAGCACACACCGGCACCGGTCGCCGCGGTCCCGCACGGCTGACGGCGCGCGGTCCGGGCCGGGTTCAGGCCGTCGCGGGCGGATCGTCCGCCGTGAGGCGAACCCCGGTGACCAGCTCGGGGCTGATACGGATGGCGTGATCCATCCGCCGTGACACCCAGGGGCGCAACAAGGCCCGATAGCGGTCCAGTTCGTGTGGGTCGGTGACCAGTCGCGCGTAGCCGGTGACGACGACGCTCCAGCCGGTGTGTGTGTCGGGGTCGATGTCGTCGGCCTCGTAGGCGACGACGGCTCCCGGGTCCCCGTTCTGCTGGGCGTACCGGGCCAGGGTGGCGTCACCGTGGGTGCGGATGACGATGTCTCCGTCGACGACGACGTGGTTGACCGGGCGGACGGTCGGCAGCGCGAGCCGGGTGAAGACGATCCGCCCCAATGACACGCTGCCCAACAGCCGCAGCGCCTCGACGCCGTCCAACTCGACGCTGACGCGCCCTTCCGAGACGTTCGACGAGGCGTCGTCGCAGGCCGGGACAGGTTTCCGTATCGGCGGGTCGCTCATGCTTCTCTCTCCCTCTCCCGCAGCCACGCGTGCACCGGAAGTCCCCTGATCACGCGGACGACCGAGTGCTCATGTGAAGCGGAGCGACACCGCGGGGGATCGGTGCCGCTCCTGCGTCCACTGTCTCTCGTGCCACGCTGTTCCCACAGGTGCCGATGGTCCTCACCGTGGGCCGGACGGCCTTCAGGCCGTGGGTGGCTTACCGGTGGTGCATGGTTTCCAGGGCGGCGGCCAGTACGCGGGGGTCGTGGTGGCCCTTGTAGACCTGCGGTGGCTGCCTGTCGAGCTTCAGGAGCCGCGCCACCGCCGTCCAGGCGGTGCGTACGGAGTACTCGACGGTGAAGACGACGTCGTCGGGCACCTCGGCGAACTGTCCGATGAAGGCGAGGTTGACCGATCCCTCCGGGACCACCCGGGGCCGGTCGTCGCGGCGCCGGGCCAGGAACTGGCTGGTGATGTACGGCATCACACAGGGCACCACGGTGGAGGTCTCCAGGATCCGGGCCGAGGTCGGTTCGTCGAACGGCAGGTGCCGCAGGACCTCTTCGAGGATCTCCCGGCCGGTGCACATGGTCATCGGCTTGGGTGTGTGGTTGCCGGCGCGGTCGGGGAACAGTCCGTAGCCCCACCAGACGGAGACCCCCTCGGGCTGGTCGCGGTATACGGGCTGGCGGTTCGCGACGATGGTGAGCAGCCAGTTGGACTCGGTGAAGGTCATCAGGCCGCCCCTGCCGGTCTCGCGGCCGCTGAACTCCTTGAGCGCCTCCACGAAGGCGGGGTCCCTGGTGGTGACCGTGAACGACTCCCACCGGGAGTCCTTGACGTGCTTGTCGAAGACGGAGGGGTTGCCGAAGTCGTCGCGGCCACGGGCCAGTCGGTGCCACAGCAGCCAGGCGTCCGAGCGGTGCGGGGCGGGCGGAGGCGCGGTGGTGTGCGAGCCGAGGCTGGAGGCGTCGGTCATGGAGCCGTTGGTGACGAGGACCAGGTCCTCGGGCGCGACGGTGATCTCCTTGTCGAAGCCGTCCTGGTTCAGGTAGATCGTCTCGACGGTGCCGCGGCCGGCGCCGGGGGCGAATCCGAGGTCGGTGACGTGACAGTGGGTGTGCACGGTGACGCCTTGCTCGCGGAGCCAGGCGGTCAGGGGCCGGACGATGGAGTCGTACTGGTTGTAGCGGGTGCGGTGGATGCCCGACATGGAGGCGAACTCGGAGAACAGATGGATGAAGCGCCTCAGGTAGCGGCGGAACTCGATGGCGCTGTGCCAGGGCTGGAAGGCGAACGTGGTGCACCACATGAACCAGAAGTTGGTCGTGAAGAAGTGTTCACCGAAGCAGTCGGTGATCTTCTTGCCGTCCAGGTGCCCTTCGGAGGTGGCCAGGCAGCGGACCAGCTCCAGCCGGTCGCGTTCGGAGAACCCCAGCGAGGTCGTGTCGACGATCTTGCCGTCCCCGTCGACGAGCCGGGCGATGTCGTCCCAGGCGAACTCCTCGTGCCCGGCCAGGATCTCGTCGGTCACGGAGACGGCCGGGTCGTCGAGAGTGGGGATGCCGGACAGCAGGTCGTACGTGCAGCGGAACTCCGCCTCGAACATGCGCCCGCCGCGCATGGTGTAGCCGGCTTCCGGCGTGCCGCCCGCGTCCAGACTGCCGCCGAGGGACCGCTGTTCCTCGAAGAGATGGATGTCGGAACCCTTGAAGCCGCCGTCGCGGATCAGGAACGTGGCCGCGGCCAGTGCCGCGATTCCGCTGCCCACCAGATATGCCTTCGCCATCACACAACTCCTTCTGCTCGCCGGCCGATCGGGAACCGTGTCTCCCACGGTTTCCCGCAGCCGGGCGGTGCGTCAGTGGGCCGTTGGTCATCGCACCGGGCCGGACGGCCCACACCACGCGGGCCCGGCGGCCCGGTCGGCGGATCGTCACCGACCGGGTCTGTCGTCAATCGGGCACCGCGAGATCACGCGGTGCGAGGGTCGTCCACTGTTCCGCCGCGCCACGGCGGCGCCGTCGTCCGCTGTTTGGCGTCCCAGGCATGGGCGGCCCTGTCGGTCTGGCGGCGCAGCCGGTCCTGGAGCCGGTCGACGACCTCCGTGCCCGTCGCCTCCTCGGCCGCCGCGACCACCTGACGGCCGCCGACGCGCAGGTCGGCGGTGGCCGACCACGGGTGGCCGGCGTGGTGGACCGCCGCACGCACGATGTGCACCTCGCCGGTGACGGCGGACAGGCCCGGCCTGCCCACCACGGCGTCGATCTTCGTACGGGCGTAGGCCAGGGTCTCCTCGTCCACGGCGCCGTCGGCACGCAGCCGGACCAGGGGAGTCTCCTGGATGTTCTCGCTGGTCATGAGGGGTCCTTTCAATGGGGTGCGGTAAGCAGCGGTGCTGTTCAGCCGGTGGTGCCGGGCAGCCACAGGTCGGGGCCGAAGACCTCGTAGCGGATACGTCGCGCGGGAACCCCGGCGCCGAGCAGTTGTCCCCGTACCTCACGCATGAAGGGCAGCGGGCCGCACAGGAACACGGTGGCGTCGTCGGGGAGCCGCGTGCCGCTCAGGTCCATCAGGCCGGTGCGGGCGTCGGGTTCCTCCGGTCCGGGGCGCTCGTACCAGAAGACGGCCCGGGCGTCCCGCAGTTGCCCGACGAGGTCGTGCGTCTCGGCCCGCAGGGCGTGGTCGGCGGGGGAGCGGTCGGCGTGCAGGACCAGTACCGGGCGGATGGAACGGAGGGCGGCGAGCCGGGCCAGGATGCCCGTCATGGGAGTGCAGCCGATACCGGCCGAGACGAGTACCACGGGCGTGGTGGCGTCCACCGGGTCGTCGAGGAAGACATCGCCGAACGGCGCGGACAGCAGCAGCTCGTCCCCGTCACGGACGCGGTCGTGCAACAGGGCGGAGACCTCGCCCTCCGGTCCGTCGGCGCCGGCCGGCACCCGCTTCACGGTGATCCGCCGCAGGTCTCCGCCCGGGTCCGAGGACAGGCTGTACTGGCGCAGTTGGTGCGCGCCGTCGTCCATGCGCACACGGACGCTCACGTACTGGCCCGCGCGGGCCCGCGGCGCGCGTTCGCCGTCCGCCGGGCGGAGCACGAAGGACACCACGTCGGGTGTCTCGGTCCGGCGCTCGACGACCGTCCAGGGCCGCCAGCTCCCCGGCCGTACGCCCGCCTCCTGGTAGAGAAGGGCTTCGCGGCTGATCAGGGCTCCGGCCATCAGCCAGTAGACCTCGTCCCAGGCGGACGCCACCTCCGGGGTGACCGCGTCCCCCAGAACCTCGGCGATCGCGCCGAACAGGTACTTGTGCACGATCGTGTACTGGTCGTCGGTGACGCCGACGGCGGCGTGCTTGTGGGCGATCCTGGACAGCAGCGCGTCCGGCCGCGTGTCGGGGTTCTCCAGCAGCGCGCCGGCGAACCCGGCGATCGAACCGGCCAGTGCCCGTCGCTGGACCCCGCTGGCCTGGTTGCCGCGGTTGAACATCCCGTCGAGCAGTTCCGGCCGGTCGTGGAACATCGAGGCGTAGAAACGGGTGGTGATCTCGTCGAGCGCTCCGGCCACGGCGGGCAGGGTGGCCCGTACGAGGGCTGCGGACTCCGCGGACAGCATGGATCCTCCTGGGAAGGCGGGTGAGGGGAGCGAAAGGAAGGGATGGGAAGGGAAGGGAAGGGAAAGGGGCGGGCTCGCCCGGTCGGGTCAGTTCGTGGGCACGTTCGTGCCGGTCTCCCCGCGACGGCCGTAATACGCCGTGCGTACGAGCTCCCGCGTGCCGTCGAGCATCGGCATCGGCATCGGCGTCGGCATGGGCGGGTTGGCGGGCGCGGGCTGGTCCTCGTAGGCGTTCAGGGCCTGTTGGGGCAGGGCGCCGGGGACGGCGCCCTCGTCGATGCCCAGCGCCTGGAAGGGCGGTTCGATGTCGACGGCGTCGCGGAGCCGCTCCACGGCCGGGGCGAGCGACTTCCCGCCCTCGGCCGGGGTGGCGGGCATATCGAGGGTGCGCGCTTCCCGATGTGGTCGACCTGCTCCTGGTCGAGCGCGTCGGGGCCGACGAATGCCTTGAGCCCGTTCGTCACCCGGCGGTCCACCGCGACGGCGCTGCCGGACGGCGCGGCGGCGGGTTCGGCGGTCGCGCCGCGGTCGTCGTGGCGGGTCATGAGGGTGAGCCTCCGTCGGTTGTCGAAAGGGCGCCGCCGCACGGACGGCACTGCGGGGAACGGCACTGCGGGGGAGGGAGCGGAGCGGCTCCCATGAGCAGCGTCTCTCGTCAGGGGTGTTCCGCCCCAGGACCTGTTGGTCCCTTCACGGGGCCGACCGGTCCCAAGGCGACAGGGACGGTCGGTCTGTTGACGACGCCCACCACACCGTCCACCCGAAACGTCGGCCGGATCACGAGCGGAGGGTCTCCGGCACGCCGTGCTCCGGCGCCCCATCCCGCGTGGCCATGCTGTCGCGGAGCGAGACGGCCACACCGTGGTCAGGCCGGCCGAGGGCGTGGGACAGCACCTCGTCGTTGATCTCCCGGCGGGCCTCTACGCCCTCATGGGCCATCAGCTCGCCGACGGTGCGGCCCTGTGCCCCACCTCCTCGTCACCGGCTGTCGCTCGTCCCGGGCTCGGGGAGCGCGGCCCGGCCGGCCTCCAGCCGCGCGACCGGGACACGGAACGGCGAGCAGGAGACGTAGTCCAGACCGGCCGCGTGGAAGAAGTGCACGGAGTCGGGGTCCCCGCCGTGTTCGCCGCAGACGCCGATCTTCAGATCGGGACGCGCGGCGCGGCCCTCGTCGACCGCGATCCGCACCAGCCGGCCCACCCCGTCACGGTCGAGGGTCTCGAAGGGAGAGGTGGCGAAGATGCCCTTGTCGAGGTAGGCGGAGAAGAAGGCCGCCTCGACGTCGTCGCGGGAGAAGCCCCAGGTGGTCTGGGTGAGGTCGTTGGTGCCGAAGGAGAAGAACTCCGCCTCACCGGCGATCTTGCCGGCGGTCAGCGCGGCCCGGGGCAGCTCGATCATCGTGCCGACCGGGCAGTGGACAGGGATGCCGGACTCCTCGGAGACCTCGGCCAGCACACGCTCCACCTCGGCCCGCTCGATGCGCAGTTCCTCGACGGCGCCGACCAGCGGCACCATGATCTCCGCCTCGGGGGAGCCCCCGGCCCGGGTGCGGGCCACGACGGCCTCGGCGATCGCCCGCACCTGCATGGCGACCAGCCCCGGCACCACCAGGCCCAGGCGAACGCCGCGCAGCCCGAGCATCGGGTTCTCCTCGTGCATACGGCTGACCGCTGCGAGGAGTTCGGTGTCGTGCGGATCGGGCCGCTCCCCGCGGGCCTCCACGGCGGCGATGCGCACGGCGAGTGCGGTGAGATCGGGCAGGAACTCGTGCAGGGGCGGGTCGATGAGCCGGATCGTCACCGGCAGACCGTCCATCGCCTCCAGGATGCCGATGAAGTCCCGCCGCTGGAGCGGCAGCAGCGCGCTCAGCGCCTTCTCCCGCTCGGCTTCGTCGCCGGCCAGGATCATCGCCTCGACCAGCCTGCGACGCTCTCCGAGGAACATGTGCTCGGTGCGGCACAGCCCTATGCCCTGCGCTCCGAACCGCCGGGCGCGGGCGGCGTCCTCGGGGGTGTCGGCGTTGGCCCGTACCTCCAGCCGCCGGGCGTCGTCGGCCCGCTCCATGGCGCGGGCCACGGCCTCGACCAGCCCGGCCGACCGCTCGCCCGTCTCGAAGTACCGCATGACCGCCGAGTCGACCAGCGGAGCGGCGCCCAGGTACACGGTGCCCTCCGAGCCGTCGACGGAGACGACGGTGCCCTCCTCGACGACCGTGTCGCCCACGGTGAACCGGCGGGCCTTCAGGTCCACGACGATCTCCTCGGCACCGCACACGCACACCGTGCCCATGCCACGGGCGACCACGGCCGCGTGGCTGGTCTTGCCGCCGCGGCTGGTGAGGACCGCCTGGGCGGCGATCATGCCCGGCAGATCGTCGGGCGTGGTCTCCTGGCGGACGAGGACGACCTTCTCGCCCGTGGCGGCCCGGCGGACCGCTTCGGCCGAGTCGAACACGGCCGCGCCCACGGCCGCACCGGGTGAGGCGGGCAGTCCATGGGCGAGCGCCCCGCCGACGGCCGAGGTGTCGAACCGGGGGAACATCAGCCGGGCCAGGCCGTCCCCGCCGACCCGGGCCAGGCCCTCGTCGGGAGTGATCAGCTTCTCGTCGACGAGTTCCGTCGCGATGGCGAACGCGGCTTCGGCGGTGCGCTTGCCCACACGGGTCTGGAGCATCCACAGCCGGCCCCGCTCGATGGTGAACTCGATGTCGCACAGATCCCGGTAGTGCGTCTCCAACGTGCCCATGTGACGGCGTAGTTGCCCGTACGAAGCCGGGTCCAGCTCTTCCAGAGCGGTCAGCGGAACGGTGTTGCGGATGCCGGCGACGACATCCTCACCCTGGGCGTCGGCCAGGTAGTCCCCGTACAGGCCTGGCTGTCCCGTGGCGGGGTCGCGGGTGAAGGCGACGCCGCTGCCGGAATCTGAACCGAGGTTGCCGAAGACCATGGTCTGTACGTTGACGGCGGTGCCCAGGTCGTCGGGGATGTGTTCGCGGCGGCGGTACAGCCTGGCCCGCTCGCCGTGCCAGGACTCGAAGACGGCCAGGACCGCCCGGCGCAGTTGTTCGGCCGGGGACTGCGGGAAGTCCTCACCGGTCTCCCGGCGGATCAGTTCCTTGTACGTCGCGACGAGCCCGGCCAGGTCCGCCGCGTTCAGGCCCAGGTCGTTCGGCGCCCCCTGCTTTCGCTTGAGGTCCGCGATGGCGTCCTCGAACAGGGAGCTGTCGACGCCCATGACCGTACTGCCGAACATCTGGACGAGGCGGCGGTAGGAGTCCCAGGCGAAGCGCTCGTTCCCGGAGACCTTCGCCAGGCCGAGCACCGAGTCGTCACCCAGGCCGATGTCGAGGATCGTCTCCATCATGCCGGGCATGGAGAACCGCGCCCCGGAGCGGACGGACAGCAGCAACGGATCGTCCGGCTGCCCCAGTCGCCGTCCCGCGGCCTGCTCCAGGGCGGTGAGGTGGGCGCGGATCTCGCCGGCCAGGGTCTCCGGCTCGGTGCCCTCGGCGAGGAAGGCCCGGCAGGCCTCGGTGGTGACGGTGAAGCCCGGCGGGACCGGCAGGCCCAGCCGGGTCATCTCGGCCAGGTTCGCGCCCTTGCCGCCGAGCAGGCCGGCCAGGTCACGGCCGCCTTCCGTGAAGTCGTACACGTATCGGACCATGACGCCGGTCTCCTCCGATGGGCTTCGGGCTGGGTACCTCTCCAGCGTCCGGCCACCGGGACCGGAAGGGGCAGGTGCTTTCGGTCCCCTCCAGGGGGCCGGTCGGCCCCGGCAGGTCCGGGGCGGTCCGTCGTGAGCCTGGCGCCTGCGGGTTGACGCCGGGACGGACATGATGTCGGTGGTGCAGAGATCCGGGGGACGGAAGCCGGGATGCCCGGCCGGATTCGCTACCGGACCTCGCGGCCGACCACTACCGTGACACCTGACCGGACCACTGGGGGTCCGAGCGTCGAGGTGACCTGGAGGAACGCAGGGTGGAAACCCCGGAAGAGGCTCGCGTGCGGCTGCCACAGCTGCGGCTGGACGAGCTGCTGGAGGAGCTGCAGTCGCGGCTGGACGCGGCCCGCGGCACCAGGGACCGGGTGCACAGCCTGCTGGAGGCGGTGCTGTCGGTCGGCCGGGAGCTGGATCTGGAGCAGGCCCTGCGCCGCATCGTGGAGGCCGCCGCGGTACTCGTCGACGCGGAGTACGCGGCGCTCGGCGTGATCGGACCGGACGGCAGGCGTCTTTCCGCCTTCCACACCGTGGGCGTCAGCGAGGAGCAGATCGCGCGGATCGGCCCGTATCCGGAAGGTCACGGCATCCTGGGGGAACTGATCCGCCACCCGGAGCCGCTGCGCCTGGCGAAGATCTCCGAGCACTCGGCCTCGTTCGGCTTCCCGGCGCACCACCCGCCGATGAACACCTTTCTGGGCGTCCCGATCCGGGTGCGCGACCAGGTCTTCGGCAACCTGTACCTGACCGAGAAACGGGGCGGAGCCCAGTTCGACGAGGACGACGTCTCGGTCACGCTGACGCTCGCCGTGGCGGCCGGAGTCGCGATCGACAACGCCCGGCTGTACGAGGAGTCCCGGCTGCGGGAACGCTGGCTGCGGGCGAACGCGGAGATCACACACAGCCTGATGTCCGGCGGTGAGCGCTCCGAGGTCCTCGCCCTGATCGCCGAGCGGGCCGGCGAGATCACCGGATGCGCACTGGCGGCGGTCGCGCTGCCGATGGAGGACACCGGGTCGCTCGCCGTGGAGATCGCCGTCGGGATGGACGCCGAGGCGCACCGGGGCCTCGTACTGGCCATGGACAAGAGCCTGATGGGGCTGGCGTTCTCCGACGCGGCCCCTGTGACCAGCGCGGACGTCACCCAGGACGAACGTGTCTCCTTGGAACCGCCGAGGTTCGGCGGACTCGGCCCTGCCGTGGCGGTGCCCATCGGGACGGGAGAGGCGGGGCCGCGAGGCGTGGTCCTGCTGGCGCGGAAGGCCGGTCAGCCGGAGTTCTCGGCGACGGAGACCGAGACCCTCCAGTCCTTCGCGGGCCAGGCGGCCGTCGCGATGGAGCTGGCCGAACGCCGTCAGGACGCCGAGGCGGTCGCGGTGCTCATGGACCGGGACCGCATCGCACGCGACCTGCACGATCTGGCCATCCAGCGGCTCTTCGCCACCGGAATGACGCTTCAGAGCGCCGGCCGCTTCATCGAGCACGAGGAGGCCGCCGAGCGCGTGGCCCGCGCGGTCGACGACCTCGACGAGACCATCAAGATCATCAGGTCGACGATCTTCGGCCTGCGCACCCGCGGAGGCACGGGAGAGACCGGCCTGCGGGCCCGTGCCGTACGGGTCGTGGGCGAGGCCGCCCCGGTTCTCGGCTTCGCCCCCAGCGTCCGGATGGAAGGGCTGCTGGACACCGACGTACCCAGGGACATCGCCGACCACGTGGTGGCGGTGCTCTCCGAGGCCCTGACCAACATCGCCCGGCACGCCCGGGCGGACCGTGCCGACGTACTCCTGGCCACGGACGGGCGCGAGGTACGGCTGTCGGTCACCGACAACGGAGTGGGCATCCCCGCCGACGGCCGTCGCAGCGGGCTGCGCAACATGGCGGAGCGCGCCGAGCAGCTCGGCGGACGGCTGGAACTGGGGACGCCCGAGACCGGCGGCACCGCGCTGGTGTGGCGGGTGCCGGCACGGAAGGGCTGAGGGCCGAGGAGCGGAGGACCGAGGAGCGGAGGACCGAGGGCCGGCCGACGCGGTGAGAGGCGCGATTCGTTCGCCCTTGGCGATGTGCCGGCCGTTGATTTCGACGTCCTCGGTCGTGCTCCGCATCAGTGACCGCACCGACGAGTCGACGTGCGGCGTCCCTTCGATGGCCCGCGAGACGTTGGAAGGGTCCGCGCCCACCAACCGCCACGGCTCGGGCTCGGTCAGCAGACGGGGCAACAGCCGTTCGGTGAGCAGCCGGTGCACCTCACCGACCGCGGCCAAGGCCTGCGGACCGCCACCGTCCGAGAGCAGGAGGCCGACGGCCGGCCCGGGCTCGGACACGCCGACCACGATCTCGTTCCGGTCCTGTGCCGCAGGGTGCCCCCATCCATTCGCGACGCCGGGTCGGCGGCCCGGACGGTGGCGGTGGGGCGCTGGGCGAGGCCGCGCGCATGTCCCGGGCCCGAGCGCCCGGCGTCGCCGGGCAGTGTGTCCTCGCCGGACCCTTGTCCTCCGGAACGCGGTCGCACCGGTCGCGGTGGTGCCGCACGACTGACGGCGCTCAGGCAAACGGGGGCGGGGCGTGGTCCCTGAGGCGGAGCCCGGTGATCAGATCGGGGTGGATGCGGATGGCGTGATCCATCCGCTGCATCACCCCGGGGCGCAACAAGGCCCGATAGCGGTCCAGTTCGTGTGGGTCGGTGACCAGTCGCGCGTAGCCGGTGACGACGACGCTCCAGCCGGTGTGTGTGTCGGGGTCGATGTCGTCGGCCTCGTAGGCGACGACGGCGCCCTCACCCCCGTTCTGCTGGGCGTACCGGGCCAGGGTGGCGTCACCGTGGGTGCGGATGACGATGTCTCCGTCGACGACGACGTGGTTGACCGGGCGGACGGTCGGCAGCGCGAGCCGGGTGAAGACGACCCGCCCCAAGGACACACTGCCCAACAGCCGCAGCGCCTCGCGCCCGTCCAGCTCGACACTCGTGTGCGCTCCTGAGGAGCTCGACGGTTCGTCGTCGCTGACCATGGCAGGTTTCCGTATCGTTGGGTCACTCACAGTTCACTGTCTCCCGGAGCCACGCGTGGGCCTGATCGGGTCATTCGAACCGCGCGGGAGCATCTCGCACCAGGGCCGTTCGGCCCCGGTCGGTGTCCGGTGGTCCCTGCTTCGCGCGGCTCAGGGCGTATCAACCTGCACGGAGCGACACCGCGGGGGATCGGTGCCGCTCCTGCGTCCACTGTCTCTCGGGTCACGCTGTTCCCACAGGTGCCGATGGTCCTCACTGTGGGCCGGACGGCCTTCAGGCCGTGGGTGGCTTACCGGTGGTGCATGGTTTCCAGGGCGGCGGCCAGTACGCGGGGGTCGTGGTGGCCCTTGTGAAGGCGAGGTTGACCGATCCCTCCGGTACCACACGGGGCCGGTCGTCGCGGCGCCGGGCCAGGAACTGGCTGGTGATGTACGGCATCACACAGGGCACCACGGTGGACGTCCGATGGATGTCGGAACCCTTGAAGCCGCCGTCGCGGATCAGGAACGTGGCCGCGGCCAGTGCCGCGATTCCGCTGCCCACCAGATATGCCCTCGCCATCACACAACTCCCTTCTGCTCGCCGGCCGATCGGGCGGGAACCGCGTCTCTCAGCTCCGTCGGACCCGTCGGACGCCGGTCATGTGGCTGTGCGGACTACGGCTGAGCCGACCGCGGGGCGTCCGGACGGCCCTGGTCCCGGCGCTCACGGCCGTAGTAGGCGGCGCGCATGAGCTCCCGCATGTCGTCGAGCATGGGCATACGGGGGTTCGCGGGTGCGCACTGGTCCTTGTAGGCGTTCATGGCCTGCTGGGGCAGGGCGTCGAGGAAGGCGCGCTCGTCGACCTCCAGGGACCGGAAGGTCGGTTCGATGCCCACGGCGTCGCGCAGACGTTCCACCGCGGTGGCGAGCGACTCCACGCCCTCCTGCGGGGTCGCGGCGGGCAGACCGAGGGTGCGGGCGATGTCCTGGAAGCGTTCCGGGGCGCGGTAGTTCTCGTACTTGGGCCAGCCGGTGAGTTTCGTCGGGACGGTGCCGTTGTAGCGGATGACGTGCGGCAGCAGAACGGCGTTGGTGCGTCCGTGGGCGATGTGGAAGGTGGCGCCGAGGGTGTGCGACATGGCGTGCACGATGCCGAGGAAGGCGTTGCCGAAGGCCATGCCGGCGATGGTTCCGGCGTTGTGCATCTTCTCCCGGGCCTCGGGGCTGTTCGCGCGGTCGTTGACCGCCGCTTCGAGATGGTCGAAGACGAGCCGGATCGCGTGCAGGGCGGGCCCGTCGGTGAAGTCGTTGGCGTAGACGGACACGTACGCCTCGATGGCGTGGGTGAGGGCGTCGAAGCCACTGTCGGCGGCCAGGGACGGGGGCAGTTCGGTGGTGAGGAGCGGGTCGACGATGGCCACACTGGGAGTGAGGGCGTAGTCCGCGAGTGGGTACTTCTTGCCGGTGGCGGGGTCCGAGATGACGGCGAAAGGGGTGACCTCCGCGCCGGTGCCGGACGT
Organism: Streptomyces graminilatus; assembly: GCF_001418565.1. Lineage (GTDB taxonomy): Bacteria > Actinomycetota > Actinomycetes > Streptomycetales > Streptomycetaceae > Streptomyces > Streptomyces graminilatus. The sequence continues at coordinate 20,732 of NZ_LIQQ01000077.1, read as the reverse complement.
GGTGGGGACGCACACCAGGCGGGCGATCCTGCCGAGGACGGGGAAGCGGAAGGCGCGCTTGCGGATGTCGGAGAACTTGTGCCGCATGTCGGCGAAGTCCACGTCCTTGCCCTCGGCCTGCTGCTCGTACAGCAGCCACATCACCTTGGCCGCGTCCATGGGGGAGCCGCCGCCCAGCGCGATGATGGTGTCCGGGCGGAAGTCCCGCATGAGGCGGGCGCCGCGCCGGACGGAGTCGATGCTCGGCTCGGGCTCGACGTTGTCGATGATCTGCAGGGTCACCGGTTCCTGGCGGCGCTGGAGGACCCGGCTCACCCGGTCGACGAAGCCGAGACGGGTCATGGTCGCGTCGGTGACGATCGTGACGCGGTGCACGTCCGGCATCGAGGCGAGGTAGCGGATGGCCTGCGGTTCGAAGTAGATCTTCGGCGGGACCTTGAACCACTGCAGGTTGTTGCGGCGCGTGGTGACCCGCTTGACGTTCAGCAGCTGGGCGGCGGAGACGTTGTTGGACACCGAGGTGCTGCCCCAGGATCCGCAGCCCAGGGTCAGGGACGGCAGGAGGTTGTTGTAGATGCCGCCGATCGCGCCCTGCGAGGACGGGGCGTTGACGATGATCCGTACGGTCTTCATGCGCCGGCCGTACGCCTCGGCCAGTTCCCGGTCCTCGGTGTGGATGACGGCACTGTGTCCCTGGCCGTGGAAGGCGACCATGTCGGCGGCGAGGTCGAAGCCCTGGGCCGGTGAACCCGCGCGGAGCACGGTGAGCACCGGGCACAGCTTCTCGCGGGTCAGCGGCTCGTCCGGGCCCACCCGCTCGGCCTCGACCAGTATGAGCGAGGTGTCGGCGGGCACCGTGAAGCCGGCCTGCTCGGCGATCCACGCCGGACTCTGCCCGACGGCCGCGGAGTTGACCTTGGGCTCGCAGCCGGCGCCCGCGACCTTGCCCGTCGGGAAGAGGAACGTCTCCAGCTTCGCCTTCTCCTCGGCGGTGGCCAGGTGGGCGTGCAGGGTGCGGAATTCGGCGAGGGCCGCGTCGTAGATCTCGTCGTCGAGGACGACGGCCTGTTCGGAGGCACAGATCATGCCGTTGTCGAACGTCTTGGACAGCACCAGGTCGTTGACGGCCCGGCGCAGTTTGGCGCTCTTGTGCACGTAGGCGGGGACGTTGCCGGCGCCGACGCCCAGGGCCGGCTTTCCCGCCGAGTAGGCGGCCTTGACCATGGCGTTGCCGCCGGTGGCGAGGATCAGCGAGACCCCGGGGTGGTGCATGAGTGTGCGGGTCGCCTCGACGGACGGCTCCTCGATCCACTGCACGCAGTGCTCCGGCGCGCCCGCGGCGACGGCCGCGTCGCGCACGACGCGGGCCGCTTCCGCGCTGCACCGCTGGGCGGAGGGGTGGAAGGCGAACACGACCGGGTTGCGGGTCTTCAGCGCCATGAGCGACTTGAAGATCGTGGTGGAGGTCGGGTTGGTGACCGGCGTCACCGCGCACACCACACCCACCGGCTCCGCGATCTCGACGATGTCCTCGGTGTCGTCGCGGGCGATGACACCGACCGTCTTCATCGAGCCCATGCTGTGCGTGACGTGCTCGCACGCGAACATGTTCTTCGCTGCCTTGTCCTCGAAGACACCGCGCCCGGTCTCCTCCACCGCGAGGCGGGCCAGCGCGGTGTGCTGGTCCAGGGCGGCGACCGAGGCCTTCTTCACGATCTGGTCGACCTGTTCCTGGGTCAGCGACTCGTAGTCGGCGAGCGACTTCAGACCGGCCGTCACCAGCCGGTCCACCGCGACGGCGCTGTCGGACGGCGCGCCGGTGGTGGCCGCGGCCTCGGTTCCGACGTCGTGACGGGTCATGAGTGCGCCTCCGTTGTCGAGGGCCGCCAGGACTGACCCGGCGGCTTGCGGTGGGAGCCGCACCGCGGCCGCTCCTGTCCCCACTCTTGTCCGCGCGACAGTTCGCCTCTTGTGCCGAAGGTCCCCCGTCGAGGCCTGACCGGCCCCCGGTCCGGGCGGGCCGAGCGGCGCGCGTCAGTGTCCGGACTGTCCGGGCGTACGGCGGCGGGTGACTCCCCGGGAAGAGCGCGTCCCGGCCGAGCGGTCGTCGTCGAGGCGGAAGGCCAGGCTGCTGAACACCCCGACGACCCCGTCCACGTGCCAGGTCGACCTGACGGCGTGAGCGAGGTCGGCACGGTGTTCCAGGCGCCCTTCGAGTGTCACCAGGCCGTCGCGTACCGACACGACGACGGCATCGGGCGGCAGACCGAGAGCGGCGACCAGGACCTCGTCGGTCACCTCCCGGCGGATGCCCTCGTCCGTGCGCAGGAAGACCCGCAGCAGGTCCCGGCGGGTGGCGATACCGATGAGCCGGTCCTCCTCGTCCACCACGGGAAGCCGCTCGATTCCGTGACGCTCCATCACTCGTACGGCGTCCGGCACGGGTTGCTCCGGACGCACCGTGATCGCGGGCGTGGACATCAGTTCCCCGGCGGTGGCGGCAAGCACCCCGGCAGCCGCTCGGTGCCCCGGACGCCGCAGGCGCGGCAGCCGGTACCGGCGATCCCTGCGACCACCGGCCCGGGCTGCCTGACCGCGCACCAGGTCGGTCCCGGAGACCACCCCGACCACCTTGTCGTCGTGGTCGACGACCGGCACCCCGCTGATCCGTTGGGCGTCCAGGCGCACCGGGAGACCACGTCCTTGAACGGGGTCTCCCGGTGCGCCTGGACGACCTCGTCGGTCATCACGTCGCCCACAGTGTGGATCTCCACGGTGTCTTCCTCCTTCGCCGGCTAGAGAAGGGGCGGAGCCATTCCGGGGTGCCGCCGGGTGACGGGGCTTCGCCCATACTCGTCCGGCGCCACCGGGCTCGACGCGAACTGACACCACCGTGCGTTCACCCAAGTTCGTCGCCCACAGAGGAAGTTCAGAGGGCTCGCGTTCCCGCGGCCTGGTGAGGCCTACTGTCCTGACCCGATCGGTCCCCCACCATGAGTCCGAGATGTGGTTCCTTCCCGACGATCACCGCCAACTGCCTCAGCACGAGGCAATTCGGCAGGCGCCGACTCCGCGGACCGGTGTACCGAGACGTACTCCTGGGCTACGGCGACGGCACCACGCTCAAGGGCGGTATCTATTACGGCGTAATAGATACCCGCGGGAGGGAGAGGCCCGGCTCGCTGAGGGCGTCCTAAGGGATATCCGTTCTGGCACACCGCTACCGCCGCAGTCCCTGCCCATCTGAGGCCTGCGGCTCCCGCTACATGCTGAAACGGCAAGGAAGGCACTCGGGCAGGATGAGCTCTCGTGACAGGTGAGAGGGACAAGCTCTTGGAGCTGCTGCGGCGTGCCGGACTGGAGATCGTGGGGGAGAGGAGGACCGAGGATGTGCTGCCGCCCCGGACGGCGTGGCGTCCGATCGTCGCGGGGGACGCCGCGCCGACCGTAAGCATTCGGGAAGACCATCCTGCTCTGGTCGCCGAGCTCAATGCGCAGTGGTACCGGCTCGCGGCTGAGAACAGGCTCCTCGGTGGTGACGGTGTCTTCCTCATCGACGTCGCCGGTAACTGGACAGGCGGCGGGCCCAGGCGCTGGACGCGGGTGCGGCTCACCAGCGAATGGGACCTCGCCGGTGTGCTGGGCGAGCGGCCTGGCCAGCCGGAGTTCGTCACCCTCTCGTTGGACGGGCAAACATTGGTGGGGGCGACCGCCGAGGAGGACGAGGTCTGGCTCATCGCCGTGGACCGCATCCGGGAGCGGCAGGAGGCAGCCGCGCAGTCGGCAGCTCAGGAAAGCCCCCAAGAGCGGGCAGCCGCTTGGGCATCATTGTTTCGGGGGCCAATGCCTACGCCGAGGTTGCGTGAGATGTGGGCTCACGGGCTGGCGCGCAACCCGGCCACGCCTGATGACCTGCTCGCCCGCCTCCTGGGCCTGTCGCATTTCCTCCTGTGGCGCCGCCTGCCTGCAGCGGTCGTTGAAGCGGCCATCGTCCATCCAGATTGGAAGGTGCGGCAGTTGCTGGCCGAGGTTCAGCCGGGCATCACGGCTGAACAGTGGGCTCGCCTGATCCTGGACGAGCCGGACCCTCGGCACCGCTGGATCCTCGTCATGCTCGCGGCGGACCGACGCGCCAAGCTCAGCGACGCCACGTGCGAACAACTCGCCATCGATCCTTCTCCCCAGGTCCGCAAAGAGGCCGCTCGTCTTCCCGGGATGCCCGCACAGATACTGACCGCCCTGGCCGCCGACACTGATCCGTCCGTACGGGCCTCGGTCTGCCGGAGTGCCTGGCCTCAGCTGGGAACTACCCTCCGGCACAAACTTCTTGGCGACCCTTCCGGAAAGGTCAGTAATGAAGCACTGCTCCAGCACCACCGAGAACACCCGATGCCCCGATCGGTTTTCGACACGACGGAACCCAAAGACCGCGCGGTGGTGACCTGTCACCTGGAACGTGACCTCGCCGAGCACTTGGCCCGTCACAGCGATTCAGCCCTGCGCTGCTCCCTCGCGGCCAACCCCCACCTGGATCCGGACCTGATCATCCTGCTCGCCCAGGACCCCGCCGAAAACGTCCGCTCCGTGGTGGCTACACGCCCCGACCTCACTGAGGAGCAGCGGGCAGACATCCGATTCGGGTTCGACCCTCGCGGCCACTACTACCCGCTCGACTGGGTCACGGCGCTGCATGAGGATCCCGACGCCATGCGCCGCCTCGCCGCCTCCGCTCACCCTCTCGTGCGCCGGAGCGTCGCCCGGGCCCGACGTCTCCCGCCGGACGTCGTCGCACTCCTTGCCCACGACGAAGACCGTGTCGTCCAGCTCTTCCTGGCGGAATCCTGCGACGACGCCCCCGCTGACATGCTGCTGCGGGTATGGCATTGGTGGACGGGCAGTCTCAGTGCCCCTGACCGCCCTCGCAGTCACCCGAACTTCCCCCGCCGCAGTCTGCTCTGCTACGCCGACGACCCGAACCCGCGCATGCGCCAACTGGCTTTGGACGACCCGGAGTCCACGGCCGAACTTGTCGAACAATTCAGTCGGGACAGCAGCGTAGAAGTACGGCTCCGGGCAGCAGTCGACCCGCGGCTGATGCCCTCATCAGCGGTGCGACTACTCGACGACCCGTACGAACAGGTACGCCACGCGGCTGCCAAGCACCCCCGGGTACCCGCGCAGGTGCTGACCCGGCTGCTGCGGGACACCGACACCGCGGAGACAGTCGCCCAGCATCCAGCGCTACCCGTCCCCGTCATGGAACTGCTACTCAAGCGGCTCCAGCCTCCCATCAGCGGCGACCCGAGGCCGAGGCCATGAACCGACAGACCCATACCCTCCTGGCTCTGCCGGAAGTCGCGTTCGTACTCAGCTGGTGGCACGTAGTCGAGCGCGGAGTGCAGGTGTTCTTCGTTGTACCAGGTGATCCACTGGAAGATCGCCCGTTCGACCTGGGCGGTGTCCTTCCAGGGGCCCTGCATCTCGATCAGCTCGGCCTTGAAAGTGCTGTTCAACCGCGTGCCCACCTTCACGGGGGAAGGCCGTAGTCGGGTCGCCGGGGTTGAGATTCCCCCGGGCGACCCGACTACCAGGCCGTGGACGGGTAACTTATGATCATTTCGGATGGAACGCTCACTCGCAGTAAGTGATGATCCCATCGGCTTGGGGCCTGCCACTCTCAAAGAGTTGCTTCAGGAGCTCATTTCGACCGCGCTCGGTATCTGGACTCCGAGCGACGGATGCACTGATGCCGAAGTCGCGGCTGCCGGGGATCGCTTGGGGATCTGCCTGCCAGACGCCTTGCGTGACTATTACGTTGCCGCAGGCCGGCACCCGGAGCTGATGGGCATGAGCGGCCACGAGCACACCTTCCGGGTGAGCGCTCCCGAGCACCTGAGCGTTGAGGACGGATACATGGCCTTCTGTGGTGAGAACCGATGGTCGGCCCAGTGGAGCGTGTGCCCGGACGATGTCGGCTGGCCCGACCCCAGGGTCCATGGGCGGAGCGAGCCGAGTGGGAAGTGGTACAGCGAATCCCGGAGACTGTCGTCCTTCCTGATCAATGTCGCTGGCAGGCAGGCCGTGAGGTCGCTTCCGCATCAAGCAACGTGCCGGATCCGCGAGCAGCAACTGGGGGTCGTCGAGTCACTGCTCGGCTACCTTGGGTCTCACGAGATACAAAAGGGCGGAGACCGGCTGAGCTTCATCGACCCATCGAGACGCATTCTGGCCAGCTACTCCTACAACACCGACACCTTGCTCGTTGCGGCCGTGGACCTCACTGCACTCGAATCCCTGCACGAGAGTTCAGGCCTACCACTCAAACCGGCATGAAGCGGGGAAACGGGCTACCCACATGCTTTGACGCGGGCGGAGGCCCGGAGCCATCAGAAATACGCACTCACGGTCCCGCACAGCCAGGGGCGGCTTGCGAGCTTGATCCGCTCGGTCAGCTCGACGTCACGGCGCGACGGCTTCGACGGCGCCTGGGCGCAGCGTAGGTACCGTGAGCCAGGTGGTCTGCCTCGCGGCGGCGACAACTGCTGCCGCCAGCCGTGCCGAGGACTCGGGTTCCTCGTCCGCACGCAGCGCGAACACCTCGACCTCACGGCCGGGTTGGAGCGCCCTCTTCTCGGCCATCACTCTGCGTATTCAGTAGCCGAGGGATCTCCTCCAAAGACCTGATGGGGCGTCACGACAATATGCGTTCCACGAGGTCGTTGCACTCCTCGACCAGCCGACCGGTTTCCTGGTCGACAAAGGTGAACGGCTGGAGTTGCAGGGTGATGCCGGCCAGCCAGCCGGCCAAATCCTCCGCGATCGCCGCGCCTGCGGAGTTGGTTTCGAAGGCGGGAATCAGGGCCAGGAGCATCCGTGCCCAGACGGCCCCGAATTCGTGGAACTGATAGCGCATGGAGATCACGCGAGCCCGGGAGGCTGCGGCGAACAAGTAGTGGGCCTCACGCCCCAGAAGGCCGGCTTCCCGGGCGCTGTACGGGTCCGGGTCGTCGAGGAGGCCGACGGCGAGTTCGGCGAGCATCGCAGCAGCAGCGGGTGCGATCTGCACCTGACAGCGCAGCGAGGGGGTCACGGTGGTCGCCCTCTCGGCAGGGTTGAACGCGAGCTCGCGCAGTATCGAGGGCACCCGGTCGTCACCGAGTTTGCGCGCCGCGGCGGTCAGGGCGGCGGAGAATGACAAAGGCCACGACACGTCACTGTCTCCGGTGTCCCCGGTACTGTCCGTGCTGATGGACCGCCAGTCCTCGGTGGCCGCGGATGCGGCCGCGGAATCGATCCCCCGGCCCTCCTCGACGAGTTCTGTGCCCTTGTCCGTACGACCCGTCTTGCGGAGGTTGAGTCCGTGGCGGGTGAGGGCGGAGGCCAGGTAGGTGAGGTGCTCGGGGGCGTTCGACCGGGCAATCGCCCGCGCGGTGTGCACCTCTGCTTCGCCGACGGCGAGGGCGATCTCCGGCCGGCCCTGTTCGGTGTGCACACGCACCGCGATCCGGGCGGCCTCTCGCAGGTACAGACCGTGCATGAAGGACTCCGCGAGCGGGGCGTTGTTGATCGCTTCGGCTTTGGCGAGGTAGTAGCGAACGGCCCAGTCCGCCGAACAGACGGCCAGATCGTGGTCGCCGTAGTTGTACAGGACGTTCGAGTTCAGGCTCAGCACTCGGGCGAGGTCCAGGTACAGGGGGTGAGCGGAGTTGTCCGCGCCGAGGTCCAGGTACGTCATGACCGCCTGGTCGGACTCCATGACAGCGGACACCCCGCGGCCCAGCTCGCTGAGCACGTTTGCCTTGCGTACACGGACGTCGGCGATGAGTGGTTGCATGCCGGGCTCACCGAGTGCATCGAGTTCCCCGTAGACTCCGTCACACTCAGTGAGCGCCGCGAGCGCCTCATTCGGTTGCTCCACGCGCGGCAGCGTCGCGCCCAGTCCGTAGAGCACGCTGCCGAGCATACGTTTGGCCTGCCGGTCGCCCGGGTCGCGGTCGACCAGCACGTACATCAGCGACCGGGCCTGCTGGTGAAGCGGCGCGGCCTCGGCGGACAACCCACCGATCATCAGCGCTTTTGCCTTGGAGTACAGCTCGCCCACCTGCCGTTGGAGGTCGGCGGTACTCGTGTCCTGAGCCGGACCAGGGCCCGCGCTCGCCCCAGGTGAACCGGTCTTCCCCGTATCGTCACCGGATGCACCGGACTTCGCTGAACGGCGCCACTTCATACGCCCGCCCCCCCCTGTCGGATGGCCATCACTTCTGGACCGAACCGGCCTCACCACGGGCGAGACCGAACGGTACGGGGGAGCGCAGGAGTTCCCGGCCGTTCTGCCGTCTGCTGAGGGGACATGTCCGACCCACCCCGGATCACCCTCCTCACACCTGCCCCGCCCCCTTCATTCCCTGTCAACTCGCTTGAAAACAAGCCACTTTGATGCGACCAGGGGGAGTTCGGGTCGCAACGGTTCACCATCGGCGGCAACCCGTCCGGCACGACTTCGAGATCCCCCTGCCGGGCCCGGGCTTCGCCCCCCGTGTCGGCTCCTTACTCCGCGATGGCCTCCAGGCCGACCCCGACACCGACGGTGCCCGGCGGGCACCCCTGCGAGCGGTGGGCCGACCACGTGAAGGGCTGGGTCGCCACCGGCCGCACGGCGCTCGGCGGCAGCAGCGGGCTGTCCGCGCTGGACGCCGCCGTCTCGCTGGACGCCACCCACCGCCGCCGCAACCCGCAGGAGCATCCGGAGCACGCCTTCAGCTCCGGCCTGGACGAACGTGCGCTTCCCCGGGGCGGAGGCCGCCGAGCTGGCCCGCCGCGAACGCGTTGCAGGCCTGCGCGCCCGCCTCGTCGCCCTGCAGAACCAACGCGACGCCGCCAGAGCGGCGTTCCGCGACCTCACCGACCGGCGCGCCGCACCAGCCGACCGGGCCGAGGCGCTGCACCGGCAGGCGGACCTGTACGACGAGACGGCCGGTCTGTGCGACCAGCTGAGCGAGCTGGAACCGGGCGAGCCGGCCGATGTGCACAGCACCCGCGCCGAGGTGATCCGCGCCGGGGCTGCCTCCGACGGGGAGTACGCCGGACTCCTCGCCCCGCAGCACACCCCTGCCTCCGCACTGTGACCTGGATCACGCTCGCTTCCCGGAGATTTATTGCCGGTGGCCCCGTTCCCCGCGACCGAGAGGTGACGTAGCGGTCTGTCGCTGTACGACCTTGTCGCCCCGGACCTCGACCTGCTCGCCCGTACGACGGACGGGGTGTTCGAGGACGAGCGCCTCAACGCCGTACTGCGCGGGCTCACTCCGGCGGAGCGCGTGGTCGTCTTCGCGTACACCGAGGGCGAGGGCACCACATGGACGGAGGCGGCGGCCGTCGTCGGCGCGACCGACCCGGAGGCCTTCGGGGAGCGGGTACGGCGCAAGGCCAAGCGGCTCGCCGCCGAACAGACCCGCCGTTCCGCGCAGCGCCTTTCCCCACCCCGTTCCACCTAGCCGAGCGGCTCGCCGCTGCCCCACTCAACCCTCGCGGACAGAACGGGGTTTCGCACGACTCCGCCGTGACTTCTCGCACGTGCGGTCGGGTTGCGCGGCTGACCCGTCAGCGGCCGGAGGCCCGCACCCTCCTGCCTCGCACGCCCCGCACGCCTCGCACGCGCTGAACGCCCCGCACGCCCCGCACGCGCTGAACGCGCTGAACGCGCTGAACAAAGCGCATTCGAGGGACCCGGGGCGGGGTTCACCACCCGTGCGCCGACACGGACTTGCGCGGCCCCCCGCTCCCGCACACTCCGGACCCTGTCGGATCTTCACCCCGCGACACAGGGGTGAGAGCCGCCCACGCTCCACACCGCATGCGAGAAGCGCAGGCCCTGACCTCACGGGAGAGACCCGCCGTGTCCACGCTCGCCCTGCTCGTTCTCGTCCTTGTTGCCCTGGCCTTCGTCTCCGCCCCCAGTACCCTCGCGTACCTGGTGTACCGCCATCCCACCGCGCGCGGGCCGATGGCGGTCGGCATCGCCGCCGTGGCGGCCATGGCCTCGATCGTTGTCCCGATCGCCGTTCGTTGAGCCCGATCCGCCTTCTGCCGCCGCTCGCCGAACACGGTGTACCCCTAACCCGTTGGAGAAGCGCAGGTTGGACGGGGGAGAAGCAGCCAGGCGTAGGTGGTCGCCTCGCGGCGGAGGGCCCGATGGGCCTTCAGCCGGGCGATCGTCCCCATGGGCTGTGAGCGAGGCCCGGGGCCTCGGTCCCCTCCGCAGCCGCATACAGACGAGCCGTCAGTTGCCGTTGGCGCGGTGCGCCCACGGCAGCTGGGGCGCACCTGTCCCGCTGGGGGGCGTCAGCCGAGGTAGTCGGCGACAAGGGTGGCGAATTCGCCGGGTGTGGCCAGCCGGATGCCGAGGGTTTCGGCTTTGGCGCGCTTGGAGCCGGCGCCGTCTCCGGCGACGACCAGGGTGGTCTTCTTGGAGACGCTGGAGGAGGAGCGGCCTCCGGCGCGTTCGATGAGTTCGTTCATCTGGTTGCGGCTGAGCTTGTCCAGGGAGCCGGTCATCGCTCCGGTGACGACGACAGTCATCCCGGCCAGCGGCCCGCCGGCTGCCTCCGCAGGCGTATCCGCTGCTTCCCGGGTGTCGTGGGCGGCGTCTGTGGCAGCGGGGGCGGGTGGGGTGGCGCCGGGTTCGGTCATGTTCACTCCGGCCGCCACGAGCTTGTCGATGAGCGGGGCGAGTTCGGCGAGTTCGGTGACGATGGAGGGGGCCTTCTCGGTGCCGATGCCTTCGACCTGCCGCATCGCTTCGGCGTCTGCGGTACGGATGTTGTCCATGGTGGCGAAGTGGCGGGCGATGCGGCGGGACATGGAACGGCCGGTGCCACGGACCCCGAGCGCGCACAGTACCCGTGACAGGGGCTGGTCCTTCGCCGCGCCGATCGCGGCGAGGAGGTTGTCGGTACTGGTCTCGCCCATCCGCTCCAGGCTCAGCAGCTGCTCGCGGGTGAGGGCGAACAGGCCGGCGAGATCGGTCACCAGGCGGGCGTCGACGAGCTGGACGACGCGGGTGTGGCCGAGGCCTTCGATGTCGAGCTGGTCGCGGCCGGCGGCGTAGGAGAGGGCGGCGACCAGGTGGCAGTTGCGGCCGTTCGCGCAGCGCCAGCGCTGTTCGCTGGTGTCGATGCCGGCCCCGCAGCGCGGGCAGTCCTGGGGGAAGACGATGGGCTGCTCGGTCCCGGTGCGTAGATGGGCGACGGGGGCTTCGACGCGGGGGATGACGTCGCCGGCGCGGTGGACCATGACGTGGTCGCCCAGGCGCAGGTCGCGGCGGGTGATGTCGCCCGGGTTGTGGAGGGTGGCGTAGGTGATGGTGGCGCCGTCGATCTCGACCGGCTCCAGGACGGCGCGCGGGGCGATGATCCCGGTGCGGCCCACGTTCCACTCCACATCGAGGAGCCGGGTGATCTTCTCGACGGCGGGCAGTTTGTAGGCGATCGCCCAGCGCGGGGCGCGTGATCCCGATCCGGCTGTCCGCTGGTCGGCGGCGAGGTCGGCCTTGATGACGATCCCGTCGATCCCGAACGGCAGTTCCGCCCGCAGCGCGGCGATCTCCTTGACGCGGGCCATCACCTCCTCGACGGTGTCGGCGGTGATGCCGGGTACGGCGGTGGTCGCGGTGGTGTTCACCCCGTACTCGGCGGCCAGCGTCATGAGGCCGCTGTGGGCGAGATCGCCCAGCCGGTCCGTGAGCGGCGCCCCGGTGTCGGCGAGGGGCAGCAGGCCGTACCCGAAGAAGGTCATCGGCACGGTGTAGGCGCGCTCCCTGGCGCGCAGGGTGCCGGCCGAGGCGCCGCGCGGATTGGCGAACGGCGCCCCGCCGTGGGCGGTGCGCACCTGATTGGCGTGCTCGAACTGGGCGGTGGTCATGAGGACTTCGCCGCGCACCTCCACCGTCACCGGCTCGGCAAGCTCGGCGGGCAGGCCTTCGATGGTGCCTGCGGCGTGCGAGACGTCCTCCCCGGCCGTCCCGTCGCCCCGGGTGATCAGCCGGGTGAGGCGGCCTCGGGTGTAGCGGGCGGCGATCGCCAGACCGTCCAGCTTCGGCTCGACACTGAAGCGGGTGACGTCGTGGCCGATCCTCCGTGCCAACGACGTCGTCCAGGCGGTGAACTCCTCCGGGGAGAAGACGTTGTCCAGGCTCAGCATCGCCACCGTGTGCGGGACATCGCCCTCCACGGCGCCGCCGGCGACCTTCCCGGTCGGCGACCGGGACAGCACCTGTTCGGGGTGCGCGGCCTCCCACGCGGCGATGCCGCGTACCAGCCGGTCGTAGGAGTCGTCGTCCAGGACCGAGGTGCCGCCCTCGTAGTAGGCGGCCGACGCCTTCACCGCGTCCTCGACCGCCTGCGCGTAGGCGGCGGCATCCACGATCACTGCAACTGGTGTGGTCATGCCCGCCATCCTGCACGCCACCACTGACAATCCCCCGCTGCCGGACGAGCCGCTGTCGAAGGCCTGCGGCTTGCACACCGCGTCGGCGGCCCTGAAACCCTGTTCCGGCTGGCCGAAGACTTCGCTCCCAGCCGGGCCGGCCGCCGGTTCGGGCGCGGCTCTGGTCAACTGCCCGAACGGACGCCCTTGAAGCCGGGACACAGCCCGCGCCGGGCACGTCGTACGGGACGTCGCCCCCGCGCCCCCGGACCAGGCCCGGCTTCCTCGCCGTCTGCGAGTCCGAGTTGTCGGCGTGCGCCAGCGGTGGCGGCCCTCACCGGGGCGCGGGCCTTCGCCGTGTCCGGTCCGAGCGCGCACAGCGCACCGGCGAGCGTGTCGATCGCCTCCAGGACATCGTCCTTGGCCTCAGTGCTCCAGGCCTCCGGCCTGGCCGTATCGGCGAGATCGCAGGCATTGTCGGCGATCTCTTCGGCGTACTGCTCCACCCTCGGCCGGGCATTGTGCGGCGTCATGCCCGTGCAACGAATCCCGGACGTAAAAGATGACCACGGGGGTCAGCGCCGAGGGTGACGTCGAATCTCCCTACGAGTTCAGGTCGAGAACAAGTTCTGTTGGGCGGGGCACACTTGGGCGCAGCGGCGGCGATATGAGGTGGCTGTGGCCCGAGGCAGCGCTGTCTATGCAGGCGAGGGCCGCGGATCGGGCAGGGTCGGCTGGGCGAAGTCGCCGCCCGTCTGACGGGCCTGGTACGCCAACGAGGCCGCGACCCCGGCCAGCGCGCCCGCGGACAGGATCACGGACAAAGCGCCGTACGCCTGGCTGATCTCGCTCAGCTTGGCCCAGTCCGCGTCCTTCGGCCCCACGGCCATCAGGAGGAACGGAGTCATCAGCACGACCCCGAGCGCCACCGCAACCGCCGCCGCTATCCACACAATCCTGCCCACGGACATCCTCGCTCGCACCGCGTCCTCCCCCGTCCCGAGCGCCTATGGACTCTCCATGTCATGGCGCTCCGGTCGTACTACCCAGCCTGTGCCCACTCAAGGGCCATCGCGGGAATGCCCGGTGTCAAGCTCAGGAACCGGGCGTCGCGGACGCAGGCATCGTGGCCAGGCTCAAGGCGGTCTCGATCTCGCGGGCCAGCGCGGCGGTTGCTGCCGAGCATGCCTGGCTTCGGGTCCGGAACGCTTCCTCCCAGCTGTCCGGCCCGTTCGGTTCCCGCCCGTGGTAACGGTCCTCGATGACCCGGTCGAGGGCCAGGAGAGTTCCCTGCAGCCGGCCCGCTGCCGCTTGGACCGAGGTATCCGTGGTGAACACCTTCGCGGCCGTCTCCATCGCCGCGAACTCCTGCCACCGCCCGACTTTCCGACGGCGGGTCTCGGCCCGTTCGTCTCCGTCGATGCCCGCGGAAAGGGCGTTGTGGAGCTCCCAGGAAGCCGACTGCCACATGGAGGCACACTTGAGGAGCTGCAGGTAGACGTCACGCTTGTTGTCCAGTTTCCATCGCAGGTGCGCCGCGTCGAGCTGATCACGCGTCTGCTGGCGCTGTGACCTGGCCGTCACCGATCCCGCCCAGACCGCGCCGGCGGCTCCCAGGGACGCGCCGAGAAGACCGACCAACCCCGTGAGCAACTCAGATGGCATGCCGTCATCATCAGCCGAGGACGACCGACCCGGCCAGACCCACGTCGTACGTCAAGGAACGCCCTCGGACTCAGCAGCACGCTCCCGGACAGACGCGGCACGTCATTGGCGGCGGCGCCCAAGGGTCTGGGAACTCTGGAGTCGGCTGGCACCGCTAACGAGGTCACCCCATGGTGAAGGGGGTGACGCCTTGGCAGTTGCCGTTGTCGAACACTGGATGGAAGTGTGGCGGGGAGGTCAGGTCTTCGACCTTCGCGACCTTCGCGACCTTCGCGACCACGCGCCTGATCCGATGTACCGGACCAGGAATCCGCAGTACGGGCTCGTGGCCGTGTACGCCGAGGACGGCACTCTGTCCGAAGAGGTGAAAGAGCCGGACCTGATGTTCGGCAAGACGATCAACGCGATCACCAAGATGATCCCCGGCCTCGCCAAGAAGACGTTCGAGGCGGTTGCAGCCGCCCTGAAGGAAGTTGTCGGAGAGGACGCCACAGTCAAGACCGCACCCGCTGCCATCTGACCGGCGATACAGGTACCGGCCTGGGCGGACACGGACAAGTTGCCAGGGCACCGGGAGGGCGAGTCATTCATCGAGTTTCGGTCAGTGCCTGTGTCACATCTTCTTTCCGCAGGTCAACGCGATGAGGGTGGGCCTTCCCGCTCGTCTCGGGAGGGCCCACCCTCATCGCTTACGGCCTCGTCAGTAGTTCGCGCCGCAACCCGGTCTCTTCGTGCCGCCGTACCCGGCGATGGAGTTCGGCCTTGCCGCCGTCGGCGTGCGCACCTTCGGCGCGCTGAGTCGCTGAACTGTACTTATGTGCAGTGCCTCGCAAACGTGCAGGTCAGAGCGTTGAGATCTTCGTGCAGGCTGCTCTATTTGTGGGGACGGTGGGGTCAGGAAGGCTCGACGGCCGAGACCGGGGTGACGGTCACCTTGTTGTCGCACTCGGCCCACCACCCGTCGTTCAGGGCGACCTGGTGCTTCCCGGAGTTCGGCAGCCCGATGACCATCGTCGGAAACGCCTTCGGGGTCTTGCCCGACACGCAGTAGCCGTCGCCCTCACCCTGGACCTGGACGAAGGTCAGCTTCACCCACGCCTTGCCATGCGGCCGGACCGTCACGGTGGTCGCCCTGCCGGTGGTGGTGATCTTGAGCGGGGTGGTGTGGGTGGGGGAGCCGTTGCCGGCGCCCGCGACCGTCGTCGGATGGCCCTTCAGGACGCACGTCTTCCCGGAGACGTTGGTGAACTGCACGACCGCCGCCCCGGTCCCGGTCCCGACGGGCCGGTGTTCGGCCTGCCAGGCGCTGACCTGGAGAGCGGAGGCCGAGCAGGCGGGCGGCGGGGTGGCGGTGGTGGTGCTCGCCGCCATGGCGGCGCCGGGCAGGATGCCGGTCACCGCCGCCGCGACGGCCGTGACCGCCGTCGTCGCCAGAGCCGCCCTGCGAATGCCGTTGCTGTGCCGCATGCTGTTGTCCCCCTGAGTTGTCTCGTCCGCGGGTTTCGGTCGTCGGTTGTTGCCCTGCGGTACGCGTGTTCGTTGTACGTGAGTGCAGACGGGGCGGGAGAGCGGCAGGGTTCCGTGCGGCGACTGCTTGTGACGGAACGGTGACGACAGGCCGCACTCGTGCAGATGGCGGTCAGGGCCGACAGAAGCATCTCCAGCGAGCCACGGGTTTTACCACGCACCCGGTGCGCACCGAAGGTGCGCTGAGTCGCTGACCTGAGGTGATCAAACTCCGATGACACGAACTCGCGTCCGTCAAAGCCGGCAGGCCGTCAAGATCCGGTGGCACGGGGCACAAGGACAGATATGGCGTCCGCGGAAGAACTGTTCGCGAACATCGACGCCCTGCTGGAGGAGGAGCCGCAGCTCCCGCCCCCGGCAGAGCGTGCCCGGCTGCGCGAGGCCGCCGGCATCACCCAGGCCCGCCTCGCGACCGCGCCCAGGACCACGACGCAGACGGTGAAGAACTACGAGAACGGCCGCTCAGAGCCGAAATCGCCGCGCCTGGAGGCGTACCAGCGGCTGCTGCTCGACGACGCCTTCGGCATCGACAAGGGTCTGATGACCACCATCCACGGCTACACCAACGACCAGGTCGTCCTGGACGGCCCGCACAAGGACCTCCGGCGCGGCCGGACCGCCGCCGTGAACATCATCCCGACCAGCACCGGAGCGGCCCGCGCCGTCGGCCTGGTGCTGCCCGAGCTGGCCGGCACCCTCGATGGCCTCGCGGTCCGCGTCCCCGTCGAGGACGGCTCCCTCACCGACCTGACCCTCGTACTGGACCGGGAGGTGACCGCTGACGAGATCAACAACGCCTTCCGGACGGCCGCCGACGGGCCGCTCAAGGGCATCCTGCGGGTGTCCGACGCCCCGATCGTCTCCCGCGACGTCGTCGGCGATCCGGCCTCCTGCGTCTTCGACGCCCTGCTCACCCAGGCCCACGGAAACCTCGTGAAGGTGTTCGGCTGGTACGACAACGAGTGGGGGTACACCAACCGGCTCCTCGATCTCACCGAGTACGTCGTGGCGCGACTGCCCCAGCGGTGACTGTCGGCGACAGCTTTGGCCCTGACTGTGGCCAAGAGCAGGGACCTGTACCTGCCCGACCACTTCGTCGCCTCCCAAGTGCGCAAGGACCGCGTCCACATCACCAGAAGCCGTCGAGATCATGCAGCAGCTCGTGCGGATCTGCCCCGAAGGCGGCACCGTCCTCGACCCGTTCACCGGCAGCGGCTCGACAGGCGTCGCCGCCCCGCGCGAGGGACGCCGGTTCGTAGGGGGCGAGCTGTCCTCCACTACGCCGGCGTCGCCGAAGCATCGAGGCTCCAGGCTCGGCGCTGATCGTGTTGGCGGACGGTGTCGTGCCGTTGGACCTGGAATCGACGGTGTTCCGGGCGGCGACGCTGGAGGGCTGGGCCTGTCAACAGCGGGCGGGGTTCCTTGGCGAGCGGGAGACCATCGAGCCGCGTCTGGCATTGGTGCGGCGGATGGCGGCGTTCACTGGGCGGTATCCGTGGCAGTGGACGTCGGCGGAGGCGGAGGCGGTCATCAGCGATCTCCGCTCGGGGCCGCGACCGATCATGGTCTCCACGGCGCGGAGTTACGAGATCACGCTCCAACTGTTCCGCGCGTATCCGACCGACGCCCGCTACCAGTGGGGCCGGGTCTGTGCGGAGAGGCTCGGGGCGGCGCCGCAGCAGGTGTTCCACGAGTGGAACAGCGTCAAGCACATCGCGGACTACGAAGGCGACCCGCGGCGACGGCAGTTGGACTACTACGAGGTCCAGGCCCTGTTCGATGCGGCGGACGGCCGGGGGGAACAGATCCGGGCCCGGCGCGTCAAGGGCGCGCTGCCTGTGGTGCGGGACGCGCCTCTGCTTTCCCGGAGGGCGCGGGGAACCGCGTGAACGGGCCGGACCACAATGTCTGTTGGTGCCACAGAGATCACGACGTCGTACGCACATCTGCGATGCTGGGCTGATGAGCAAGATGTGGCAAGGACACGTCATCGATGGCACGCGCTTCGTGGTCCCGGCGTCCGGTGTGACGCCGCGGCACGTGCTGTGCGCGGTCGGCGTGGGCCTGGATCCCGATGTCATCAGCCGGGTGGTCGAGGAGGCGGGCGCGGGGGACTTCACGCTCGACGAGTTCCAGCGGGAGCCTGACCCCCGGATGCGTGAGGCGTTCGACGTCGCGGTGGCTTCCCGCCGGGCCACCGGCGTCGATGAGTTCGGCGTCGACGAGTTCGGCGACGACGGGTTCGGCGACGACGACCGGGCCGCGGTGGACGCGCACGACTCGGTCGCCTATGTCCTGTCACCGCCGATCTCCCAGGCCACCGGCCTCGACGTGTCCCGCCGGGCGCTGGCCGTCACCGCGGCCCTGCTGGCCAACGGAGCCACCGCGGTGAAGAACGAGTCCAGCGGGGTGGCCTGCGGTCGGGAGCGGTGGCTGGCCCTGGCGAGCGAGGCGGCGGCCGCCGAGACCGCGGACGACCTGGTCGGCGCCCTCGTCCGGGCGTGGGTCGTGCCGGTGATCCACGACGGGGAGGTCTACTACAGCTGCGGCATGCACCTCCTGGGCGAGGCCGACGTGGAGCTGGCTCCCGGAAGCACCGCGGTGCCCGAGCCGGAGCTGCTGGGCGAGTGGGTGACCACCATGGAGATCGCGTCGTACTACCTGCTGACCGAGCAGCCGGACCACGGCGTCCAGAACGGCGAGGGCTTCCGCATCGCGCAGGACGCCACGCGCTGGATCATGAACCGTGTGGAGTGCGAACGGTTCGAGGACGACGACTTCTTCCACAACCCGTACGGATACTGGCGCCTGACCCCGGCTCCCCGCGACCCACGGAGAGGGGCGAGGCTCAAGAGGCACAACCCCCGCACGACCCTCGGAACGCGACGGAAGAGGTGAGAGCGGGGAAGGCGTGGAGATCTCCGGACCACGGGCCGAACGCCGCGCCCTTCTCCGGCGTCTCAGTACCGATCGCGGTTCCGTCCCGCCCACCCGGGCTACCGCACACGGGACGAAGGACCGGAGGACACATGGACCAAGAACCGTAGGACACATGGACAAAGAACCGGAGGGACACATGGCCGAGCGAACACCCGCCAGGCCCGGCACTATCGCGGCCGTGGCGGCCGCAGTCCTGGCTCTCGGCGGGCTCCAGGGCTCGGCGGCGGGCGCGCAGGCCGTGGACGCCGTGTCGAGCCCTTCGACAACCTGCCACGGCACCCAGCCGAAGGGCGGCGGCACCGGTGACTCCGGCGACGGCGGCCCGGAGGACGACACCCCCATGTACCGAACCCTGGGCCACGTGGACAAGCTGGTCACCGGCCGCTACGCCGCCGTCTACACCGGCCTGGTCCTCGACGAGGACGAAGCCTCCCTGGACATCTACCGCATCCCCTCCAAGCCCTTCGACACCGCGGTCTGCGGGGCCGCCGAGAAGGGTGTGACCGTACGCCTCCACGACCGCGACATCAACGAGAGGGATCTCAACGCACTCCTCGACCGCGTCGGCGAGGACATGACCCGCTGGGACGGCAGCTTCACCATGCGCGAGGTCGGCCTCGACGGCACCGGCCTCATCGCGGTCGGCGTGGACGACCCGGGCACCGCCGAACCCGTCCTCCGCGCGGCCTACGGCGAACGAAACGCCAAGTACCTACGCGTCGAGTACGCCCCCGAGGCCCACTTGTGGTGAGCCGGGCTCGCCGGCACCGGTACGCTCTACGGTTTCCCGGGCGGTAGAACAGCGGCTCCGTGAGGAGCTGTCGCAGGACGACTTCGTATCGTCTCCCGCTCGCGGCTTCGCCGAGAGGAAGCGGCGCTCGGCAGAGCGGGTGAGAAGTTTGACCCCTCCCAGACCTCTCCCAGACCCCTCCCATGATCGGTACAAGGGAGGCAATCGAAACGGCCAGAGGGATACTTCCTGCTCGTCACGACAACTCCTCTTGGGGGCTGGGGAGGACGTAGGGAGAGCAGGGTGCGGTTGGTCGCGCCGCGCCGCCCGGTGTGGGCGAGCAGTGCGACCGTGACCGGCTCAGGCAGATGCGTCGGGTGGGGTCAGGCGTAGCAGGGCCGCTCCGTGTGCGGGTAGTTCGAGGTGCAGGTGGTGTCCGTCGTGTGGGGTGTCGGTGTGTGTCCATACCTCCCGGATCTGGTCGCTGGTGTGTGCGCCGATCGACCCGAGGGGTACGGTCACCTGGCTCGGGGTGTCGGCCAGGGAGAACACGGCGGCGTAGCGGGTGCGGCTGTCCGTGTCTGTTGCCGTCCACAGGATGAGGTCGCGTTCGCGCAGGACTTCCCGGTTGTCCTTGCTGTGCCAGAGGATGTCCAGGGCCTCGTCGTTGGTGAGGAGGGCGATGGTCTCGGGTGGGCTGGTGGGCAGGTCGCCGCCCATCATGAGTGGGGAGCGCGAGATGAGCCAGAGGGTGAGGAGGCTGGTCTGTTCGGCGGGGGTGAGGTTGCTCAGCCGGTCCTCGCCGCGTTCGGCGCGGATGCCGAGATGCCCCAGTGGCAGCATGTCGGCGTCGGCCCAGCCGTGTTCGTTCTGCCAGGGTGCCCAGCGGGCCATCCGGGTGAACTGGGCCTCGACGTCGGTCCATCGGTCCCACAGGTCGTCGCAGACCCGCCACATGGTGGCCGTCTGGCGGAGGTGGCCGAGGCGGGCCAGTGAGACATCGGTTCCGGGCGACAGGCTCAGTTCGATCGGGCGTCCGCTGCGCTCGATGGCCCGGGCGTAGGCGGTGATCTCCCGTTCGTGGTAGGGGAAGAGCATGTCGTCGGCCTTGACGAAGTCGACGCCCCACGCGGCGAACTGGGCCACCTGGGAGTCGTAGTAGGCCTGGGCGCCGGGATGGTCGTGGTCGAGACCGTAGTTGTCGGAGTTCCAGGGGCAGACCGAGCCGGTGTCGGCGATCTCGTCGGCGGTGAAGCCGGTTCCCGCGACGGGCAGCCGGGCGGCGACGGCGCGGCGCGGGATGCCGCGCATGATGTGCAGGCCGAAGCGCAGGCCGAGGTCGTGCACCCGCCCGGCCAGGGGTCCGAAGCCCGCTCCCGCCACGGCGGAGGGGAACCGGTTCGGGGCGGGGAGCTGGCGGCCGTAGGCGTCCAGGACCACCGGCGCG
>NZ_LIQQ01000769.1 GCF_001418565.1 Streptomyces graminilatus | reverse complement strand
GTTCCCCCACAGAGACCCCCAGAGGCCCCCGATGACGTCGATGCCGATGCAGCCGATGCAGCAGCAGCCCCGGCACCACCTGCCCGCCGGTCTGCCCGCCGGTCTGCCCGTCGACCTCGACGAAGCCGTCCACCGGTGTCTCGTCGCGGGCTTTGACGGCACCAGTGGCGTCCCGCACACCCTCAAGCGGCTCATCGACCGGGGCCTCGGCGGGGTCATCCTCTTCACCCGCAACGTGCGCGACGCGGAGCAGGTCCGCCGTCTCACCGACGAGCTGCGCGCCCTGCGCCCCGATCTGCTCATCGCCATCGACAACGAGGGCGGCGGCGTCGGCCACCTCGCCGCCGCGGGCGCCCCCGAGGTGCCCGGCTCGTACGCCCTCGGCGTCGTCGACGACCCGGACCTCACCGCCCGCTGCGCCGACGCCCTCGCCGGGCACCTCGCCTCGCTCGGCATCACCGTCTCGTACGCCCCGGTGGCCGACCTCCAGCGCCACCCCGGCAACCCGATCGTCCGCACCCGCTCCTTCGGCGCCGATCCGGAACTCGCCGCCCGTCACCTCCGCGCCTGGATCACGGCCACCGAGGCACGCGGCATCGCCTCCTGCGCCAAGCACTTCCCCGGCCACGGCGGCACGGTGACCGACAGCCACCACGAGATCGCGGTCGACCGGCGGTCGTACGACGAGATACGCGCCGATGTCGAGCCGTTCCGGGCGGCCGTGGCGGCGGGCGTGCCGATGCTGATGAGCGCGCACGTGGTGTACCCGGCGCTGGATCCGGAACGGCCCGCGACGCTCAGCCGCCGCATCCTGGGCGACCTGCTCCGGCACGAACTCGGCTTCGACGGGGTCCTGGTCAGCGACGCGCTGGAGATGAAGGCGATAGCCGACCGGTACGGCGAGGCGCCCGGCGCCCGGCTCGCCCTCGCCGCCGGCGCCGACCAGGTGATCGTGGCGGTACCGGACCTGGCGACCACCCTGGACTGCCGGGACACGGTGATCGGCGCGCTGCGCGACGGCACCCTGCTGGAGGAGCGGGTGCGGGAGGCCGCCGGACGGGTACGGAGGCTGGCGGAGCGGTATACGGGGGCCGTGGCGGAGGGCGCGGGGGATGGGTCCGTCGCGCCGTGGGACGCGGGTGCGGGGCTTGAGGCGGCTCGGCGGGCCGTACGGGGTGGCGCCGCTGGTTCCGGGGGCGGGACGGTGCCCGTG
>NZ_LIQQ01000768.1 GCF_001418565.1 Streptomyces graminilatus | reverse complement strand
GTGTGAGGGTTCGGGAGGGGCCGGGGCAGGCGGCTGTGAGGTGCGTGGGCGGCAGGGCCGAGGGCCGTGACGGGCTGTGAGCTGCTGAACCTCTGGAGATCCTCAAGCTTCCGGAAAATGATGGTGTCCACACCTAAGCAGTCCATAAGGTGGCGATCATGCCCGATATATCACTGCCATTGATCGCAGCCCTCTGCCTCGCCGCCCTCGCGGCCGGCTGGATCGACGCGGTCGTGGGCGGTGGTGGCCTCCTCATGATGCCCGTACTCCTGCTGGGGCTGCCGAACACCCCGTCGGCGGCGCAGTTCGCGCTCGGCACCAACAAGGCCATGGCGATCGTCGGCACCACGGGCGCGGCCGTGACGTACGCGCGCAAGGCGCCGGTGGACGTGCGCCTCGCGGTACGCATCGGGCTGGCGGCGGTCACCGGCTCGTCGGCCGGGGCGTTCGTCGCGGCCGGTATGAGCACGGACGTCCTGAAGCCGGTCATCATGGTCGTCCTGCTCGGTGTGGGCGCCTTCGTGATCTTCAAGCCCGCTTTCGGTACGGCCCCGGCGACCACCCCGGTCTCCGCGCGCCGCGCCCTCGCCGCGATCGGACTCGCGGGCCTCGGCATCGGCTTCTACGACGGTCTCATCGGCCCCGGCACGGGTACGTTCCTGGTCCTCGCGCTCACCGCGCTGCTCCACCTCGACCTCGTGACCGCTTCCGCCACCGCCAAGATCGTCAACTGCTGCACCAACGCCGGCGCCCTGGCGATCTTCGCCTGGCAGGGCACGGTGTACTGGGAGCTCGGCGCGCTGCTGGCCGGCTTCAACCTGGCCGGCGCGACGCTGGGCGCGCGTACGGCGATGAAGAAGGGGAGCGGGTTCGTCCGGGGGGTGCTGCTGGTGGTGGTGTTCACGCTGGTGGCGAACCTGGCGTACCAGCAGTGGGTGGCGTAGCCGGGCTCACCCGATGGACCTGCCGGAGCTGCCGGTGAGGTGGGCGAAGACGACGACGTTGCCCTCGTACCCGGTCCCCGGTGTGTAGCCGCCGCCGCAGGTGNNCGGGCGGTTGTCCCGTCGAGCCGCTCGACCTCCACCGTGTCGCCCTTCTTCAGGGCGCCGAGGCGGTAGAAGACGGAGGGCCCGTCGGCGTTGTCGACATGCCCGGCGACGATCGCGGTGCCCGTCTCACCGGGGGCGGTACCGGCCTCGTACCAGCCCGCGAGGTCCTCGCGCTCGGGGGGCGGTACGTCCAGACTGCCGGTGGGGGTGAGGCCGAGGCCCATCAGCGGGGCGTTCACGTGGATGGCGGGGATGCGGATACGGAG
>NZ_LIQQ01000767.1 GCF_001418565.1 Streptomyces graminilatus | reverse complement strand
CTGCTCCGCCTCTGCAAGGCCCCTCTGTCCGTGGCCGAACTCTCGGCCTATCTCAAACTGCCGTTCAGCGTGGTGACCGTCCTGCTCACCGAGCTGCTGGCGGCCGAACTGGTGCAGGCGCGCGACCCGCTGATCAGCCAGTCGCTCGCCGACCGTTCCCTCCTCGAAGCGGTGATGCATGGACTTCAAAAGCTCTGACACCATCACGGGTCCACGGACCGCGGACCGCCTGCCGCAGTCCACCCAGGCCGCGGTGAAGATCGTGGTCGTGGGCGGGTTCGGCGTCGGCAAGACGACCATGGTCGGTTCCGTCAGCGACATCAGGCCGCTGACCACCGAAGAGACCATGACGCAGGCCGGCATCGGCGTCGACGACGACTACGGCTCCGACTCCAAGACCGCCACCACCGTGGCGATGGACTTCGGCCGCATCAGCATCACCGACCAACTGGTGCTGTACCTGTTCGGCACCCCGGGCCAGGAACGCTTCTGGTTCCTCTGGAACGGCCTGTTCGAAGGCGCCCTCGGCGCGGTCGTCCTGATCGACACCCGGCGCCTGGAAGTGAGCTTCGACGTCATGGGGCGCCTGGAGGAGCGGGGCGTTCCCTTCGTCATCGCCGTCAACTCCTTCCCGGACGCGCCCCGTTACCCGATCGAGGATCTGCGCTCGGCGCTCGACCTGGCCCCGGAGATCCCGATCGTCGAGTGCGACGCGCGGCGGCGGGCCTCCAGCCGGGACACACTCATGACGCTGATGCGGTTCCTGCACTCCCTGGAGATGGCGAAGGCACCTGTCTGAGCGCGCCGGTCGCGCCACACACCCCATCAACACATCTGACACCTGATCCACCTCAGTTTCGGAGCGATCACCGTGACGCCTGAACCCCACTCGACGACCAGCACGGACGAACCCTCGCTCGGACCGCCCCCCGGCTGCCCCGCCCACGGCATCGGCCCCGGCGGGCTGCGCCGGCTCTACGGCCCCGAGGCGGAGGACCTGGGAGCCGTGTACGAGAAGCTCCGCGCCGAACACGGCGCGGTGGCCCCCGCGCTGCTCCACGAGGACGTGCCGATCTGGATCGTGCTCGGCCACGGCGAGAACCTGCACATGGTGAGCACCCCCTCGCAGTTCTGCAAGGACAGCCGGCTGTGGACCCCCATGCTGGACGGCACGGTCAAGCCCGACCACCCGCTGATGCCGTACTTCGCCTGGCAGCCCATCTGCGCCCACGCCGAGGGCGACGAGCATCTGCGGCTGCGCGGCGCGGTCACCGGCGCCATGTCGACCATCGACCACCGGGGCATCCGCCGCCACATCAACCGCGCGACCCAGCACCTCGTCAACCAGTTCTGCGAGGACGGCAGGGCCGACCTGGTCACCGAGTTCGCCGAACATCTGCCGATGGCGGTCATGTGCGAGGTCCTCGGCATGCCCGAGGAGTACAACGACCGGCTCGTGCAGGCCGCCCGAGACTGTCTGCGGGGCAGCGAGACCGCGCTCGCCAGCCACGCCTACCTCATGGAGGTCCTCGGCCGGCTCGCCGTCCGCCGCCGGGACGAGCCTCGGGAGGACTTCACCAGCCACCTCGTGACGCACCCGGCCGGGCTCACCGACGAGGAGGTCAGGGAACACCTGCGGGTGGTGCTCCTCGCCTCCTACGAGACCACGGCCAACCTCCTCGCCAACGTCCTGCGCATGGTGCTCACCGAACCGGGCTTCCGGGCCCAGCTCAACGGCGGCCAGATGACCGTGCCCGAGGCGGTCGAGCAGTCCCTGTGGGACGAGCCGCCGTTCAGCACCGTCTTCGCCTACTTCGCCAAGCAGGACACCGAGCTGGGCGGCCAGCGCATCCGCAAGGGCGACGGGCTCCTCCTCGGCATGGCACCGGGCAACGTCGATCCACGCGTCCGCCCCGACCTCAAGGCGAACATGCGGGGCAACCGCTCGCACCTCGCCTTCAGCGGCGGCCCGCACGAGTGCCCCGGCCAGGACATCGGCCGCGCGATCGCCGACGTCGGCGTCGACGCACTGCTGACCCGGGTTCCGGACGTCCAACTCGCCTGCGAAGAGGACGAGTTGCGCTGGCGGTCGACCGTCGGGAACCGGCATCTGGTGGAACTGCCGGTGCGGTTCGCGCCGAAGGCGAAGCAGGACGTCATGGAGCGCCCCGCCATCAACCCGCTGCCACGGCAGCGCCCGAAGAACTGGCAGATCAGCTCCGAGCAGGCACAGCCCGCGGCTCCGGCACCCACCGCCCCGGTCCAGGAGACCCTCCCGCCCCCCGCGCCGACTCCGGCACCCGTGCCCGAACCGGCCCGCCGGCCGGGTGTGTTCGGCCGGTTCCTGCGCTGGTGGCGCGGCGAGTGACCCGGCCGGCCGCCGGAGTCAGCCCGCCCACTCCTCGTACGACGACCAGGCCCCGAGCGTCCTCGGGCTGACGAACCGGTGCTCGCGCCCCGTGACCGGATCGGTGAACTCCAGTACCCGCGCCAGCAGTTGGAGCGGGCGTCGGAAGTCACCGGCCGGCACGGGGCCGGTCACCACCGGATAGAGCGGGTCGCCGAGGATCGGCACCCCCAACGCGCTCATGTGCACCCGCAGTTGGTGGGTCTGCCCGGTGACCGGTGTCAACCGGTACCGGGCCCGCCCGCCCTGGTGATCGAGCAGCTCGACCCGGGTCTCGGCGTTGGGCTCGCCCTCGGCCTCGTAGGCCGCCAGTACCCCGCGCTCCTTGACGATCCGGCTGCGCACCGTACGCGGCAGGGCCAGGGCGGGATCGTACGGGGCCACCGCCTCGTACTCCTTCGTCACCCGCCGGTCGCGGAACAGCGTCTGGTAGGCGCCGCGCTCCTCGGGCCGCACGGTGAACAGCACCAGCCCGGCCGTCAGCCGGTCCAGGCGGTGGGCGGCGCCCAGTGCCGGGATCCCCAGTTGCCGGCGCAGCCGCGCCAGGGCCGTCTCGGCGACATGGCTGCCGCGCGGGGTGGTGGCCAGGAAGTGCGGTTTGTCGGCCACCACCATGTGCTCGTCCCGATGGACGACGTCGACCGCGAACGGCACACGCTCCTCGTCGGGCAGCTCCCGGTGGAACCACACGAACATCCCCGGCGCGTACGGCATGTCCGACGGCACCGGGCGCCCGGTGCCGTC
>NZ_LIQQ01000766.1 GCF_001418565.1 Streptomyces graminilatus | reverse complement strand
GCCGGCACCGAAGCCGCCGACGACCACGGGCTTCAGGTCGTGGTCGTCGGCGGCTTCGGTGCCGGCAAGACGACGCTCGTCCGTTCGGTCAGCGAGATACGTCCGCTCAGTACCGAGGAGACGATGACGCGGGCCGGCGAGGCGGTCGACGACATCAGCGCGGTGCGCGACAAGAACGTCACGACCGTCGCCTTCGACTTCGGCCGCATCACGCTCGACGCCCACAACGTGCTGTACCTGTTCGGCGCGCCGGGCCAGGAACGCTTCTGGTTCCTCTGGGACCGGCTGTTCGCCGGCGCGCTCGGCGCGGTCGTCCTCGTCGACACCCGCCGCCTCGACGACTCCTGGTACGCCATCGACCGCCTGGAACGGCACGGCACCCCGTTCGTCGTCGCCCGGAACGACTTCGGCGGCCCCGACTTCGCCCCGCAGTCCGTCCGCGACGCGCTCGACCTCGACCCCGACGTACCCCTCATCAACTGCGACGCGCGCACCCGGAGTTCGAGCAAGCGGGTGCTGATCGCGTTAGTGGAACACGCGAAGAACCGACACCGGAACACCAGCCGTCCTGGCCAAGTACCGGTAATCAACAAGGAGTTGCCACGGTGACCGCCGCCGCCCCTGTCCCCCTCAACGGCTACCGGCTGCGGACCGAACCCGACCGGCTGTACCGGGAGATGCGGCACGACCACGGCCCGGTGGCCCCGGTGCTGCTCGACTGTGACGTACCCGCCTGGCTGGTGCTCGGCTACCGCGAGCTGCATCAAGTCACCGAGGATTCCGTGCTGTTCAGCCGGGACTCGGAGCTGTGGAACCAGTGGGAGAGGATCCCCGCCGACTGGCCGCACCTGCCGATGATCGGCCGCGGTCAGCCCTCGATCCTCTACACCGTCGGCGAACGCCACCGTGAGCGCGCCGCGATGATCGGCAACGCCCTGGAGGAGACCGATCCGGTCGAACTGCGCTCGTACACCGAGGAGTTCGCGGACGAGCTGATCGACGCGATCTGCACCCGGGGCGAGGCGGACCTCGTCCAGGAGTACGCGACGCGGCTGCCGGTGCGGGTCATGGCCCGCCTCTTCGGGTTCGCCGACGAGGACGGTCCCGGCCTGGTCTCCGCCGCGCTCGCGATGACCGGCGGCCTGGAGAACGGTATGGCGGGCCAGCGGCACCTGATCGCGTCGATGGGCCATCTGCTGGCCGCCCGCCGGCTGCGGCCCTCGGACGACGTGGTCTCCCGGATGCTCGCCAACCCGTACGGCTTCACGGACGAGGAGGTCACCCACGACCTCATGATCATGATCGCGGCGGGGAACGAACCGACCGCCGACTGGATGGGCAACTCGCTGCACCTGATGCTCACGGACGAGCGGTTCGCGGCCTCCCTCTTCGGCGGCCGGAGCAGTGTCGCCGAGGCGATGAACGAGGTCCTGTGGGAGGAGGCGCCCGTGCAGACCATGCCGGGCCGCTGGGCGTCCCGCGACACCCGCCTCGGCGGCCGGCACATCCGTACGGGTGATCTGCTCCTCCTCGGTCTCCAGGGCGCCAACTCCGACCCCCAGGTCCGTACCGACGGCTCCGCCCTGACCGGCGGCAACAACGCCCACTTCTCCTTCGGCCACGGCGAACACAGGTGCCCTTTCCCGGCCCGGGAGGTCGCGGAGGTCATCGCGAGGACGGGCATCGAGGTCGTCCTGGACCGCCTCCCGGACATCGACCTGGCGGTCCCCGCCGAGACCCTGACCCGCCGCTCGTCCCCCTGGCTGCGCGGCTGGACGGAACTCCCGGTGCGTTTCACGCCGACCTTGAGGGGCTGATTCTCGGCCCGACCATGACCGCCACCGGGCACCACTCAGCCCCGCCCGGCACCATCCAGCCCG
>NZ_LIQQ01000765.1 GCF_001418565.1 Streptomyces graminilatus | reverse complement strand
TCCCCACCCCCCGAAGTGGACCCCAACAGCCCCGGCCTGAAACTCGCCGACGGCGCCACCCTCGCCCCGGCCAAAGTGGTCGACATCAAGTCGGTCGTCGAGGACATGGGCGGCGAGGAACGCCGGGTGGACACCAACGAGACGGTGACGTTCGCGCTCCAGGCCGAAGTCCTGTTCCCGAAGGACAGTTCGAAGCTGAACCCGGAGGCCCGCTCCCGCATCCGGGCGATCGCCGACGAGATCAAGGCCCAGAAGGCCACGAACGTCAGGGTCTTCGGCTTCACCGACAACCTCGGCTCGTACGCCCACGGCTTGACCCTCTCCAAGAACCGCGCGGAGCAGGTCCACGACGTACTGGCCGCCAGCCTCGGCGGAGACGTCACCTTCCAGGTGCGGGGCTACAGCGAGGACTACCCGATCGCCGACAACACCTCGGAACAGGGCCGCCGCAAGAACCGCCGCGTGGAGGTGACGTTCCAGAAGGGCGAGTGAGAACCCCGTCGAGTACCGCCCGATGAGTACCGTGGACACCAATTGGCACCCAATGGTCGATGAGGTGTGTTCCATGCGGAAAGTCGTATTGATGATGTCCATCTCCCTCGACGGATACTTCGAGGGACCAGACCGCGAGCTCGACTGGAGCATGGTCGACGAAGAGCTGCACCAGTACTTCAACCAGCAGGTCAGAAGCATGGGCGCGCTGCTCTCCGGGCGGATCACCCACCAGCTCATGGCCGACTTCTGGCCCACCGCCGACTCCGACCCCGGCCCCGGCCCCGACATGACCGAAGCCATGGTCGAGTTCGCCGGTATCTGGCGGGACATTCCGAAGTACGTGTTCTCCCGGACCCTGGAGCACGCCGACTGGAACACCACCATCGTGCGGGAGGTCGTCCCGGAGGACATCCGGGCGATGAAGGAGCAGCCCGGCGGGGATCTCGCGGTCAGCGGTGCCGAACTCGTCGCCGAGTTCATGCGGCACGACCTCGTCGACGAGTTCCATCTGTGCGTCCATCCCGTGCTGCTCGGACGCGGCAGGCCGCTCTTCCACGAGTCCGATCACCTCACCCGGCTCCGGCTCACCGAGACACGCACCTTCGGCAACGGCGTCGTACTCCTGCGGCACGAGCGTGTCAGTAGCAAAATCCAGTAACGGTGGTGTTGTGCCGCGCGGAAACGCCCGATAAAAAGGCCCCATGACCACCACCCTCGGCGTCGTGTTCCGTCCCCAGCTCCCGCCCGAGCGGCTGCGTGCCCTCGCCCGGCTCGCCGACGACACCGGGATCGAGGAGCTGTGGCTCTGGGAGGACTGTTTCCGGGAGGGCGGTATCTCCGCCGCCGCGGCCGCCCTCGCCTGGACCGAGCGCGTCCGGGTCGGCGTCGGCCTGCTGCCCGTACCGCTGCGGAACGTCGCCATCACCGCGATGGAGGCCGCCACCCTGCACCGGCTCTTTCCCGGGCGGGCCGTGTTCGGCCTCGGGCACGGTGTGCAGGACTGGATGGGGCAGGTCGGGGCGCGGGTCGCGTCGCCGCTCACCCTGCTGCGGGAGCATCTGCTCGCGCTGCGCGCACTGCTCGACGGCGAACGGCTCACCATCGACGGACGGTACGTGAAACTGCGCGACGTCGGTCTCGACTGGCCGCCCGAGCCGGGGCTGCCCCTGTTCGCCGGGGCCACCGGGCCCCGTTCGCTGCGGCTGGCCGGTGAGGTGGCCGACGGGACCGTCCTCCATGCCGGTACCGCGCCCGACGGGGTGCGGCAGGCCCGGAAGCTGATCGAGGAGGGACGAGTGGCCGCCGGCCGGACGGACTCGGACGGGCGGCCCCACCGAGTCGTCGTCTATCTGCGCGCCGCCACCGGCCCGCACGCCGACGACAGACTCCGCGCCGAACTGGCCACCGAAGGCCTCGCCGCCGTCCCCGGTCTCGGCGTCGCCGGAGACGCCGACACGGTCGCCCGAGCCGTGGAACGCCTCGTCGAGGCCGGCGCCGACACCGTCGTCCTCCAGCCGACCGGCGACGAGCCCGACCCCGAGGGCTTCGTACGGTTCATCGCGGAGGACGTCCGCCCACTCGTCCCCTGAACCGGCACCCCGGCACCCCGGCACCCCGGCACCGTGTACCTGTCCGGGCCACGGCTACGACGGTTCGTACTCCCCGGTCGCCCCGTCGATCAGCTCCCGCACGATGTCCATGTGCCCCGCGTGCCGCGCCGTCTCCGCCGTCATACGGACGAGGACCCAGCGCAGCGAGCACTCGTCGTCGCGCCAGGCCGGCCTGCCCAGGGTGTCCAGGGGGAGTTCCGTCAGGACGCGGTCGGCGGCGGCGCGGGCGCGGGCGTAGAAGTCGGTGATCCGGGCCGTGGTCTCGTCGGGGCCCGCGGTCATGTCCTCGTCGGTGTACGGGTCGAACCAGAGCGGCTCCACCTCTCGGCCGAACGTCTCCACGAACCAGCCGTACTCGACCGACGCCAGATGCTTCACCAGCCCCAGCAGACTCGTCCCCGACGGTGTCATCGGCCTGCGGACCTGCTCCTCGCTCAGGCCCTTCAGCTTCCACAGCACCGCGTCCCGCTCCTGGTCGAGCTTCGCGCGCAGCGTCGTCGTCTCGTCATCGGCGTACAGCATGTCCCGGACCACCCCTACTTCCGTCCCGCTTCCGATCCGCTTCCGTCGTGCGCCGGAAATTATCAGCGGCCACTGACAACGGCCTGCGAACATCACCCTCATGCCCGCGCCCGGCCAGGAACCCGCAGCCGACCCCGTCTCCACCCCCGCCACCTTCGAGGAACTTCTCGCCGAGGGTGCCGCCGTCCCCACCGACGGCTGGGACTTCTCCTGGTTCGACGGCCGGGCCACCGAGGCGCGACCCTCCTGGGGGTACGCCCGCGCCATGGGGGAGCGGCTGGCCCGCGCGTCAGCCGCCCTCGACGTGCACACCGGGGGCGGCGAGGTGCTCAACACCGCCCCGAAGCTGCCCCCGCTCACCGTCGCCACCGAGGGCTGGCCGCCGAACGTAGCCAAGGCCACCGCCCTGCTCCACCCGCGAGGCGTGGCGGTCGTCGCCGTACCGGACGACGCGCCGTTGCCCTTCGCCGCCGAGGCCTTCGACCTGGTCGTCAGCCGGCACCCCGTCTCCCCGCCCTGGACCGAGATCGCCCGCGTCCTGCGACCCGGCGGCACGTACTTCGCCCAGCACGTCGGGCCCGCCAGCGCGTACGAACTCGTCGAGCACTTCCTCGGGCCTCAGCCGGCCGGGCAGCGCACGGCCCGCCACCCCGACCGTGAGCGGGCCGACGCGGAGGCCGCCGGGCTGGAGATCGTCGAACTGCGCGCAGAGCGGCTGCGGATGGAGTTCTACGACATCGCCGCCGTCACGCACTTCCTGCGCAAGGTGATCTGGATGGTGCCCGGGTTCACCGTCGACGCCTACCGTCCCCAACTCCGGTCCCTGCACGAGCGGATCGAGGCCGAGGGGCTGTTCGTGGCGCACAGCAGCCGCCATCTCTTCGAGGCCCGCAAGCCGACCGGCTGACCGGCTGACCGGCTGACCGGCTGACCGGCCGATCAGCCGATCAGCCGGCCGCCGAATAATTCGGGTGAATCGTGGCATCTACTATCTTATCGGTCGCAAACATTCGGATATCGCTCCGGCCCGTCCGCATATTGGCGAAATCTCGGCGGCGAGAGCGTTGCCGCACTCGTCACGCACGAGACATGTGTGCATATGACCGAAAAGGTTTCACGAGGTTTCCACATCGTTATCGCCGTCGTTCACGACCGCGGCCGGACGTCCCGTAAATTTAGGTAAAGGTAATTCGCGTGAGCAAAGCGGCGCGGAGGGTACCGCGCAGAGGAGGGGCCTGCGCGGTGCCCCGCCTCCCCGCCCGGCGCACGCGCTCGCTCTTATACACACCT
>NZ_LIQQ01000764.1 GCF_001418565.1 Streptomyces graminilatus | reverse complement strand
CGTCACCGGCTCCCTCCACCTGGGCCACGCCTTCCAGCACACGCTCATGGACGCCCTCACCCGCCGCAAACGCATGCAGGGCTACGAGTCGCTCTGGCTCCCCGGCATGGACCACGCGGGAATCGCCACCCAGAACAAGGTCGAGCAGCAGCTCGCCGAGGAGGGCAAGTCCCGCCACGACCTGGGGCGCGAGGAGTTCGTCGAGCGGGTCTGGCAGTGGAAGGAGGAGTACGGCGGCAAGATCCTCGGCCAGATGCGACGCCTGGGCGACGGCGTCGACTGGAGCCGCGAGCGCTTCACGATGGACGAAGGCCTGTCCAAGGCCGTCCAGACGATCTTCAAGAAGCTCTACGACGACGAGCTGATCTACCGCGCCGAGCGCATCATCAACTGGTGCCCGCGCTGTCTGACGGCCATCTCCGACATCGAGGTGGAGTACCAGGACGACGCGGGCGAGCTCGTCTCGATCAGGTACGGCGAGGGCGAGGACAGCCTGGTCGTCGCCACCACCCGCGCCGAGACGATGCTCGGTGACACCGCCGTCGCCGTCCACCCCGACGACGAGCGCTACAAGCACCTCGTCGGCCGGCAGATCAAGCTGCCGCTGACCGACCGCACCATCCCGGTCGTCGCCGACACGCACGTCGACCCGGAGTTCGGCACCGGCGCCGTCAAGGTGACCCCGGCCCACGACCCGAACGACTTCGCCATCGGGCAGCGCCACAACCTGCCCAACATGACGATCATGGACGAGCACGGTGTCATCACCGTCCACGGCCCCTTCCTCGGCCTGGACCGCTTCGAGGCCCGCTCCGCCGTCGTCGGCGCGCTGCGCGGCCAGGGCAGGATCGTCGCCGAGAAGCGCCCGTACACCCACTCCGTCGGGCACTGCTCGCGCTGCTCCACCACCGTCGAGCCCCGCCTGTCCCTCCAGTGGTGGGTCAAGGTCGAGACGCTCGCCAAGGCCGCCGGTGACGCGGTCCGCGACGGCCGGGTCTCGATCCACCCCGAGGAGATGTCCAAGCGCTACTTCGACTGGGTCGACAACCTCAACGACTGGTGCATCTCACGCCAGTTGTGGTGGGGCCACCGCATCCCCGTCTGGTACGGCCCGGACGGCGAGGTCGTCTGCGTCGGCCCCGACGACGAGCCGCCGGCCGGCGAGGGCTGGACCCAGGACACCGACGTCCTCGACACCTGGTTCTCCTCCGGCCTTTGGCCCTTCTCCACCCTCGGCTGGCCCGAACAGACCCCGGACCTGGAGAAGTTCTACTCGACCGACGTCCTGCTCACCGGCCACGACATCATCTTCTTCTGGGTCGCCCGGATGATGATGTTCGGCCTGTACGCCATGGACGGCCAGGCCCCGTTCAAGACCATCGCCCTGACCGGCCTGGTCCGCGACGAGCGCGGCAAGAAGATGTCGAAGTCCTTCGGCAACGTCGTCGACCCGCTGGACTGGATGGACAAGTACGGCTCCGACGCCGTCCGCTTCACCCTGGCCAAGGGCGCCAACCCCGGCACCGACGTCCCGATCGGCGAGGACTGGGTCCAGGCGTCCAGCAAGTTCGCCAACAAGATCTGGAACGCCACCCGCTTCGCCCTGATGAACGGCGCCACCATCGAGGGCGACCTCCCGGCCGCCGAGCAGCTGACCGCGACCGACCGCTGGATCCTCTCCCGGCTGAACAAGACGATCGCCCAGGTCGACGCGTACTACGACGACTTCCAGTTCGCGAAGCTTGCCGACGCCCTCTACCACTTCGCGTGGGACGAGGTCTTCGACTGGTACGTGGAGCTGTCGAAGACGACCTTCTTCGCGGGCGGCGAGCAGGCCAAGGTCTCCGGCCGGGTCCTCGGCGAGGTCATCGACGTCATGCTGCGGCTGCTCCACCCGGTCGTCCCCTTCGTCACCGAGACGCTGTGGACCACGCTGACCGGCGGCGAGTCCCTCGTCGTCGCCGCGTGGCCGACCGACAGCGGCTTCCGTGACGAGGCGGCCGAGGCCGAGATCGGCACCGTCCAGGCCGTCGTCACCGAGGTCCGCCGCTTCCGCAAGGAGCAGGGCCTCCAGGACGGCCAGAAGGTCCCGGCCCGCCTCACCCTCGACGGCACCGCGCTGGGCGCGCACGAGGCGGCCATCCGCCAGTTGCTCCGCCTCCAGCCGGAGGAGGACGGCTTCAGCGCCACCGCGACCCTCCCGGTCGCCGGCGCCACGGTCGCCCTCGACCTCTCCGGCACGATCGACGTCGCCGCCGAGCGCAACCGCCTCGCGAAGGACCTGGCGGCGGCCCAGAAGGAACGCCAGCAGGCCGAGGCCAAACTCGCCAACGAGGCCTTCCTGGCAAAGGCCCCGGACAATGTCGTGGACAAGATCAAGGCCCGCCTGACCAAGGCGGACGAGGACATCACCCGCATCCAGACCCAGCTTGAGGGCTTGCCTCAGGCGTAGGTGTTTGTACGGCGCGACAAGGCCCCCGGAGCTTTCAAGCTCCGGGGGCCTTGTCGC
>NZ_LIQQ01000763.1 GCF_001418565.1 Streptomyces graminilatus | reverse complement strand
GGGGGTGATGCCGAGTTCGGTGACAAGGCGGGCCTGTTCGGGGTGGAGGGTGTGGAAGGTGAGGCTCTGCGTGCGGACCCATTCGCCGAGAGGTTCGTCGTCGTCGGTGAGGAAGTCGGCGGGCAGGTCGTCGAGGGTGATGCTGGCCTCGGCGTAGGTTCGGGCGGTGTAGTAGAGGCGCTGCCAGCCGATCGGCCAGGGCGGGTTCCACCAGGGGTCGACGGCCGTGAGGGCGGCGTCGGTGGAATCGGGTTCGAGCCCCTTCTCGGTGCGCTCGCGGGCGGTGCGCCGGCGGTTGATGAGCCAGCGTCCGAAGGCGAAATCGCCGATCATCTCCTCGGTGGGGGCGGCGAGGTGACCGTGGCGGTCGGCGTAGTTGCGGGCGTGGAGCAGGCCGCGTTCGGCGGCCTGGGCGAGGAGGTTCCAGATCATGCCGACCTGCTCGAGCGCCTTGGTCTGCCGGGGTTTGAGGGTGCCGGCTGCATACGCCTTGCGCATGCGGTTGATCCAGCGGCCGAGGGCGAAGCCGCTCTCGTCGTCGTGGAGTTGGGGGACGTCGAGGTGGGCGTGGGTTTCGTAGTAGGCGGTGGCGGCGGCCAGGCCGCGGCGGAAGGACGCATCGCGCGGGTACAGGACGCGCAGCCTGAAGGCCTCGGCGATGGTGTCGGCGGGGAATGTCCGGTCGAAGACGACGTCGACCGGGACCTCCTCCCCCTCTTGTTCTTCGTCCTCCGGCTCGGGGTGGGCCGGCTGCTGGGGGACGGCGAGCCGGTCGGCGATGCGGTCGTCGTGGGCCCGCAGGGCTTGCAGGACGCGCCAGAGCGGCTTGTACAGGTTGGAGCCGAGCAGGTCGTCTGCGTCCTCGCCGGGGGCGACGTAGACGGGCACGATCAGGGTGGCCTTCTTGCCCTGGCCGGGCTGCTGGCGCAGGGCGCGGCCGACGGCCTGCACGGTGTCGACGATGGATTCCTTGGGGTCGGCGAAGACGACGGTGTCGATCGCCGGGATGTTGACGCCTTCGCCCAGGAGGCGGGCGTTGGCGATCACCGTGCGGAAGGCGGGAACCAGGTCCTCGACAAGGCGGCCGTCGAACCGGTCGAGGAGGTAGCGACGGTAGTCGGGGTCCTGGGTGCCGTCGATCGCGGCCGCCCACAGCTCGCCGGGGTCGGGACATGCGGTTCCGGTCTCGTCGAGCGCGTACAGGCGGGCCGCGGTCTCGGGGAGGGTGGCGGCGAAGTCGTGGGCGTCGGCAACACGGTGGTGGAAGGAGACGACGCGGCGCAGGTCGAGTTGGGCCATGGCGCGCAGGACAGCGATCTGCAGGGCGGCCTGGCGCAGCTCGGTTTCGGTGGCCTTTTCGGAGATGCCGAGGCGGGCGCGGATGGTGGCCTCGTGGACCTCCATGACGACGACGCGGTAGTCGGCCAACAGGTCCAGGTCGATGGCCTCGGCGAGCGGGAGGCGGTAGCTGGTCTCCCCGTAGAGGGCGGCGTCGTCCATGGAGGCGACGAGGGCGGGGTTGTCGTCCTCGTCGGGTTCGCCGGCCGACCAGATCCGCGGAGTGGCGGTGAGGTAGAGGCGTTTGTGCGCGCGAACGAGGTCGTCGTCGTGTACGGCGGCCCAGCGTTTGCCGAGGTTACCGCTGGTGCGGTGGGCTTCGTCGACGACGATCAGCGACCAGGGCGGCAGAGCGTAGTTGAGATGGGCGTCTTCGACACGGTGCAAGGAGTGGTAGGTGGCGAAGACGGTCAGGTCGGGGTGCCCGTGGACGGCACCGGTGAGGACGTCGGGGTAGGTGGTGTGGGCGACGGGCCCACTGCGGGTGTTGGGGCGTTTGGAGCACAGGGCGAGCACGGGGCCGGTCATACCGGCGGTGCGCCAGTCGTCGATGGTCTGGGCGAGGAGTTCCAGGGTGGGCAGCAGCACCAGGCGGGTGCCCTGCGGGGCGACGCGGGCGGCGATGCGCGCGGCGACGTAGGTCTTGCCGGTGCCGCAGGCCATCACGACGGAGGTACGAGCCGTGTGCCGCAGCGCGGTGACGGCGGCGTGGACGGCGCGGATCTGGTGCTTGCGCAGCCGCACCTTGACGGGCGCGGTGCCGGGGGGTGCAGCCACGGTGATGATCATCAGCCTTTCGGCGCGGCAGGGGTGCGGGCGGGGTCAGCCGAGGGTGAAGCGGATGTGGTCGATGGAGGTCAGGGCGACCTCTTGCAGGCTCTGGGCACGCTTGCCCTTGTCGGTGAAGTAGTCGTAGCGCAGGCCGTCGGCGACGATCTGAGCGAGGTCGTCCTCGTCGGCGCCGGCTTCCTTCGCCTCGTAGAGGGCGCGGGTGGTGTCGGCGTCCAGGCGGCGGGTCATACGCCGGTAGCGGGGGTCGTTGGTGGTGCCGCGCGGGGATTTGAAGCCGAACTTGGCGCGCACGTCGACCTTGAGGCCCTTGGTGGCGATGGCGTCCTGGAAGCGGCGGGCGCGTACGAGGGGCTGCCAGAGCCTGGTCACCTCCTCCTCGATGAGGGCGGCGGTCTCGGGCTTGGCCGTCTTGATCTCGTCGTCGCGGTAGCGCTCGACGGTGCGCTGGCTCTTGCCGATCTTCTCGGCGACCGCGCGGGCCGCCTCGGCGCGGCCCACGCCCTTCTCCTGCTTGAGGAGGAAGCGGATGCGGGCGCCGAGCGTCTTGGGGATCGGCTGGGAGAAGGCCGTGTCCGCGGCCTCCTCCAGGCGGTCTTCGATCAGTCCCACGGTGAGTCAGCTTCCTTACGGTTCAGGCGACGCGGACGAGCGAGGCGTCCTTGATCTCGTTGGCGATGTTCACGCCGTCGGCGAGCAGGTCCAGCGCCCAGGCCATGGTCTGGGAACCCTGGTGTTTGACGGAGCCGGGGTTGACGCCGAGGCGGAAGCCGCCGCGGACGGGCTGGCCGTCGGGGCCGAGCAGGGCGGGCAGCGGGGAGAGGCCGTCGACGGCGTAGATCACGCAGTCGTTGTTGACGGCGAAGGGGTAGCGGTTCGCCGTCTGGGCGAGGTTGTTCATCTTGCGGTGCATGTTGGTGCGCGCCTTGGAGAGGATCATGGCGCGGATGTCGGGCCGCCAGGTCAGGCGCTTCAGTGCCGACCACGGCTCGCCGAAGACGTAGTCGAGGCCGGTGGGGCGCTGGCGCAGCTTGCCGATGCCCGACTTGGCGGTGGACTTGATGACGTTGTTCAGGGTCACCAGCTCCGGGTCGCCGTCCTTGTAGACGGCCATCGCGGCGAGGAACTCCTCGTCGTCGAGGTCCGGGGTGACGCCGAGGCCGTCCATGGTGAGCAGGTAGGCGGCGCGCAGCCGGTCGTACCAGGGCTGGAGGTAGGGGCTGTGGGTGGTGCGGACCCATGCTTCGAGCGGGCGGACGTCGGCGCCGAGTTCGACGGCGTAGGCGACGCTGGGTGTGGCGTACCAGCCGGGGCCTTCGGGGCGCTTGCCGCTGGAGGTGAAGGGGTTGGGCAGGCGGGGGTCGATCTCGACGTGGGAGAGGTCCAGGT
>NZ_LIQQ01000762.1 GCF_001418565.1 Streptomyces graminilatus | reverse complement strand
CGGGCCTCGTCGGCGAGGGCCTTGTCGATGACGACGAGCCGCTCGAAGTCCCCGCGGGAGGCGTCGGTCAGGTGGGTGGGCAGCCAGGCCAGAGTGCGCGAGTCGCCGCCCGGCTTCTCCCGCAGGGCACGCAACCGCTGCAGGTCGTCCATCGGACCGAACTCGCCCTCGTCGTACGGGAAATCGACGACGAGTCGCCAGGCGTCGTCCTGGCTGGGCCGCAAGGTCGCCTCGGACAGCGAGTCGATGTCGGCGACGTTGCCGAAGACCACCTCGAGCTGCCGTTCGCTGCCCTTCCACACCAGGTCGAGCACGTCGTACGCGTCGAAGCCGCCGGGCCCGTCACCGACGCCGAGCGCGTCCTTGAGCAGGCTGCGCATCTTGGCACGCCGATTGCCCAGGTTGTTGTGGACCTGGGCGTTGGCGAGGACAGCGTCCAGGTCGACGCCGGTGAGCTCCAGGCGGACCACCGCACCCGGCCCCGTTCCGATGACCTTGATCTCGGGGAAGGTCGCCGCCCACTCCTTCGCCTTCTGCTCAAGCCGGCCGACCTCGGTACCCGCGATACGGGTGGTGATGGAACCGTGGTTGAGGGCGTGCAGCCGCGCCAGGGTGAGGTCGGCGAGCGCGGGCACACTGGGCGCGAGCGCGGACAGCAGCAAGGTCTGCAGGAGTCGGCTGTCGCCGGTGAAGTCGCGGCAGCGGGCGGCGAGCTGCGGGTCGCCGAGGGCATCAGGACGGCGTCGGTACGCCTCGACCTGGTCCTCGGTGACCTGGTTGGTCTTCAGCACGTACGGGCGAAGCTTGTCCCGGTACAGCTTGTCGGCGGCCTCGAAGTGGACGCTGGTCTCCCCGCTGAACGCCTTGTCGCCGCCGCCCGCGATCGCCGGGTACAGATCGCCGAGCGGCACAAGCTGCCCGAGCCGCCAGTCGTCGCGATGGTCGACGAGCAGCTGGCTCATCAGCTTCAGGCCGGTGCGGGAGCGCTGCAGCGCGGCGGAGATGTGCACCAGAGTGTCCATGAACGCCGGCGGGAACGGGTACGTCCGCCGGAACGCGTCCTCGTCCGCGCCGGTCGTGG
>NZ_LIQQ01000761.1 GCF_001418565.1 Streptomyces graminilatus | reverse complement strand
GATCTCGGCGACCCGGTCGAGGCGGAAGGTGCGGCGCGCCTCGGAGCGCCGGCACCAGGCCTCCACATAGGTGTGCCCGACACTGACCAGGCGGATCGGGTCGATCTCCCGTTCGGAGAGCTCGTCGCGCGCGGGCGAGTAGTAGCGGATCCACAGGCGGCGCCGCTCGGAGATCGCCCGGTCGACGTCCGCGAAGACCCCGCCCTCGGACTCGAAGGTCACCGACAGCCGCGCGCTGGCCCCGGCGGCCTCGCCGGCGGCCGTCTCCACCTTGGCGGTGGCCCGCAGCAGCGCCTGCCGGTCGCCCTCGCGCAGTCCGGGCAGGGTGGACACCGCGCGGGCGGCGACCAGCAGCGCGGTCGCCTCGTCGGCGGCCAGTCTGAGCGGTTCGGCGGCCTCCTCGCCCAGGGCCGCGGGGTTGTGCCACCAGATGCGATCGCCGTCGGTGTCGATGTCGAGCAGGTCACCGCCGCGGAAGCTGGTGCCGCACATGGGCAGCACGTCCAGGTCGGAGACCAGCTCGTCCTCGGTGATCCCGAACGCGCGGGCCACATCGCCGACGCGTGCGCCGGGCCGCTCGCGCAGATACGTCACCAGGGACAGCATGCGCCGCGTCTGGTCGATGGCGTTCACGGGCTTGGCCGGTTTGCCTGCCACTTGCTTGTGCTCCCCCTCAGCCCTTGGCCACGGCGCGCAGCCGGTCCACCACGTCGGCACGCAGCTCGGCCGGCTCCAGGACCACGACATCCGGCCCGAACTCCACCAGCCAGGCGTCCAGCCCGTGCCCGTACGGAATCTCCAACTCGTCCCAGCCGTCGCCGAGTTCCCGCACCACCGACGCCTTCGCCCGAAGGGGGTACCCGGCGCCCGTACGCAGCCGGATCAGCGCGGAGCGGTCGGCGGTCTCCCCCGCCCAACTGGCCACGGTCTCCCGGACGGTGACGACATCGGGCACGTCGGCGGTGTACTTCGCGCTGCGGCTGCGGACCTTGCCGGTGATCCGCGACAGCCTGAACACCCGTTCGGCACCCCGGTCGCGGTCCCAGCCCGCCAGATACCAGTGGCCGCGCCAGCACTCCAGCGCCCACGGCTCCACCTGACGGGGCTCGGGGCGGACGGCGGTGGCCTTGCGGTAGTCGAAGACGACCGGGCGGCGGTCCCGGCAGGCCAGCATCAGCGGCTCGAAGGCGGCCTCGTGCACCGGGATCCGCGGTTCCAGGGCGCCATGGGCCTCGTAGGGGTCGACATCCGCGGGCAGTCCGGCCGCGCGCAGCTTCTGCAGCGCGCCACTGGCCGCG
>NZ_LIQQ01000760.1 GCF_001418565.1 Streptomyces graminilatus | reverse complement strand
CCGGGACCTCGTCCAGCGGGACCCAGGCGCCCAGACGCTGGCCGATCTTCGGGTTGGTGGACAGGCCGCCGCCGACCCAGACGTCGAAACCGGGCCCGTGCTCGGGGTGCTCCACACCGACGAACGCGATGTCGTTGATCTCGTGCGCCACATCGAGCAGCGGCGAGCCGGAGATCGCCGACTTGAACTTGCGGGGCAGGTTCGAGAAGTCCTTGTTGCCGATGATCCGGCGCTGGATCACCTCGATGGCGGGCGTGCCGTCGATGATCTCGTCCTCGGCGATCCCGGCGACCGGCGAACCGAGGATGACGCGGGGCGTGTCACCGCAGGCCTCGGTGGTCGACAGGCCGACCGCTTCGAGCCGGTTCCAGATCTCCGGGACGTCCTCGATGCGGATCCAGTGGTACTGGACGTTCTGCCGGTCCGTGAGGTCGGCCGTGCCGCGCGCGAACTCCTGCGAGATCTCGCCGATCACCCGAAGTTGCGCGGTGGTGAGCCGGCCGCCGTCGATCCGGACGCGCAGCATGAAGTACTTGTCGTCCAGCTCCTCCGGCTCCAGGATCGCGGTCTTGCCGCCGTCGATCCCGGGCTTGCGCTGGGTGTAGAGCCCCCACCAGCGCATCCGGCCGCGCAGGTCGTTCGGGTCGATCGAGTCGAACCCGCGCTTGGAATAGATCGTCTCAATGCGTGTCCGTACATTGAGACCGTCGTCGTCCCTCTTGAACTGCTCGTTCCCGTTGAGCGGGGTGAAGTGTCCGGCGGCCCACTGACCCTCACCACGGTGACGGCTCACCTTGCGGCGGGGCGTGGCGGCAGGGTCCTGCGGGGTGGCGGCCATGATTCATCGTCCTTCGGGACAGGCGGAAAGCGGCTCTTACCTGCGCGTATGGGCGCGCGGTCAGACTGGCGCGGCTCTGCGCAGGCTGAGGCAAAGGGGAGTGTCGGCGGTGCTGAGAGGGCTTCAGCTCGCCGGACAGATGGCGCTGGACATGCGGCCGAGGTCGACGTGCCGCCGACTCACCAAGGCAATCCCAGTTCCAGACATGACGGAAGCGTGTCATGGCAATCTGGACACAGTCCAGCATTGTCCGCCATGCGGACACGCTTGTCCCGTACCGCGAGACGGACGTCAGGCGTGATGTGCGCCCGGCCAGGGGCCCGGCGCGGCCACCTCCGCCTCCTCCTCGACCTTGGTGTCGAAGAGATGGAAGCCGCGACGCAGATAGTTGTCCAGCGCGTGCTCCCCGTCCTTGCTGCACGTATGCAGCCAGACCCGCTTCGTCGGCGCCAGGCCCGGCCAGCGGTCCCCGAGGTCCCAGGCGCGGGCGGCCCCGTACGACAGCAGGTGCCCGCCGATGCGGCGGCCCCGGAAGGCGGGGAGCAGACCGAAGTAGACGATCTCCACGACGCCGTCGTCCTGGGGTTCCAACTCCATGTAGCCCGCCGGGGTGCCTCGGTCGTAGGCGACCCAGGTTTCCACGCCGGGGCGCTCCAGGTACTCCTGCCAGCGGGCGTATGTCCAGGCCAGGCGGTCGGTCCAGCGGTTGTCTCCGCCTACGGAGGCGTAGAGGTAGCGGCTGAACTCCGGGGAGGGGACTTCGGCGCGGGTGATCTTGACGTCCCCGTCGGGGCCTGCTGCGGGGAGCAGGTCAGTGGGGGAGGTCTGTTCCAGGGACCAGGTGGTCACGGCGATGTTGCTCATGGCCGTCAGGGAATCATCCCGGGGTGTGGGATGTCGATCGGGTGCGGGCCCGGTGGGGGCTGGTCGCGCCCACGCGGCGGAGCCGCAAATCGCATACAGCCCCGCGCCCCTAAAGCGGGGCGCTGTCGAGCCGCGGAT
>NZ_LIQQ01000076.1 GCF_001418565.1 Streptomyces graminilatus | reverse complement strand
TTCGGGGGCAGCGCCCCCGAGAACGGGACGGGAACGGGTCGGGAACGGGTAGGGGCGGCGGGGGCGAGCGAAATTCTCTGGTTACTCCGGGGCCGTCACGAAGTCGATCAGTTCCTCCACGCGGCCCAGGAGCTCCGGCTCCAGGTCCCTGTACGACCGCACCCTCGCCAGAATCGCCTGCCACACCGCCCCCGTGTTCTCCGGCCACCCCAGCTCCCGGCACACGCCCGTCTTCCAGTCCTGCCCGTGCGGGATCCGGGGCCACCCGGGGATACCCAGTGACGCCGGCTTCACCGCCTCCCACACGTCGATGTACGGATGCCCGACCACCAGCGCGTGCTCGCTCGTCACCGCCCGCGCGATCCGGAACTCCTTCGTACCCGGCACCAGGTGGTCCACCAGGATGCCCAGGCGGGCGTCCGGGCCCGGGGCGAACTCGGCCACGATCGCCGGGAGGTCGTCGATGCCCTCCAGGTACTCCACGACCACACCCTCGACCCGCAGATCGTCGCCCCACACCTTCTCGACCAGTTCGGCGTCGTGCCGGCCCTCGACATAGATCCGCCCCGCCCGTGCCACCCGCGCGCGGGCACCGGGTACCGCCACCGAACCGGAGGCGGTACGGGACGGATGTACCGATGACGACGGCGATGACGATGACGATGACGCGGAGGGGCGTACCAGAGTCACCGGTCTGCCCTCCAGCAGGAAGCCGGCCGGCTCCAGCGGGAACACCCGGTGCTTGCCGAAGCGGTCCTCCAGGGTGACCGTGCCCGCTTCGCAGCGGACCACCGCGCCGCAGAAGCCCGTCCCCGGCTCCTCGACGACCAGGCCCGGGTCCGCCGGGACCTGCGGTACGGGCTTGGGCTTCTTCCACGGCGGGGTCAGGTCCGGAGAGTACTGGCGCATTCGGATGACGATAGGAGAAGCGGCTCCGGGGTCAGGTCACCGGCTCCCGCGACACGCCGAAACGGCTTGCCAGGGCGTCCCGTTGGGCCCGGACGAAGGCCGCGTCCACCACCGCGCCGTGGCCGGGGACGTACAGCGCGTCCTCGCCGCCCAGGGCGAGCAGCCGGTCGAGGGCCGCAGGCCAGCGCGACGGTACGGCGTC
Organism: Streptomyces graminilatus; assembly: GCF_001418565.1. Classification (GTDB taxonomy): domain Bacteria; phylum Actinomycetota; class Actinomycetes; order Streptomycetales; family Streptomycetaceae; genus Streptomyces; species Streptomyces graminilatus. The sequence continues at coordinate 34,900 of NZ_LIQQ01000076.1, read as the reverse complement.
GGGGCCCGCCTGCGGTTCGCCCGACTCCTCGACCAGGTCACCGCAGAAGACGACGGTCGGGTCCCCCGGTACACCCGGTACGCCCGGTACGACGACCGCGAGATCGGCGCGGGTGTGACCCGGGCCCACGGCACTCAGGACGACCCGGCGACCGCCGGTCAGGCCGTCGGACTCGGACTCGGACAGTGTGATGGTGTGCTCCTCCCCGATGTACCGGTGCGGGACGACCAAGGTGTCCGCCGCCTCCTCCGCCGCACGGGCGTCCAGACCGTTGCGTACCGCGTCCGCGCGCAACGCCTCGCGCCCCACTTCCCCGAATTCGTCGTGGGGGGACAGTGGCGCGAACACACACGCCCCAGCGAAGACCGCCGCCCCGAAAACGTGATCGAAGTGGGCGTGGGTGAGCGCGAGGAGGTCCACGCGGCGGCCGGCCAGTGACTGGGCCGCCAGGCGCAGCCGCGCGCCCTCCGCGAGACTCGATCCCGTATCGATCAGCAGCGCGCCGCCCGGCCCGGTCACCAGGCCCACCGTGCAGTCCCAGCCAGGCAGCCGGCACCGGCCCACCCCGGCCGCCAGGCGCTCCCAGCCCAGATCGCCCCACTCCGGCTCTTCCCAAGTCACCTTCATACGGCGACGCTAGGGCCTGCCCGGCGGGTCGTGCCGCAGACGCGGGGCGTGGCATGCCGATCTGCGGCGTTGTCGCCGGTTGCGGACTCCCCAGTCCCGGCTTCGCCAGACCGGGGGACCCCCATCGCTTCGACGTCCTCCTTCTCCACCTCGCGGCTCGACGCATCACGCCCCGCTCACCCGCGCCGACAGGTCGCCGCTGATTTCCCGTGACCTGATCCGCCGGACAGGCCCCGGCCCAACACGACATCGCAGGACAGGTCGGTACACGTCGGCAGATCGGCGCGGGCCGCCCTTGCCGGGGGCGTACCCGACAGCCGTACACTGGGCCGGGGAACGCTGGCACTCGCACACGAAGAGTGCCAGGGCAGGTCACCGGGTAAGCGCTCAAGGGACGACGACAGCAGCTGGAGGTGTGCGCGATGCTCAGTGAACGCAGGCTCGAAGTGCTGCGCGCGATCGTCCAGGACTATGTCGGCACCGAGGAGCCGGTCGGGTCCAAGGCGCTCACCGAGCGGCACAACCTCGGGGTGTCACCGGCGACCGTCCGCAACGACATGGCGGCGCTGGAGGACGAGGGCTTCATCGCCCAGCCGCACACCAGTGCCGGGCGCATCCCGACCGAGAAGGGCTACCGGCTGTTCGTCGACCGGCTGGCCGGCGTCAAGCCGATGACGGCTCCCGAGCGGCGCGCCATCCAGAATTTCCTGGACGGCGCCGTCGATCTCGATGACGTCGTCGGGCGGACCGTTCGGCTGCTCGCGCAGCTCACGCGGCAGGTCGCCGTCGTGCAGTATCCGTCGCTCACCCGGTCGACCGTGCGGCATGTGGAGCTGCTCTCGCTCGCTCCCGCGCGCGTGATGCTCGTACTGATCACGGACACCGGCCGCGTCGAGCAGCGGATGATCGACTGCCCGGCACCCTTCGGCGAGACGTCCCTGGCGGATCTGCGCGCGCGGCTCAACAGCCGGGTCGCGGGCCGTCGCTTCGCGGATGTGCCGCAGCTCGTGCAGGACCTCCCGGAGGCCTTCGAGGCGGAGGACCGCGGCACGGTCGCGACGGTGCTCTCCACCCTGCTGGAGACGCTCGTCGAGGAGGCCGAGGAGCGGCTGATGATCGGCGGAACCGCCAATCTCACCCGCTTCGGACATGATTTTCCCCTCACAATCAGACCGGTTCTCGAAGCCCTGGAGGAACAGGTCGTACTTCTCAAACTCCTTGGTGAGGCCGGGGATTCGAGCATGACCGTACGAATCGGTCACGAGAACAAATACGAGGGACTCAACTCCACGTCCGTCGTGTCGGTCGGCTACGGTTCGGGCGGCGAGGCAGTGGCCAAGCTCGGCGTGGTCGGACCGACACGCATGGACTACCCGGGAACGATGGGAGCGGTACGCGCAGTGGCACGGTACGTCGGACAGATCCTGGCGGAGTCGTAAGTGGCCACGGACTACTACGCCGTACTCGGCGTGCGCCGAGACGCGTCCCAGGACGAGATCAAGAAGGCGTTCAGGAGGCTCGCCCGCGAGCTGCACCCGGACGTCAACCCCGATCCGAAGACGCAGGAGCGGTTCAAGGAGATCAACGCCGCGTACGAGGTGTTGTCGGACCCGCAGAAGAAGCAGGTCTACGACCTCGGCGGCGATCCGCTGTCCCAGTCGGGCGGCGGAGGCGCGGGTGGCTTCGGAGCCGGTGGCTTCGGGAACTTCTCGGACATCATGGACGCGTTCTTCGGGACGGCGTCGCAGCGGGGGCCCAGGTCGCGCACGCGGCGTGGCCAGGACGCGATGATCCGGCTCGACATCGAACTCGACGAGGCCGCCTTCGGGACCACCAAGGACATCCAGGTCGACACGGCTGTGACCTGCGGTACCTGTAGTGGTGAGGGTGCGGCGCCGGGGACCTCGGCCCAGACCTGCGACATGTGTCGTGGTCGGGGTGAGGTGTCCCAGGTGACGCGCTCCTTCCTGGGCCAGGTCATGACCTCGCGGCCCTGTCCGCAGTGCCAGGGGTTCGGGACCGTCGTTCCGACGCCGTGCCCCGAGTGCGCGGGCGACGGTCGGGTGCGGTCGCGCCGGACGCTCACCGTGAAGATCCCCGCCGGGGTCGACAACGGTACGAGGATCCAGCTCGCCGGTGAGGGCGAGGTGGGACCCGGTGGCGGGCCCGCCGGTGACCTCTACGTCGAGATCCACGAGCTGCCGCACACGCAGTTCCAGCGGCGCGGGGACGACCTGCACTGCACGGTGACCCTTCCGATGACGGCGGCGTCCCTGGGCACGAAGGTGCCGCTGGAGACGCTCGACGGGCTGGAGGAGGTCGACATCCGTCCGGGCACGCAGTCCGGGCAGTCGATCCCGCTGCACGGGCGGGGAGTCACACATCTCCGGGGCGGTGGGCGCGGTGACCTCCTGGTGCATGTCGAGGTCATGACTCCCACGAAGCTCGACCCGGAGCAGGAGCGGTTGCTGCGCGAGCTGGCGAAGCTGCGGGGCGAGGAGCGGCCCATGGGGCAGTTCCAGCCCGGTCAGCAGGGCTTGTTCTCGCGGTTGAAGGACGCCTTCAACGGCCGCTGAGCACGTTTTTAACGGGCGCTGAGCACGTTTTCGGCGAAAGCCGGCAGAGGGGCGGGGTCTGGGGGTGCACACCCTCAGACCCCGCCCTTTCGCGGTCCTTTCGCGGTCCTTTCGCGCTGAAGGGGGCTGATTCGGACTTGTCCTGGGGACGTGACAACATGCCGTCATGTCCTCCGCACTGACCGATCTCTTCCCACACCCGATCGTGCAGGCGCCCATGGCGGGCGGCGTCTCCGTCCCGCGGCTCGTCGGCGCCGTCGCCGAGGCAGGCGGGCTCGGGTTCCTCGCCGCCGGGTACAAGACCGCGGACGGGATGTACCAGGAGATCAAGCAGTTGCGCGGGCTCACCGGACGCCCGTTCGGCGTGAACCTGTTCATGCCGCAGCCCGATGTCGCCGATCCCGCCGCCGTCGAGGTCTACGCCCATCAGCTCGCCGGTGAGGCCGCCTGGTACGACACCGAGCTGGGCGACCCGGACAGCGGACGCGACGACGGCTACGACGCCAAGCTCGCCGTACTCCTCGACAACCCGGTCCCGGTCGTCTCCTTCCACTTCGGGGTGCCCAGTACCGACGTACTGGACTCCCTCCGCCGCGCCGGCACCCTCACCCTGGTCACCGCGACCACCGCCGAGGAGGCCCTCGCCGTCCAGCGGGCCGGGGCCGACGCGGTGATCGTGCAGGGCGTCGAGGCCGGCGGACATCAGGGCACCCATCGCGACAACCCCGAGGCCGACGGGTCCGCCATCGGGCTGCTCGCCCTCATCGCCCAGGTCCGCGAGACCGTCGATCTGCCCCTCGTCGCAGCGGGCGGACTCATGCGCGGCAGCCAGATCGCCGCCGCCCTCGCCGCCGGAGCGAGCGCCGCCCAGCTCGGCACCGCCTTCCTCGCCACCCCGGAATCCGGCGCCCACGCCCTGCACAAGCAGGCGCTGACCAACCCCCTCTTCGGCCGTACGGAGCTGACGCGCGCGTTCTCCGGCCGGCCCGCCCGGGGACTGGTGAACCGTTTCCTGCGCGAGCACGGCCCGTACGCGCCCGCCGCCTACCCCGAGGTCCACCACCTCACCTCGCCGATCCGCAAGCAGGCCGCCGCGACCGGCGACGCGCAGGGCATGGCGCTGTGGGCGGGACAAGGGCACCGGATGGCCCGTGAACTTCCGGCGGCGGAGCTGGTGGCCGCGCTGGTGGACGAGATCGAGACGGCGCGGACCGCGCTGCTGGGTGGAGGTGAGCGTTCATGACCGCTCCTGTCTTCGTCGTCGAGGGATTCCCCGCGCACCTTCCGGCCGCCGGTGGCGGACAGTACGTCCTGGACGGGGCCGAAGGGCGGCACGCCGTCTCCGTGAAGCGGATGCGGGCCGGTGAGACCGTCGTCCTCACGGACGGGGCCGGGCGCTGGGCGGAGGGCGAGGTCGTCGCCGCCGAGGGCAAGGACCAGTTGGTCCTGCGACTCGGGGCGGTCGTCGAGGAGGCGCCGCAGTCACCTCGGATCACCGTCGTCCAGGCGCTGCCCAAGGGCGACCGGGGCGAGCTGGCCGTCGAGACGATGACCGAGACGGGCGTCGACGCCATCGTGCCGTGGGCCGCCTCGCGGTGTGTCACACAGTGGCGGGGCGACCGTGGGCTGAAGGCGCTCGCCAAGTGGCGGGCCACCGCCCGGGAAGCCGGCAAGCAGTCCCGCCGGGTGCGCTTCCCGGAGGTCGCGGACGCCGCGTCGAGCAAGCAGGTCGCCGCGCTGCTCGCCAAGGCCGACTTCGCCGCCGTACTGCACGAGGACCGCGACTACGGCAGTGCCGCGCTCGCGACTGCCGAACTCCCCGCGACCGGCGAGATCGTGCTGGTCGTCGGCCCCGAAGGAGGCGTCTCCCCCGAGGAGTTGACTCTCTTCGAGGAGGCGGGGGCGAAGGCGTACCGGCTCGGGGCGAGTGTGCTGCGTACCTCCACGGCCGGTACGGCGGCCACCGCGCTGCTGCTCGGCCGGACCGGTCGCTGGTCGTAGGGCCAGTCGTCGCATGAGCGGGTGAACAGGGCGTGTGAGCCTCGGTGGTTGGTCATGAAGTGATCGAAACTCCTGTCCGTGGGCGGGCGCGTTGCCTAGGGTGATCGGGTGACTCAGCCCTCTTCGCCTGCGTATCTCCGGTTTCCGCACCTGCACGGCGACCTGGTCGCCTTCACCGCCGAGGACGACGTCTGGGTCGCCCCGATCGACGGCGGCCGGGCCTGGCGCGTCAGCGCCGACAACGTGCCGGTGAACCATCCCCGTATCTCCCCGAACGGCACCCGCGTCGCCTGGACCTCCACCCGCGACGGCGCGCCCGAGGTGCATGTCGCCCCGATCGACGGCGGGTCCACCAACCGGCTCACCTACTGGGGCAGTTCGAGGACCCAGGTGCGCGGCTGGACCCCGGACGGACGGGTCCTCGCCCTCAGCACCCAGGGACAGGCCAGCCTGCGCCGCTCCTGGGCCAGGGCCGTGCCGCTCGACGGCGGTCCGGCGACCGTCCTGCCGTACGGGCCGGTCGGGGATGTCGCACACGGTCCGGCGACCGTGCTCCTCTCCGCCCCCATGGGCCGCGAGGCCGCCTGGTGGAAGCGCTATCGGGGCGGTACGGCGGGCAAGTTGTGGATCGACCGTGAGGGAGATGGCGAGTTCGCCCGGCTGCACGCCGATCTCGACGGGAACCTCGAATACCCGGTGTGGGTCGGGGAACGCATCGCCTTCCTCTCCGATCACGAGGGTGTCGGGGCGCTGTACTCGTCGTTGGCGGACGGGTCGGATCTGCGCCGCCACACGGGCGTCGACGGTTTCTACGCCCGGCACGCGGCGAGCGACGGCAGCCGTGTCGTGTACTCCTCCGCCGGTGAACTGTGGCTGCTGGACGACCTGGACGGGGCCGAGCCGCGCCGGCTCGACATCCGGCTCGGCGGGCAGCGCGTCGACCTCCAGCCCCATCCGGTGAGCGCCTCCCGGTGGTTCGGGTCCGGCTCGCCCGACCACACCGGACGCGGCAGCGCGATCGGGGTGCGCGGGTCCGTGCACTGGGTCACCCACCGCTCCGGCCCGGCCCGCGTCCTCGCCTCAGGGCACGGGGTACGGGCCCGGCTGCCCCGCGCCTTCCGCGTGGACGGCGAGGAGTGGGCCGTGTGGGTGACGGACGCGGAGGGCGACGACGCACTGGAGTTCGCCCCCGCGACCGGTGCCGCCCCCGGCACCACTCCGCGTCGGCTCGCCGCCGGGCAGCTCGGGCGGGTCCTCGGCCTCGCCATGGCGCCCGACGGCAGCAGGGCCGCCGTCGCCTCCCACGACGGGCGCGTCCTGCTCGTCGAGCGGGAGTCCGGGGAGGTGCGCGAGGTCGACCGCAGCGCCGACGGTGATGCGTCCGGGCTCGTCTTCTCGCCGGACTCGGCCTGGCTGGCCTGGTCCCACCCCGGCCCGCGCCCGCTGCGCCAACTCAAGCTCGCCAACACGACTGATCTATCCGTGACGGAGGCGACTCCGCTCCGATTCCGGGACTACTCGCCGGCCTTCACGCTCGACGGCAAGCACCTGGTTTTCTTGTCGGCGCGATCCTTCGACCCCATCTACGACGAGCACGTGTTCGACCTCGCCTTCGTCGGCGGTTCGCGTCCGCACCTCATCCCGCTCGCCGCGACCACACCCTCGCCCTTCGGGCCCCAGCGGCACGGGCGGCCCTTCGACACGCCGGACAAGGACGAGACCCCGGACAGCGAGGGCGCCCCGACCACCCGCATCGACCTCGACGGGCTCGCCGACCGCATCGTCCCGTTCCCGGTCGAGGCCGCCCGCTACTCCACCCTGCGCGCCGCCAAGGACGGGGTGCTGTGGCTGCGCCACCCGGTGCGGGGGGTTCTGGGCTCGTCCAGGGCAACGCCGGACGACCCCGACCCGAAGACCGAGCTGGAGCGGTACGACCTCACCCAGAGGCGCATCGAGCACCTCGCCGGGGACGCCGACCACTTCGCGGTCAGCGGCGACGGCAAGCGCGTCCTGCTGTGGACCGACGGCAAGCTGAAGGTCGTACCCAGCGACCGGCGCGCCTCGAACGATGACGAGAGCGACTCGAACATCACCGTCGACCTGTCGCGCGTACGGCAGACCGTCGACCCGGCCGTCGAGTGGCGGCAGATGTACGACGAGAACGGTCGCATCATGCGCGACAACTTCTGGCGCGCGGACATGGGCGGGACGGACTGGGACGGCGTCCTCGACCGCTACCGGCCCCTCCTCGACCGTGTCGCCACCCACGACGACCTCGTCGACCTTCTCTGGGAGGTCCAGGGCGAGTTGGGCACCTCGCACGCCTACGTCACTCCGCGCGGCGGATACGGCGGCGGCGAACGGCAGGGCCTTCTCGGCGCCGACATCTCCCGCCACGAGGACGGCCCCCAGGACACGCCCGTGTGGCGTATCGACCGCATCCTGCCCGCCGAGACCTCCGACCCCGAGGGTGTCTCCCCGCTCGCCGCGCCCGGTGTCGCGGTCCGCCCGGGCGACGCGATCGTGGCGGTCGCCGGACAGCCTGTCGACCCGGTCGCCGGGCCGGGCCCGCTGCTCGTCGGTACGGCGGGCAAGCCCGTCGAGCTGACGATCTCACCGTCCGGCGGCGGCGACCCACGGCACGTGGTCGTCGTACCCATCGCGGACGAGGAACCGCTGCGCTACCACGCGTGGGTGACGGACCGCCGCGCGTACGTCACCTCGCGATCGGGCGGCCGGCTCGGCTATCTCCACGTCCCCGACATGCAGGCGCCCGGCTGGGCCCAGATCCACCGTGACCTGCGGATCGAGGTCGCGAAGGAGGGGCTGGTCGTCGACGTCCGAGAGAACCGGGGCGGGCACACCTCCCAACTGGTCGTCGAGAAGCTGGCACGGCGGATCGTCGGCTGGGACCTCCCGCGCGGGCTACGCCCGTCCAGCTACCCGGAGGACGCGCCTCGCGGGCCCGTCGTCGCGGTCGCCAACGAGTTCTCGGGGTCGGACGGGGACATCGTCAACGCGGCGATCAAGGCGCTGGGGATCGGGCCCGTGGTCGGTACGCGGACGTGGGGCGGGGTGATCGGCATCGACAGCCGGTATCGGCTCGTGGATGGAACACTCGTCACCCAGCCCAAGTACGCGTTCTGGCTTGAGGGTTACGGGTGGGGCGTCGAGAACCACGGGGTCGACCCCGATGTGGAGGTCGTGCAGACCCCGCAGGACTACGCGGCCGGGCGTGACGTCCAGTTGGACGAGGCGATCCGGCTGGCGCTGGAGGCGCTGGAGACGCGGCCGGCGAAGGCTCCGCCGGGGTTGGCGGAGATTTAGCCAACCAGCCAACCAACCCGTAGCGCGAAGCGCCCCCAACTGGTCCTGTACATGGACCAGTTGGGGGCGCACTTCGTTCGGCCAACTTGTGGCTGTATGGACCGGTAACTACCGCTTTTGACCACTCCGGAACGCCTGGCGGGCAGGCGGTTCGTGACAGGTTTCCCTGTACTTAGCCGGTGGACGGCCGACGGCGCCTGAACGGCCGTTCGTACTTGGCATGATCGTGTCCAGCGGCGGCGGGTAAATGCGCTGAAAACGGCACGAAATCAACGGCCGTCGGCCGCCGCAGCCACGAGCGGAAGGAAGTTGACATGACCCACACAATGGGATCGGACACAACGGCGGGTACCCAAACCCGGACCCTGGGGCGTTTCGCGCGCCGCGGATGGGCGGGGGCCCTTGCTCTCGGGCTTTTCCTGGGGCTGTCGGTCATGAACGCGGGCACCGCGTCCGCGTACGTCGGGCCGAACCTCCTGCGCAACTGGGAAACCGGGCGCTGCCTGGACAGCAACAGCAGCGGTCAGGTGTACACGAATCCCTGCCAGACGGGAAACGACTACCAGACCTGGAACATGCTCTTCAGTCGCCACGACGCCTATGACATTGTCGAGGTGCAGAACAAGGCGACCGGACTGTGCCTGAGGTATGACATCAACCGAAGGATGATCACCGCCAACTGTCTCGGTAGCGGCGGCGCCCACGCCGGACTCTGGGCCGCTGTCGGGTCGAGCTGGGACAAGGTCCAGCTCAAGAGCGCCTTCGGCGGAAACGAGTGCGTGGACAACACCTCCGGAGGGGTCAGCCTGAGGGGTTGCTACAACACCGGACTCCAGCTCTGGAAGCTGGGCTTCTGACCCAGCCGGATCCGCTGGATCCAGGGTTGGGCCCAGCCTCGATCTTTGACTGAGGGTTCGTCGGCTTGCCGACGGACCCTCGTCTCTGTGTGTCCGGGGTGAGGGCGCCGATACGATGCCGACGTAATGATCGGCCGACGCGAGGAGGCACGCGCATGCGGGACGAGGACGAGAACGACAGCGGGGCGCCGCAGGACGACTGCCTGTTCTGCAAGATCGTCGCGGGGCACATCCCGGCGACCATCGTCCAGGAGACCGACACGACCGTCGCCTTCCGGGACATCAACCCGCAGGCGCCGACGCACATCCTGGTGATCCCCAAGGTCCACCACTCCGACGCGGCCTCCCTCGCCGCCGCCGAGCCCGGCATCGCCGCCGACGTGCTGCGGCACGCCGGTGAGGTGGCGGCCGAGGAGAAGCTGGACAGCTATCGGATCGTCTTCAATACCGGCAGCGGGGCCGGCCAGACCGTGTTCCACGCGCACGCGCACCTTCTCGGTGGGCGCGGCCTCCAGTGGCCGCCGGGGTAACGGGCCTTGTCCGCACGTGAACTGGTGGTCCTCGGCACCGCCAGCCAGGTACCCACCCGGCACCGCAACCACAACGGCTATCTGCTCCGCTGGGACGGCGAGGGTCTCCTCTTCGATCCCGGCGAGGGCACGCAGCGCCAGATGCTGCGGGCGGGGGTCGCCGCCCACGACCTCAACCGGATCTGCGTCACGCACTTCCACGGGGACCACTCGCTCGGGCTCGCCGGAGTCATCCAGCGCATCAACCTCGACCGCGTCCCGCACGAGGTGACCGCACACTACCCGCGCTCCGGGCAGAAGTTCTTCGACCGCCTGCGGTACTCCACCGCGTACCGCGAGACCGTTCAGATACGGCAAGAGCCGGTCTCGGGGGAGGGTGGCGTGCTGGCCGCTGCGTCCGGGACATCTGGAACTTCCGGGTATCGGCTCGAAGCGCGCAGGCTCTCCCATCCCGTCGAGTCCTACGGCTACCTCCTCGTCGAGCCCGACGGGCGCCGCATGCTGCCCGAGCTGCTCGCCGGGCACGGGATCAAGGGGCCGGACGTCGGGCGCCTCCAGAGGGAGGGGTCCGTCGGGTCCGTCACCCTCGACGACGTCAGTGAGGTGCGGCGCGGGCAGCGGTTCGCCTTTGTGATGGACACACGGTTGTGTGATGGAGTGCATGCGCTGGCCGAAGGTGTCGACATGCTCGTCATCGAGTCGACCTTCCTTGATGAGGATCAGCAACTCGCCGTCGATCACGGCCACTTGACCGCCGGGCAGGCGGGGGCAATCGCCCGGGACGGCGGCGTACGGCATCTCGTTCTCACCCACTTCAGCCAGCGCTACTCCGACCCGGCCGAGTTCGAACGGCAGGCGCGCGCTGCGGGATACGAGGGTGAGCTGACCGTCGCCTACGACCTGCTGACGGTGCCGGTTCCGAAACGGCGGTAAAACGGTCGTACGATTCTTGGATGTCCCTCCCCAAAGCCGAACTCCACCTCCATATCGAAGGCACCCTCGAACCCGAGCTGGCCTTCGCGCTCGCCGCGCGCAACGGTGTCGTGCTGCCGTACGCCGACACCGAAGAGCTGCGCAAGGCGTATCTGTTCGATGACCTGCAGTCCTTTCTGAACCTCTACTACGAGCTCATGGCCGTCCTGCGCACCGAGCAGGACTTCGCGGATCTCGCCAACGCCTATCTCGCTCGGGCTGCGGCTCAGGGTGTTCGGCACGCCGAGATCTTCTTCGATCCGCAGGCCCACCTCGCCCGGGGGGTCGGCATGGGGACCGTTGTCGAGGGGCTCTGGCGGGCGCTCGGGGAGAGCGAGTCCGTCCACGGCGTCTCCACCCAGCTGATCATGTGCTTCCTGCGTGACCAGTCCGCCGAGTCCGCGATGGAGACGCTGGAGGCCGCCAGGCCCTACCTCGACCGGATCGTCGGTATCGGGCTCGACTCCGCCGAGGTCGGGCATCCGCCGGTGAAGTTCCGCGAGGTGTACGAGGCCGCCGCAGCCCTGGGTCTGCGGCGCGTCGCGCACGCGGGGGAGGAGGGGCCGCCCGAGTACATCACCGAGGCTCTTGATGTTCTCGGCGTCGAGCGGATCGACCACGGGCTGCGCTGCATGGAGGACCCGGAGCTGGTCGCGCGGCTGGTGCGGGAGCGGGTGCCGCTGACGCTGTGTCCCCTGTCGAACGTGCGGTTGCGGGCCGTCGACGTCCTGGCCGAGCACCCGCTGCCCGCGATGCTCGACGCCGGCCTGCTGTGCACCGTCAACTCCGACGACCCCGCCTACTTCGGTGGATACGTCGGCGACAACTTCGGGGCGGTACGGGAGGCCCTGGGGCTCGGTGACGAGCGGCTGCGGGAGCTCGCGCGGAACTCGTTCCTGGCCTCGTTCCTGGACGGTGACGAGGAGCGGCGGGCGCGCTACCTCGCCGAGGTGGAGGCGTACGAGTTCGGGGCCTGAGTGCCCCCACGGGCGCCGTACGGAGGCTTCTGGGACGCGAGCGGCGGGTCGGTGTCAGTGGTGTGGTGCACACTGGCCTGATCCGCACCATCGTCAGGGAGCGCACCGTGATCGCGTCCACCATGTCCACCGGAGAGGGATCGTCCTACCGCCAGGCCCAGGTCGATCCCCTGGCCGCCCTGCGCGCGCCCGGTGAACCGCCGTGGGACGTGTATCTGACGGGCACCGTCTTCCTCGACATCATCTTCACCGGGCTCGATTCCGCGCCGGTGCGCGGCACCGAGTCCTGGGCGCGCGGGATGGGGTCCAGCCCCGGCGGGGTCGCCAACATGGCGACCGCGCTGGCCCGGCTCGGCCTGCGGACCTCCCTCGCCGCCGCCTTCGGCGACGACCACTACGGGGAGTACTGCTGGGACGCCCTCGAACAGGGCGAGCGCATCGACCTCTCCACGTCACGCACGGTCCCCGGCTGGCACTCCCCGGTCACCGTCTCGATGGCGTACGAGGGCGAGCGCACGATGGTCTCCCACGGCCATGAGCCGCCGCACGAGGAACCGGCGCCACAGTGCCCGCCGCACTCCCGCGCCGCCGTCGCCTCCCTCGCCCCGGGTGTCCCCGCCCCCTGGATCGCCCAGGCCGCCCGCAAGGGTGCCCGTATCTTCGGCGACGTCGGCTGGGACGACACCGGGCGCTGGGATCTCGCGGGCCTCACCGACCTGGAGCACTGCGAGGCCTTCCTGCCCAACGCCGAGGAGGCGATGCGCTACACGCGCACCGACTGCCCCCGCAAAGCCGCCCGCGCCCTCGCCGATCACGTACCGCTCGCCGTCGTCACCCTCGGCGCCGAGGGCGCGTACGCGGTGGACGGGCGGACGGGGGAGACGGCCGAGGTGCCCGCCATCGCCGTCGAGGCCCTCGACCCCACCGGCGCCGGCGATGTCTTCGTCGCGGGCTTCGTCACCGGCACCCTCGCCGACTGGCCGCTCGCCGACCGCCTCGCCTTCGCCGGCCTGACCGCCGCCCTCTCCGTCCAGGACTTCGGCGGCTCCCTCTCCGCGCCCGGCTGGTCCGAGGTGGGGGCCTGGTGGCGCGAGATCCAGTCGTACGAGCACCAGGACCCGGCCGCCCTGCGCCGGTACGCGTTCCTGGCGGACCTGGTGCCCAGAAGCGCGAGACCCCGCCCGTGGCCGCTGCGCCGGGCCGTCCCGACGATCGGCTTCCGCAGCCTGCCCTGAGCGCGGAAACCGGCCTGTCTTGAGCACGGGCGCCGACCCCGGGACGCCGGCCCCGGTTCCGGCCTCGCGCGTACACCCGACAGTCACTGTCACCCGGCCGTCACCGTGCGCACCGGAGGGTGACGGCGTTCACCGGACGGTGACCGCGTTCACCGGACCGTGAGCGAAAAGCCCTTCGGGGTTGTCAGTGCACCGTCGTAGTCTGGGAGCGGAAGGCTACCCACGTGGTAAGCGAGCCTCATTGAGGAGGTCGTGCAGGCCTACAGAGCCGGCCCATGACACAGACACCCACAGCTCAGCCCCCTGCGCGGGGGCAGGCACGAGCGCAGTTCACGGTCCCGGCCGCCCACCCCATGGTGTCCCTGCTGGGATCCGGCGACTCCCTCCTGCGCGTGATCGAAACGGCCTTCCCGGCGGTCGACATCCATGTCCGGGGCAATGAGGTCAACGCCACTGGCGAAGCGGGCGACGTCGCCCTCATCCAGCGGCTGTTCGACGAGATGATGCTGGTGCTCCGCACCGGACAGCCGATGACGGAGGACGCAGTGGAACGGTCGATCGCCATGCTCAGAGCGAGCGGCAACGGCGAGGGCGACGGCCAGGAGACCCCGGCCGAGGTCCTCACCCAGAACATCCTGTCCTCGCGGGGTCGCACGATCCGTCCCAAGACCCTCAACCAGAAGCGCTATGTCGACGCCATCGACAAGCACACGATCGTGTTCGGCATCGGCCCGGCGGGCACCGGCAAGACCTACCTGGCCATGGCGAAGGCCGTACAGGCGCTCCAGGCCAAGCAGGTCAGCCGCATCATCCTGACCCGCCCGGCGGTGGAGGCGGGCGAGCGGCTGGGATTCCTGCCCGGCACGCTCTTCGACAAGATCGACCCGTATCTGCGCCCGCTGTACGACGCGCTGCACGACATGCTGGACCCGGAATCGATTCCTCGGCTGATGGCGGCCGGGACGATCGAGGTCGCGCCCCTGGCGTACATGCGTGGCCGTACGCTCAACGACGCCTTCATCATCCTGGACGAGGCCCAGAACACCAGCGCCGAGCAGATGAAGATGTTCCTCACCCGCCTCGGCTTCGAGTCGAAGATCGTGGTCACGGGTGACGTGACGCAGGTCGACCTCCCCTCCGGGACGAAGTCGGGTCTGCGGCAGGTGCAGGACATCCTCGAAGGCCTCGACGACGTCCACTTCGCACGGCTCACCTCCCACGATGTCGTCCGGCACAAGCTGGTCGGCCGTATCGTCGACGCGTACGAGAAGTACGACAACGAGAACGGTACGGAGAACGGCACCCACAAGGGTGTCCGTGACAAGCGGAAGTAGACGAACCAGCACCATGTCGATCGACGTCAACAACGAGTCCGGAACCGAGGTCGACGAGCAGGCGATCCTCGACATCGCCCGCTACGCGCTCGCGCGGATGCGCATCCACCCGCTCTCCGAGCTCTCGGTGATCGTCGTGGACGCCGACGCCATGGAGCAGTTGCACATCCAGTGGATGGACCTGCCCGGTCCGACCGACGTCATGTCCTTCCCGATGGACGAGCTGCGCCCGCCGTCGAAGGACGACGCCGAGCCGCCGCAGGGGCTTCTCGGTGACATCGTGCTCTGCCCCGAGGTCGCCGAGAAGCAGGGCAAGGAGGCCGACACCCAGCACTCCATGGACGAGGAGCTCCAACTCCTCACCGTCCACGGCGTGCTGCACCTCCTCGGGTACGACCACGAGGAGCCGGACGAGAAGGCCGAGATGTTCGGCCTCCAGGCCGCCATCGTGGGCGACTGGCGCGGCGAGCGGGGGATGACGGGCCCGTCGCCCGCCCCGACCGTGTCATGAATCCCCAACTCGTCACGGGTGCCATAGCGCTGGTCGTGGTCGCCTGGCTCGCCGCCTGCGCGGAGGCGGGCCTCGCGCGCGTCTCCAGCTTCCGCGCCGAGGAGGCCGTACGCGGCGGCCGGCGCGGCAGCGCCAAGCTGGCGCAGATCGCCGCCGACCCGACCCGCTATCTCAATGTGGCGCTGCTGGTGCGCGTGGTCTGCGAGATGGCCGCCGCCGCGCTCGTCACCTACGCCTGCCTCCAGGAGTTCGACGAGACCTGGCAGGCCCTCGCCGTCGCCATCGGTGTCATGGTGCTCGTGTCGTATGTCGCGGTGGGGGTCTCGCCGCGGACCATCGGGCGGCAGCATCCGCTCAACACGGCCACGGCCGCCGCGTACGTCCTGCTGCCGCTCGCCCGGATCATGGGGCCCATCCCCTATCTCCTGATCCTCATCGGCAACGCCCTCACCCCCGGCAAGGGCTTCCGGCGTGGCCCGTTCGCCTCCGAGGCGGAGTTGCGCGCGCTGGTCGACCTGGCCGAGAAGGAATCCCTGATCGAGGACGACGAGCGCCGTATGGTGCACTCCGTCTTCGAGCTGGGCGACACCCTCGTCCGGGAGGTCATGGTCCCGCGTACGGATCTGGTGGTCATCGAGCGGTTCAAGACGATCCGGCAGGCGCTCACCCTGGCGCTGCGCTCCGGGTTCTCGCGGATTCCGGTCACCGGGGAGAGCGAGGACGACGTCGTCGGCATCGTGTACCTCAAGGACCTGGTCCGCCGGACGCACATCAGCCGGGACGCGGAGAGCGAGCTGGTGTCGACCGCGATGCGGCCCGCCGCGTTCGTACCCGACACGAAGAACGCCGGTGATCTGCTCCGTGAGATGCAGCGCGACCGCAACCATGTCGCCGTCGTCATCGACGAGTACGGCGGCACGGCCGGCATCGTGACCATCGAGGACATCCTGGAGGAGATCGTCGGCGAGATCACCGACGAGTACGACCGTGAACTCCCGCCCGTCGAGGAGCTGGGCGACGAGCGTCACCGGGTCACGGCCCGCCTCGACATCACCGACCTCGGCGAGCTGTACGGCCTGGAGGAGTACGACGACGAGGACGTGGAGACGGTCGGCGGGCTGCTGGCGAAGGCGCTGGGCCGCGTACCGATCGCCGGGGCCTCGGCCGTCGTCGAACTCCCCGACGGGCGCGAACTGCGGCTCACCGCGGAGGCCGCGGCCGGGCGGCGGAACAAGATCGTGACGGTGCTGGTCGAGCCGCTCGACCACACCGGGGCACTGGACGAGGAGAACGAAAAAGAGAACGAGAACGAGAAGGCGAAGGAGAAGGAGAAGGCGAAGGAGAGGGGCGACGCGTGACTTCCGAGGAACTGCGTGCTTTCTGTCTGTCCTTCAACTCCGCCGTGGAGGAGTTTCCGTTCAGGCCGGACGTCTCGGTCTTCAAGGTGCTGGGCAAGCTCTTCGCCCTGACCTCGCTGGACGGCCGGCCCCTGACGGTCAACCTGAAGTGCGTCCCGGAGGACGCGGTCCGGCTGCGCGCCGACCATCCGGGGCTGATCGTCCCCGGCTACCACATGAACAAACGGCACTGGAACACCGTCACGGTCGACGGGGAGTTGCCCGATCAGCTCGTACGGGAGCTGATCGAGGACTCGTACGACCTGGTGGTGGCCGGTCTGCCGCGCGCGGAGCGGTTGCGCCTCGACCGGCCCTGACTGACGGTCTGACTGATGGTCAGACTGATGGTCTGACTGCTACTGGTCTCAGTTGGTCTCAGTACGGGAGGATGCGGCCCGAGGGTGTCCTGCGGTCGATGGGGAGGTCGCGGGGTGAAGGAGCGCTGGGCCGACGGGTGACGCGGATGCGGGTCTGGCGGTTCATAACGCCTCCTCATGGCTCGCGGTTCCTGGGTCATGCCCTGATCGCCCGCACCTGATACCTGTTCCTGTGTGACTTCCTTGTGTCATGAAGCCTCAGCCGCCCTCAGCAGGGGACAAACCGCGTAAGTATGCTCGGGGCATGACCGAAAGCACCGCGCCCGCCCTCGGGCCCGAGGACCAGAAGATCGTCACCCTCGCCCGCTCCGCCCGGGCCCGCAACGGAGTGCCCGAGGGCGCGGCCGTACGGGACGAGACCGGGCGTACGTATGTCGCCGGCACGGTCGACCTCGACTCGCTGAAGCTGAGCGCGCTGCGGACGGCGGTGGCCATGGCGGTGGCGTCGGGCGCGAAAGCGCTGGAGGCGGCGGCGGTCGTCACCGGTGCGGAGGGCGTACCGGCGGAGGATCTGGCGGCCGTACGGGATCTGGGCGGACCCGCGACCCCGGTGCACGTGGCCGCGCCGGACGGGGTCGTACGGGTGACGGTGTCCGCCGGCTGAGGCATCTCCGGGCGCCCGGACGAGGGTTGTTCTTCGGCCACTTTCGCGGCGCCCGGAAGCTGTCGCCGAGCGTCTCTTGCAATCGCGAGCGACGCACGCATCAATGGAGCCCGCTCTTCCGACGGACCGTCAGATCTCACCGCGCGGCGCCCCGCACCCGCCGCGCGGCTGACCGCACCCGGCCGCCGTACCTCCACATCGCAATTCCCCACAGCGCAATTCGCGTACCAGGGAAGGGAATCCGATCGATGAGAAGCACGACAGTACGCCGGCCCGCGCGCAGACGGCTCGGTATCGGTGCGGTACTGGCGGCGGGCTCGCTCGCCGTCACCGGTCTGGCCTTCGCGCCGGCCGCGGTGGCCGTCGCCCCCGCCGCCGCGGCCCTCAGCTACAACTGCGGTTTCTTCGGCGGCGGTTCTACCATCCTCACCGTCACACAGGACGGCACCTCGGCCACGATCACCGTCCACTCGAACATCACCGCCCCGCTCCCGCTCGCCGCCGACTCGATCGCCTCCACGCTGACCCTGGCGAAGGCGACCGGCGGCACCACCGCCTTCACCGGCACCAGGAACCCGGCCACGCCCACCGGTGCCACCGTCACCGTCGGACCGCTGACCGGCACCGTCGCCCCCGGTGACAGCCTGGAAGCGGGCGGCGGCACCCTCAAGATGGTGCTCTTCGGCATCACCGTGACCTGCACCCCGACCGCCGCGAACCAGGTGCCGGGACCGTTCGTCTTCGAGTGACGGGCCCTTTGCCGTTTGTCGCCGAGAACTGACGGATCGTCACCTATGCATTGACTTCTCACCCGGCCTGCACATCAATGGCCCCCTGTCGGCGCAGATGAGCCGCTGCGCCCGCATCCCTCAGAGGGGGCAACCATGGCCAACACGGCATCCATGGGTTCGACCGGCCGAAGACGGCGTATCGCCGCGCTGCTCGGGGCGACCGCTCTCGCGGTCACCGCGGGCGGTGCGCTGGCCGTCCCGGCCGGAGCGGTCGCCACGGCGTCAGCCGCCGTGGACTACGGCACGCACTGTGTACCGCCGCCGATAGCGGGCATCCCGCCGATCGACGGCACCACCACCGGACAGATCACGGTGGACAAGACCGCGCCCAAGGTCGGCGACACCGTCACCGTGACCTACAAGGTGGTCAAGCCGGCCGCGAGCAATCCCACCGACCTCGCGCTGCCGGCCGACATCATGACGCCCACCGGAAAGGTCACCCTGGGCGGGGCGCAGACCGGGAGCATCACCGTCGCGGGGCCCAAGAAGAACGACCCCGTGCCCGGCAAGGGCGCCTTCCCGCCCTTCGAGATGACCGGCACCTTCAAGGTCACCGCGCCCGGCGCGATCACCCTCTCGCCCGGCGACTACAACATCCACACCAGCTACATCCTTGAGCTGGACACCCCGTGCACGGTCATCACCCCGCCCGCGCCCGTCTCCGAGACGGTCACGGCGACGGATGTGACCCAGCCCAACACCCGCGCCATCACGCTGGGTTCGGCCTCCGGAGCGCCCGGGGCCACGGTCACCGTGACCGGCGCCAACTTCGGCGCGGGTGCCACGGTCACGCTCGCCGGCCGGTCCGGGGCCACCCAGACCGCCGACACCGCGACCGTGACGGCCAACTCCCAGGGCGCCTTCAGCGGCACCCTCGTCGTCAAGGACAAGACGACGACCGGGATCGTGGCGTACGAGGGCAGCGCGTGGAACGACAGCAAGGGCGCGGGTCCGGCCGCCTACGTCGTCATCGACGACACGCCCATTCCCAACAACAGCCAGAAGCTCACCACCACCGTCAAGGCCGGTGACCTCTCCATGACCCAGGCCGGGGACTCCGTCCAGTTGAAGGCGGTCGACTTCGGCAAGGGCGGCGCCTCCACGGGCTCGCTGCAGACGGTGACCGTCAAGGACTTCCGCGGCGGACCCGCGGGCTGGTCCCTGACCGGCAAGGTCACCGACTTCACCGGACCCGGCGCCAAGATCGACGCCGGCAAGCTCAGTTGGACCCCGGCCTGTGCCACCAAGCCCGGAAGTCCCAGCACCTGCCGGGCCGGTTCCCCCGGTGCGGTGGGCGGCGCGGGAGCCACCCTGGCCTCCACGCCCGACGGCACGGTCACCGGCGGCGAGTTCACCGTCGACGCCGGACTGTCGCTGGACGTACCGGCGTTCACCCCGCCGGGCTCGTACTCCGGCGTCCTCACCCTCACCCTCACCTGAGGAACAGCGCAGATCCCAAACAGTGCAGATCCCAAACTGCGCAGATCCAAACAGTGCAGATCCGAACACCCCGCATGTGAACGGCAGTTCGTCGGTTCGTCAGCCGGTGGCCGGGCGCGCACCCGCCCGCCACCCACCTCGTCCGTGGGGGTCCGCACCCATGCGTAAGCCGTACGCCCTTCTCGCGCTCCCCATGATGCTGCTGGCCGCGCTCGGTACGTCACTCCTGACGGCCGCGTCCGCCCGGGCCGCCGACAACGGCAGTTGGTCGGTCTTCCCCATCGCCTCCGCCGTGGCACAGCGCCCGTACTTCTATCTCTCCGCCGATCCCGGTACGGCGGTCGAGGACAAGGTCACCGTCGCCAACAAGACGGGCGGGCCGCTCACCTTCCGGCTGTACGCGGCCGACGCCTACAACACCGCGCGCGACGGCGGGTTCGCGGTACGCACCCTCCACGAGAGGCAGCGCGGCGTCGGCGCCTGGGCGCGGCCCGTGAAGTCCCGGGTCACCGTGCCCCCGCACAGGTCGGTCACCGTCCCCTTCACCCTCCGGGTGCCCGAAGGGGCCGAACCCGGCGACCATGTGGGCGCGCTGGTCGCCCTCGACGAACGGATCGACACGGGCGACGGCTCCCTGGCACTCGGGGTGCAGCGGGCGGTAGGGGCGCGGGTCTATCTGCGGGTGAACGGGCCGGCCGTGGCCGCGATCGCCGTCGAGCGGGTCCGGGCCAGCGACCACCGGCCCCTCGTCCCCGGCCTCGGCGACAGCACCACGACGATCTCCTACACCCTCCACAACACCGGGAACGTCACCCTCGACCCCCGCGTGGAGATACGGGCGCGGGGCCTGTTCGGCCGTACGCTGCTCGCCCGCGACCTCAACAGGATCCCCTCCGAGCTGCTGCCCGGCCAACGGGTCAGGCTCACCGAACCCTGGCACGGCGCACCCCAGCTCGACTGGGGAGACATCACGTTGACGGCGTACGCCAAGGACACCCGGGAGTCGGCGAGCGTGTCCTTCTTCGCGCTGCCGTGGCTCACGGCGGGGGTGGTCGTGGTGTTCGGCGCGGTGGGGTCGGTACTGGGGGTGAGGTGGTTCAGAGCGCGTCGGGACCGCGCTCGCCCGTCCGGACCCGTGCCACCGTCTCCACCGGAAGCACCCACACCTTCCCGTCCCCGATCTTCCCCGTCCGCGCGGCCCTGACGATCGCCTCGATCGCGGTCTCCGCGTCCGCGTCGTCGACGACGACCTCGATACGGACCTTGGGGACGAGGTCCACCTGGTACTCGGCGCCCCGGTACACCTCGGTGTGCCCGCGCTGGCGCCCGTACCCACTGGCCTCGGTCACGGTCAGACCGTGCACGCCGACCTCCTGGAGCGCGGTCTTGACCTCGTCGAGACGGTACGGCTTGACGATCGCGGTGATGAGCTTCATGCCTGGCTCGTGACCTTCTGCGCGGAGGAGTGGGAAGTGCGGGGGGAGGAGAGTGGGGGGAGCTGGGAGGAGTCAACGGCCTGACCGTGACCGCGACTCCGTGGCCCAGGACGCCGTGATCGTATGCGCTCCAGGCGTGCGCCGTAAGGCTTACGCAGGCCTCACGGAGGCCTGTCCGCCGGGCCCGGCGGGGGTACGGCGTGCGGCGGGTCTCCGTGGATCAGGGACAATGGGCGCCATGAGTGTTCGTACCCCGTCATCCGAGCCGACCGAGCCGACCGTTCCGTCGGAGGGATCGGCCGCGCACCGCGCCGGTTTCGCCTGCTTCGTGGGCCGCCCCAACGCGGGCAAGTCCACCCTCACGAACGCTCTGGTCGGCCAGAAGGTGGCGATCACCGCGGACCAGCCGCAGACCACGCGGCACACGGTACGGGGCATCGTGCACCGTCCCGACGCCCAGTTGATCCTGGTCGACACCCCGGGCCTGCACAAGCCGCGCACGCTGCTGGGCGAACGTCTGAACGACGTCGTGCGGACGACGTGGGCCGAGGTCGACGTCATCGGCTTCTGCCTCCCGGCGAACGAGAAGCTGGGCCCCGGCGACCGTTTCATCGCGAAGGAACTGGCGGCGATCAAGAAGACGCCGAAGATCGCGATCGTCACGAAGACCGACCTGGTGGAGGGCAAGGCGCTCGCCGAGCAGCTCATCGCGATCGACCAGCTCGGGCGTGAGCTGGGCTTCGAGTGGGCGGAGATCGTGCCGGTGTCGGCGGTGGCCGACAAGCAGGTGGATCTCCTGGCCGACCTGCTGGTCCCCCTCCTCCCCGAGGGCCCGGCGCTCTACCCGGAGGGCGACCTCACCGACGAGCCCGAGCAGGTCATGATCGCGGAGCTGATCCGCGAGGCCGCGCTGGAGGGCGTACGCGACGAGCTGCCCCACTCGATCGCGGTCGTGGTCGAGGAGATGCTCCCCCGCGAGGACCGTCCCGCCGACAAGCCGCTCCTCGACATCCACGCCTTCGTCTACATCGAGCGGCCCAGCCAGAAGGGCATCATCATCGGCCCGAAGGGCAAGCGACTGAAGGACGTCGGCATCAAGAGCCGCAAGCAGATCGAGGCGCTGCTCGGTACGCCGGTCTTCCTGGACCTTCATGTGAAGGTCGCGAAGGACTGGCAGCGGGATCCCCGTCAGTTGCGGAAGCTCGGGTTCTGACGGGTTCCCCCCAACAAAACCCCACACCACCTCACCCGCCGTGAGGTGACAGCTTGTGAGGTGACAGCTCCTGCGTGCCCACCACCCGCAGCAACCGCAACCGCTCGTACGACTCCGTCCCCGGCCGGGCCGTGTGGACGACGAGCAGTTGGCGGTGGTCGTGGGCCAGCATGACCTCGCAGTCCAGTTCCAGCAGCCCCACCACCGGATGCACGAACCGCTTCGTGGCGGCCCGCCGTACCGCCACCTCGTGCGTCTCCCACAGTCGCGCGAACTCCGCGCTCGCCGCCCGTAGTTCGGCCACCAGCGCGCGCGGCACCGGATCGTCGGGCCGGGCCGCGGCGACCGCCCGCAGGTTCGCCACATGGGCGCGCGCGTGCCCGGCGAGGTCCTCCGGCGGGAACAGCGCCCGGGAGGCCGGGTCCGTGAAGAACCGGCGTACGACGTTCCGCTCCCGTGGCGGACGGGCCGACACGTCCCCCGTCAACGCGCATGCCATCGCGTTCTGCGCCAGGACCTCGCCGCAGTCGGTCGACACCTGGGCCGGGGTGTCGTGCAGCCGGTCGAGGATCAGCAGCAGCCCCGGACGTACGTGCCCGGACGCGCTCTCGCGCCGGGGCGGCTCCTCACCCGCCAGATGAAAGAGATGGTCGCGTTCGTCGTCGGTGAGGCGCAGGGCGCGGGCCAGCGCGGTCAGCATCTGGCGGGACGGGCGCGGGCCCCGGGACTGCTCCAGGCGCGTGTAGTAGTCCACCGACATACCGGCGAGCGCCGCCACCTCCTCGCGGCGCAGACCTGGCGTACGGCGGCGGGCGCCGGGCGGGAGGCCCACCGCCGAGGGCTCCAGACGGGCACGCCCATGGCGCAGGAAGTCGGCGAGTTCGGCTCGGTTCACCTCTCCAGGATGTCGCCGCCCGCCCGGCTTATCCAGGGACTCCCGATCCCATGATCGACGGGTCTCTCCCGCGTCCGACGGCTCCGCCGGAGAGTGGTGGCACCAGACCGAAGGAGAAGATCATGCTGACACTGGTGACGGGTACGACGGGACAGGTCGGCCGGCGCTTCCTGCCGAGGCTGCTGGCGCAGAGCCGGGCGGGGGAGAGGGTACGGGTCCTGGTGCGTGACGAGGCCCGTGGGGAGCGGGCCGCCGAGCTGGGCGCAGAGGTCGTCGTCGGGGATCTGCGCGATGCGGAGACGCTCGGCAAGGCGGTAGCCGGGGTGGACGCGGTCGTGAACGTCGCTGCCTCCTTCCGAGGGGTCCCGGACGAGGAGGCGCGGGCCGTCAACAGGGACGCCGCGATCGAACTGGGCCGCGCCGCGCTGGCCTCGGGCGTGGGACGGTTCGTGCAGGTCAGCACGTGTCTCGTGTACGGCACCGGACGGGGCCGCCTGCTGGTCGAGGAGGACGAGTCCCGGCCCGGCGGCCCGATGTGGGGCGCGTACCCCGAGTCGAAGGCGGAGGCCGAACGGCAACTGCTCGCGATGGAGGGGCTGGACGTCCGCGTCGCCCGGCTCCCCTTCGTCTACGGCGAGGGCGACCCCCACCTCGCCCAGTCACTGATGTGGGCCAAGGACTGGGCGGCGGCCAAGCGCCTGCAGATGGGACACCACGCCGACGTCGCCCAGGGCCTCCTCCGCATCCTGCAAGCACCGGGCATCGACGGCCGGATCTACAACATCGGCGACTACGCCCCCGTCACAGCGGTCGAACTGCACCAGCTCAACGGGGTCGAGGTCCCCGCCGAGCTGTACGAGAACACCGACCCCGACCCGTGGTTCGGGATCACCTCCACCGAACGCATCCGCAGGGAACTCGGCTACCGCCCGCTGTACCCCAGCGTCTACGCGGCCCGGGACGCGGGCGCCCTGTGACCGCACGGGTACGAGGAACCACCCCGGCCCGCGTCACTCGACCCCCCGTATCCGCCCCACCAGCACAGCCCCCGCCAGCCCGATCACGGCAGCCACCAGATACAGCACCCGATATCCGCCGAGGTACGTCACGATCGGGGCGGCGAGGGCGGGGGCCGCGACCTGCGGCAGGGCGTTGGCCACGTTGATCACGCCCAGGTCCTTGCCCCGGTCC
Source organism: Streptomyces graminilatus (assembly GCF_001418565.1). Lineage (GTDB taxonomy): Bacteria > Actinomycetota > Actinomycetes > Streptomycetales > Streptomycetaceae > Streptomyces > Streptomyces graminilatus. The sequence goes on along the minus strand of NZ_LIQQ01000076.1, from coordinate 10,609 downwards.
AGCGCCGTGGGCAGGACGTCCGTCATCAGGGCGAAGTCGACCGACGTGAACACACCGAACCCGACCCCGAGGACCGCCGCCGCGACGATCGCCCCCGGCCAGGTCTGCCAGCCGGCCAGCATCGCCGTCGCCACCGCCATCAGTACGCCCGACCAGAGCACGAACGGCTTGCGGCGGCCCACCCGGTCCGACCAGGCCCCGCCCACGACGACGGTGGCGAGCAGCGTCACGCCGTTCACCGCCGTCAGGACGAGGACTCCGCCCTCGGGGTCGGAGTGGCCGAGACGGTCGCGCAGGTAGTACAGGAGGTACATCAGCACCAGCGCGTTGCTCAGATTGATCAGGAAACGGGTCAGCCAGGCCCAGCCCAGGTCCGGATGGCGGCGCGGGCTGATCCAGAACCCGGTCAGGAAGCCCCGCCAGGACCACACCGGCCTGTCCTCGGCCGCGAGCCGCAGATCCGGGTGCCGCAGGACATACGGCAGCACACCCAGCAGTGTGAACGCGGCGCACGCCGCATACCCCGCACCCACTCCGCCCACCGCCGTCGCGAGGCCGGTCCCGCCCACCACACCCAGAATCTGCGCCACGCCCAACCAGCCGCCCACCGAACCCCGTTGAAGCCGGGGAACACGGTCCGGGACGGCGGCCGTGACGGCGGCGAAGGCCGCGTTCAGGGTCAACTGGACCAGACACCACCCCGCCACCATCGTCCACAGCCCACTGGCCCCCGCGAGCAGCAGCAACGACAGCGCGCCGCCCGCCGCACCGGCCACGATCCACGGCGTACGGCGCCCCCACCGCGACGTCGTACGGTCCGACAGCGCGCCGAAGGCCGGGTTCGCCGCCAGCGACACCAGGGCGCCCGCGCCCGCCACCCACGCCAGCAGGGTCTCCTTGGACATCCCGGTGCCGGGCGCGAAGTCCTCGGCCTGGGCGGCGAGCAGGATCTGCAGCGGCCCGAACCAGCCCACCCAGATCGCCCCGTTGGCGAGCGAGAGCGAGGCGGTCCACCCCCGCCCGACCCGCTCGACGGGCTCGGCGAGCGCACCCACCGAGCGGGACACCTCAGTCATCCTCGCCCGCCCTCGATCGCCCTCAGTCCCTCAGTCCCTCAGTCCCTCAGTCCCTCTTGTCCTTCTGCGCCCGGAGAAGCTCCTTGAACCAGCCGTACGAGGCCTTGGGTGTCCGTTCCAGCGTCTCGAAGTCCACATGGACCAGCCCGAACCGCCGTGCGTACCCCTCCGCCCACTCGAAGTTGTCCAGCAGCGACCACACGAAGTAGCCGCGTACGTCGACGCCCGCCTCCAACGCCCGGTGCAGCGCCCGGACATGACCGTCCAGGTAGGCGATCCGGTCCTGGTCGTCGAGCCCCTCGTACGAGCAGCCGTTCTCGGTGATGACGACGGGCGGCAGCCGGTCGCCGTACCGGTCCCGGAAGGTGGTGAGCAGCTCCGTGAGCGCTTCCGGTACGACGGGCCAGCCGAAGTCCGTCACCGGGACGTCCTCGATCTCGTGGACGGAGAAGGGGAGTTCGGCCGGGATCGTCAGGCCGCCGAACTCGATGTCGGTGCCCTGCGGCGCGCCCACCTTCGTCGGCGAGTAGTAGTTGACGCCGTAGAAGTCGAGCGGCTCCCCGATCACCTTCAGGTCGGCCGCCACGTCGCCCGGCATCAACTCGCCCAGGCCTTCCGGGTATTCGCCCAGCAGGACCGGGTCGGCGAACAGCCGGTTGAGGAGGAGGTCGTAGAACCCGGCCGCCTCCAGGTCCGCCTGCTCCCGCGACACCGGCCAGGTCGGCCCGTGCGAGTTGGCGATCCCGATGTCCGTGGCACCGGCGGCGCGCAGGGCCCGTACGGCCAGGCCGTGGCCGAGGAGCTGGTGGTGGGCGGCCGGGAGCGCGTCGAACATCAGCTGTCTGCCCGGCGCGTGGGCGCCCAGGGCGTGCCCGAACAGGGTGTGCTCGGCGGGCTCGTTGAGAGTGATCCACTTGTTCACGCGGTCGCCGAGCCGCTCGGCGACGACGGCCACGTGATCGGCGAACCGGGAAGCGGTGTCCCGCTCCAGCCAGTCCAGGTCCGCAGGCAGGTCCCAGTGGAAGAGGGTCGGGACGGGTCGTACGCCCGCCGCGCACAGCTCGTCCACCAGACGGTCGTAGAAGTCCAGGCCGCCGGGGAAGTTCACGCGCGGCCAGGAGACGGAGAAGCGGTACGCGTCCACGCCGAGGCCGGCCAGCAGGGCCACGTCCTCGGGGTAGCGGTGGAAGTGGTCGCAGGCCACCGCCGCCGTCGAGCCGTCCTTCACCCGGCCGGGCTCGGCCGTGAAGGTGTCCCACACGGACTGCTCGCGCTGGTCCGCCGCTCCCTCGATCTGGTGCGCCGAGGTGGACACGCCCCACAGGAAGCCGGCCGGGAACTGGGGTATCGGGTTGATCGCCATGGGCCGGATCATGGGTACCGGGGGTAACGGGTGTCAACGGTTGGGCGTGAACAGCCAGTTGAGCCGGTAGAGCCAGTCGCGCGCCACCCCACCCGTCGACACCCGCCGACACCCGTGCTAAGCCGTGCTAAGCCCCCTCTTTCAACACCCTTGAGATCAGCTTCCGTTGCTCCTCGGTGAGCCGGGGGTCGGCGCAGTACACCGTCTTCCCGTCCACCGTGATCTCGTAGCCGAAGCCGTCCGGGACCCCGGCCGGGCGGGTGGTCAGACCGGCTGCGACCGCCTGACCGGCCAGGGCGTGCCATTCGTGGGCATCGGGGCGGCCCGAGGTGTCCACCTGGGCGTGCCGTTCGATGCCCGCGAAACCACCCGTACGCCTCACCTGAATACGCATGGGCCCCTGTCTAGTACGGAACTAGAGCGTGCGCACCCCTACCTGCTCCCAGGCCTTCAGCACGGCCTGGAGTTCGTCGCCGCCGTCGCCGTACCGGGCCCGCGCGGCGGCGACCGTGAGCGTGGCGAAGTCCGTGAACTGCGCCTGTGCGCCCAGCTCGCCGCCGGTCAGCACGTCGTACCAGATCTGCCCGGCCTTCTCCCAGGCGTGGCCGCCGAGGGCGGTGGCCGCGAGGTAGAAGGCGTGGTTGGGGATACCGCTGTTGAGGTGGACGCCGCCGTTGTCGCGCCCGGTGCGGACATAGCCGTCCATCGTCGCGGGCTGCGGGTCCTTGCCGAGCACGTCGTCGTCGTACGCCGTGCCCGGGGCCTTCATCGAGCGCAGGGCCACGCCGGTGACGCGCGGTGCGAGCAGGCCCGCGCCGATCAGCCAGTCGGCCTCGGCGGCGGTCTGGCCGAGCGAGTACTGCTTGATGAGCGAGCCGAAGACGTCCGACATCGACTCGTTGAGCGCGCCCGGCTGGCCGAAGTAGGTCAGATTGGCGGTGTACTGCGTGACGCCGTGGGTCAGCTCGTGGCCGATGACGTCGACGGGCAGGGTGAAGTCGAGGAAGATCTCGCCGTCACCGTCGCCGAACACCATCTGTTCGCCGTTCCAGAAGGCGTTGTTGTAGTCCTCGTCGTAGTGCACGGTGGCGTCGAGCGGCAGACCCTCGCCGTTGATCGAGTTGCGCCCGTACACCTTCAGATAGAGGTCGAAGGTGGCGCCCAGACCGGCGTAGGCGCGGTTGACGGTGGCGTCCGGGCCCGGGTCGGAGCCCTCGGAGCGGACCAGGGTGCCGGGCAGGTTCTGGCCGTGTTCGGCGTCGTAGATGGTCCGCAGCGCCTTCCCCTCGGCCGCCGACTCGGGCAGGGCGACGGCGGGTGCGCCGAGGACGGTGGTCAGCCGCCTGTGGGTGCGCTCGAAGGCGTCGCGCTCCAGTGTGCGGCGGGCGGGCCCGGCGAGCACCGGGTCGTCGGACTGGGCCGCCTTGTCGAGGACGTGCGGCGGGATGATGGTGCAGAAGACGGGCTCATGGCCCCCGTGTGTCGTCATGCCCGGCACCCTTGCATCCAGTCATGCCGCTGTCACTACCCGCAACCATGATTGGTGAAATACCGGGGCAAGGAGGCCATCATTCAGTGACGGAGTGGTATGGAACACCTTTTGCCCCATTTATCCACCTGCTCCCGCATACTGGCAGCAGTCCCGCATAGTGATACAGGCCCGCGCACCCGGCGCGGCTCGGCTAGCATGCTTCGCATCATGCGTTTCGGGCTGCTCCTCCTTAGCTGCCGCGGTGAGGGCCTGTAAGTAGGCCGACCCCCTCCCCGCGGAGTCTGGCGTTGCGCCGTCGGCCGTCCTTCAGGACACCACGAGGAGCCCACGCATCATGGCCCACAGTGCCAATCGCCAGCAGCCCAGTTCCATGCCGATCCACAAGTACGGCCAGTACGAGCAGGTCGACATCGCCGACCGCACCTGGCCCGGAAACCGGATCACCGTCGCCCCCCGCTGGCTCTCCACCGACCTGCGTGACGGCAACCAGTCGCTGATCGACCCCATGTCGCCCGCCCGCAAGCGCGCGATGTTCGATCTGCTGGTCAAGATGGGCTACAAGGAGATCGAGGTCGGTTTCCCGGCCTCCGGCCAGACGGACTTCGATTTCGTCCGCTCGATCATCGAGGAGCCGGGCGCGATCCCGGACGACGTCACCATCTCCGTACTGACCCAGGCCCGCGAGGACCTGATCGAGCGGACCGTGGAGTCCCTGAAGGGCGCCAGGCGCGCGACCGTCCACCTGTACAACGCGACCGCCCCCGTCTTCCGCCGGGTCGTCTTCCGCGGCTCCAAGGACCAGATCAAGCAGATCGCCGTCGACGGCACCCGGCTGGTCATGGACTACGCCGAGAAGCTGTTGGGCCCCGAGACGGAGTTCGGCTACCAGTACAGCCCCGAGATCTTCACCGACACCGAGCTGGACTTCGCGCTGGAGGTCTGCGAGGCGGTCATGGACGTCTGGCAGCCCGGCCCGGGCCGCGAGATCATCCTCAACCTGCCCGCCACGGTGGAGCGCTCGACCCCCTCCACGCACGCGGACCGCTTCGAGTGGATGGGCCGCAACCTGACCCGCCGCGAGCACGTCGTCCTCTCCATCCACCCGCACAACGACCGCGGTACGGCCGTCGCCGCCGCCGAACTGGCGCTGATGGCCGGCGCCGACCGCGTCGAGGGCTGTCTGTTCGGCCAGGGCGAGCGCACCGGCAACGTCGACCTGGTCACCCTGGGCATGAACCTGTTCTCGCAGGGTGTCGACCCGCAGATCGACTTCTCCGACATCGACGAGATCCGTCGTACGTGGGAGTACTGCAACCAGATGGAGGTCCACCCGCGCCACCCGTACGTGGGCGACCTGGTCTACACGTCCTTCTCCGGCTCCCACCAGGACGCCATCAAGAAGGGCTTCGACGCGATGGAGGCCGACGCCGCCGCCAAGGGCGTCACAGTCGACGACATCGAGTGGGCGGTCCCGTACCTGCCGATCGACCCGAAGGACGTGGGCCGGTCCTACGAGGCGGTCATCCGGGTCAACTCGCAGTCCGGCAAGGGCGGAATCGCGTACGTCCTGAAGAACGACCACAAGCTGGACCTGCCGCGCCGGATGCAGATCGAGTTCTCCAAGCTGATCCAGGCGAAGACGGACGCCGAGGGCGGCGAGGTCACGCCGAAGGACATCTGGACGATCTTCCAGGACGAGTACCTGCCGAACCCGGAGAACCCCTGGGGCCGCATCCAGGTCAGGACCGGCCAGTCGACCACCGACAAGGACGGCGTGGACACCCTCACCGTCGAGGCCGAGGTCGACGGCGTCGAGACCACCTTGTCGGGCACGGGCAACGGCCCGATCTCGGCGTTCTTCGACGCGTTGCAGGGCCTGGACATCGACGCCCGGCTGCTGGACTACACCGAGCACACGATGAGCGAGGGCGCCTCCGCGCAGGCCGCCTCCTACATCGAGGTCGCCATCGGCGACAAGGTCCTGTGGGGCATCGGCATCGACGCCAACACGACCCGCGCCTCGCTGAAGGCGGTCGTCTCCGCCGTCAACCGCGCGGGCCGCTGACTCACCCGACCGGTTGGTTTCACGCCCCGTCCGCCCTTCGTGGCGGGCGGGGCGGCCGTCGTTTACTGGCCAAACCCAGGTTGGTCATGGGCAGGTCCGGTCCTGGGTACTGACTACACATGAACAATGTGGCTAACATCACGCCAGCGCGGCGGTGTTGCCGGTGGGGGTACCTCTCGCGCCCTGCAACAGGCAGTGGGGGAGTTACCGGAGGTGCGACGTGCTCCAAGGACGGGGACGGGACAGCCGAGAGAGCCGGGACGGTCGGGACGGTCGGGACGGCCGGGTCGGCCGCCTCGTGCGCGGAGGCCGGACGGCACGCGTCCTGGGCTCCCGTACGGTCTGGGCCGGTGTCGGTGACGGCGAGTTCTTCTGCCCGGGCTGCGGCGGAGACCGCAACTACCAGCGGCTGACCGGCCGTCGCCGCTTCACCTTTCTCGGCGTGCCGATCCTGCCGCGCGGCGAGACCGGCCCGGTCGTCGAATGCGCGGCCTGCCAGCACCACTACGGCACGGACGTCCTCGACCACCCCACCACGACCCGCTTCTCCGCCATGCTCCGCGACGCCGTCCACACGGTCGCCCTCGCGGTCCTCGCCGCCGGCGGCACCCACACCCGCCTCACCCTGGAGACAGCGGTGACCGGCGTCCGCGCGGCGGGCTTCGACGACTGTACGGAGGACCAGCTCGCGGCCCTGGTGGACGCCCTGGCCGCCGACACGGGCCGGCTCTTCGGCCCCCCGTGCGGCTCGGGCCTCGCCATAGAGCTCCACGAGGCCCTGGACCCCCTGGCCCCCCACCTGGCGACCCCGGGCCGGGAATCGATTCTCCTCCAGGGCGCCCGCGTCGCCCTGGCCGACGGCCCGTACACACCGGCGGAACGCGACGTCCTCACGACCGTCGGGGCGGCACTGACGATCTGCGGCGACGACGTGACCCGGCTGCTGGCGGCGGCGCGCACACCGTCGTAGTACCCCGTCCCACTACTCCTCAGGGAGTAACGGACGCTCCCGGCCACCCCCGGGAGTACCCCCGAACTCGCCCTCCCGCGCGACGAATCCGCCTCCGCGCGGCGGAATTCTGGTGAGCGTCATCCATCCAGAAGTCCGGACGAGGGGAGGGCCCCGACATGGGGGCCATGGAGACCAAGGGGACTAAGGGAGCTAAGGGGACCAAGAGGTCCGAGGGGTCCGAGGGGTCCAGAGGGGCTGTGAAGACAGGGGCGGGCGCGCGTCGAGGGCGGAGCGTGCCCTGGCTCGTGCTCGGGCTGTGGATCGGGGTGCTCGCGATCGTGGGCCCGTTCGCGGCGAAGCTCTCCGAGGTGCAGCACAACCGGATCACCGACTATCTGCCCGCGAACGCCGACTCCACCCGAGTGGCCAGGACCCAGGACGAGTTGCCCGGCGGCGAGACCACCCAACTGGTCCTCGTCTACCACCGCGACGGCGGACTCACCGCAGCCGACAGGACCACGGCCGCCGGACAGGTCGACCGGATCGCCGGCGGGCACGTCCTGACGGCCACCCCGAAGGGCGTGCCCTCCGCCGACGGCACCACGCTCATGTACCCGGTGACCAGCAACGAGCCCGGCACCGACGAGAAGAAGCGGGACGCCCTCGTCAACGACGTGCGCCAAGTCGCGCACACCGAGGGCGGGTTGAGTGTCGAGGTCGGCGGGCCCGGGGCGCTGGCCACCGACGCCGCCGGGGTCTACAACTCGCTCGGCGGACCGCTGCTCTACACCACGGTCGCCGTGGTCGCCCTGCTCCTGATCCTCATCTACCGCAGCCCGGTGCTGTGGCTGGTCCCGCTCGTCGTCGCGGGCATCGCCGACTTCCTGTCGACGGGCGTCGCCTACGGCCTCAACCAGGCCTTCGGTACGACGATTTCGGGCCAGAGCACGGGCATCATGACGATCCTCGTCTTCGGCGCGGGCACGGACTACGCCCTCCTTCTCGTCTCCCGCTACCGGGAGGAACTTCGTCGCTTCGAGCGGCCGTACGACGCCATGACGGCCGCCCTGCGCGGCTGCGGGCCCGCCGTCCTCGCCTCCTCCGGCACCGTCGCCGCCGGTGTGCTGTGCCTGCTGGCCGCCGACCTCAACTCCAGCCGCAGCATGGGCCCGTTGGGCACGGTGGGCGTGCTCTGCGCGCTGGTCGCCATGCTGACCCTGCTCCCCGCGATCCTCGTGCTGCTGGGCCGCCGTGTGTTCTGGCCACTGGTCCCCGCGTACGGCAGCACGCCCAAGGCACGCCGACTGTCGCTGTTCACCGCGATGGGCAGCTCCGCCGGACGCCGCCCCCTGGTGGTCCTGGCGAGCGGCGCCGTCCTGCTCGGCGCACTCGCCCTGGGCATGCTGAACCTGCCCGGACCGGGCAAGCAGGAGGACTCCTTCGTCGACAAGCCGGACTCCGTCGTCGCGATGGAATCCCTGGCCAAGGCCTATCCCGACCGGGGCAGCCAGCCCATCAGCGTCATCACCCCGGCCGGGAAGGCCGACAAGACCCTGACCGCGATCCGGGGCGCCGACGGGATCAGCGTCGCGCGGAAGGAACGTACCGGCCACGGCTGGACCGAGATCACCGTCTTCGCGAAGGACGCGCCCCAGTCGGCCGCCGAGACCGCGACCATCGAGCGGTTGAGGGAGAACCTGAAGGGCTCGTACGTCGGCGGGCCGAGCGCCCAGCAGATCGACCTGGTCGACACCAACGCGCGGGACGTATGGGTGGTGGTCCCCATCGTGCTGCTGTCCGTGCTGCTGATCCTGATCGGGCTGCTGCGCTCGCTCGTCGCGCCGCTGATGCTGGTGGCCGCCGTGGTCGCGGTGTGGGGCGCCTCGCTCGGCATCGGCGGACTGGTGTTCGGCCCGCTGCTCGGCTTCCATGGCACGGACCCCGGACTCGGGCTGCTGTCCTTCGTGTTCCTGGTCGCCCTCGGCGTCGACTACGGCATCTTCCTCATGCACCGGATGCGCGAGGAGGCACTGCGGGGCGCGGAACCGGCGGCGGCGGCGCTCACCGCGCTGCGCACGACGGGCGGGGTCATCGCCTCCGCCGGGCTGGTCCTCGCCGCGACCTTCGCGGTGCTGACGAACATGGGGCTCGTCCAACTCGTCGAACTCGGGTTCGTGATCGCGGTCGGCGTGCTCCTGGACACGTTCCTCGTCCGCACCTACCTGGTGACGAGCGCGAGCGTGGCGCTGGGCCGCCGGGTGTGGTGGCCGGGCGCGCTCTCCCGCGGGCCCGGCCCGGACGCCCCGGACGCCGTACGGCCAAAACGGCAGCCGGAACCCGTATGACATCCGTCGCACGAACGAGCGGGCGCCCCTCCCTGACGGAGAGGCGCCCGCAGGCGGAGGATGACCCCGTGCAGCCGACCACGACGACCACGACCACGAGTGCGACTGCGACCACGACCGCGGGAAGAGAAACCCCCGCCGGGTGGGGCGAGCGGATCATGGCGGCGATCACCCGCGACCCGCGCAGCGCCCCGCACGCGCTCCGCAACGACGTGCTGCTGGCGCTGACCGCCGCGCTGATCGGCACGCTCCTCGCCCTGTTCACCGACGGGGGCAGCAGCCGTCCGGACGTACTCGACCAGGGCGGCCGCCCCGACGCGCTCGGCTGGGCGCTGCTGCTCGCCGCGTACGTGCCGATCGTGTGGCGTCGCCGCCGTCCGATGCCGGCGCTCGTGGCCCTGCTGGCGCTCGTCGTGCCGTACCACGCGCTCGACTACAACCACACCGCGCCGACCCCGGCCTCGTACATCGTGCTGTACACGGTCGCCGTCACCGGCCGCCCGCTGCGCACGATCGTGACCGGAGCCGTGGTTCTCGGCATCTCCCTGAGCGTGATGCTCACCGTGAGCACGCACCAGGCCTTCGAGCTGCTGCGGATCTCCGGCTGGATCGTCGCGGTGCTCTTCCTCGGCATCGACGTCCGCGTCTACCGCCAGTACGTGTCGGCCATCGTCGAGCGCGCCGAACGGGCCGAACGCACACGCGAGGAGGAGGCCCGCCGCCGCGTCGCCGAGGAACGCCTGCGCGTCGCCCGCGACCTGCACGACCTGCTGGCCCACACCATCACCCTCGTCGGCGTCCAGACGTCGGTCGCCGCCCACGTCCTGGCCGCCGACCCCGACCGCCTGGACCGGACGGCGGTCGCCAAGGCCCTGGACGACATCGCCGAGACCTGCCGTACGGCACGGGGTGAACTCCGTACGACGCTGGAGGTGCTGCGGGCGGGCCAGGGCGAGGGACGCGGCCCGCTCCCCGGCCTGGCCGGCCTGCCCGACCTCGCGGAGACGGCACGGGCGGCGGGCGCCGAGGTCGAACTGGGGATACGGGTGGACGAGGTGCCCCCTGCCGTGGGCGCGGCGGCCTACCGGATAGTCCAGGAGGCCCTCACGAACGCCGTACGGCACGGGGGACGGGAGGATCTGACGGTACGGGTGCTGCTGTACGGGGGTGAGGGCGCGCTGCGGGTGGAGGTGTCGGACGACGGGGTGGGGGATGCCCCCGGGGCCGACGGGCTGGACGGGCTGGACGGGACCGGCGGGTTCGGGCTGGTGGGGATGCGGGAACGGGCGCGGAGCGTGGGCGGGACACTGGAGGCG
>NZ_LIQQ01000759.1 GCF_001418565.1 Streptomyces graminilatus | reverse complement strand
AGATGTGTATAAGAGACCAGGGGGTGAGCGGTGCCGGGGCGGGGTCAGCCCTGGGAGGCGTTCAGGTACCAGTACTGGTACGCGTCGGGCTGCTGCCAGCTCGGGTGCAGGTCGTTGACCTTCGACCAGCCTTCGCAGTTGTTGCCCCAGTAACCCGTGGTGAAGACCGCGTCGTGGTTGGCGAACCACACGCCGGGATAGAAGCTCGTGCTGCCCGGGTTGGTCCCGTTCAGGCACCGGTTCCAGCTGTGGCCGTTCGGCTCGATGACCTCAAGGCGGAAGCTGTGGACGTTGTGCGTCCAGTTGTTGATCTGTACGCACCCCGTGAGCGCGGGGGAGTTGCAGCGGGGTGCGGACCAGGCACTGGCCTCACCGGTGGCCAGGGTCAGCGACCCACCCACCATGGCGGCGACGGCGAGAGCGCCGGCGAACTTTTTGCGGAGTGAACGGGACACGGCCCCGCTCCCTTCTTTTCTTCGAGTGCTGGGCTAAGACACGACTGACTTTCCAGGACAGAGAGTTGTTCATCGACCTGAATCGAAGGTCCAAACAACGTTTGGGCGGGCCTGCCGACCGGTGGGCGGGCCGGGAAATGGGACAGCCCCTGGGCCGGTGACCAGGAAGGTCACCGGCCCAGGGGCCGAATCAAATGGACGGGCAGGTTCAGGTGCTGGGCAGGATCAGGTGCTGGGCAGAGCCCGCTTCATGATCTTCCCCATGTCGTTGCGCGGGAGGGCGTCCAGACAGCGCACGACCCGGGGGCGTTTGTGCGGGGCGAGGCGGGCGGCGACATGGTTCGCCAGTTCGTCCGCGTCCGGCGGGGACTGGGGATCGGCGGGGACGATCCAGGCGACGATCCGCTCGCCCAGATCGGCGTCGGGCTCCCCGGTCACCGCCGCCTCGCGCACGCCCGGGTGTTCCAGCAGCGCGTTCTCGATCTCACCCGCGCCGATCTTGTAGCCGCCGCTCTTGATCAGGTCGGTGGCCTTGCGCCCGACGATACGTACGTACCCGTCAGGGTCCCGTACGGCCATGTCCCCGGTGCGGAACCAGCCGTCGGCGGTGAAGGCGGCGGCGGTGGCGTCGGGCCGGTTCAGATACTCGGTGAACAGGTTCGGCCCGCGTACCTGGATCTCGCCCACGGTCTCGCCGTCGTACGCCGTGATGGGTGCCCCGTCCTCCTCGACGAGCCGCAGCTCGACACCCGGCAGCGGCACACCGACCGTGCCGGCCCGGGGCTCCCCGTCCGCGCGGACACTCGTGTTCATCAAGGTCTCGGTCATGCCGTAGCGCTCCACCACCCGCCGGCCGGTCGCGGCCGCGATCCGCTCGTGGTCGTGCACGGGCAGCGCGGCGGAACCGGAGACCAGCAGCCGGGCGCGGCCGAGCGCCTCGGCGAGTGCCGGGTCGCCGGGGAGCGCCTCCGCGATCCGGTGGTACATCGTCGGTACGCCGAACAGCATGGTCGCCCCGTCGTTCAGCTCGCGGGTCACGCCCTCCGTCCCGAACCGACCGAGGTGCCGTACCGAGCCGCCGCGCCGCAGCGGGCCGAGGATGCCGAGAATCAGACCGTGCACATGAAAGAGCGGAAGCCCGTGCACCAGCACGTCCTCGTCAGTCCACTGCCAGGCGTCGGCGAGCGCGTCGAGGGTGGTCGCGATCGCCCGGCGCGGGATGACGGCACCCTTGGGCGGCCCGGTGGTGCCGGAGGTGTAGA
>NZ_LIQQ01000758.1 GCF_001418565.1 Streptomyces graminilatus | reverse complement strand
GGTGGTCGAGGCGCACCTGGAAGTCGCCGGCCAGTGTGTAGAAGCTCTCGCCGGTCGCCACATACGGATCGAGGTGCCACCCCTTCGCGTCGTGCACGGCCAGCACCGGCAGCGCGTTGCCGAGGAAGCGGAACGCGCCCTCACGGCCGAAGCGGCTGTTCCTACCGGGCACGGCGATGGACACGTCGAAGGCGACGGTCGCCCGCGCGCCGTGTGCGAGCGGCCTCGGCAGGGTGACGCGCAGCGCCGTGCAGCCCACGGTGAGGCGGCCCGGCGTGCCACCGTGAATCCTGGAGATCCGGACGGGGGACGGCTTGGCGGGCGTGCCGCAGCCGTCGTCGCCGTTGCCCCACAGGCGCAGGTACACCTCACGCAGCGGGCGGTCGGCGGCGTTGCGGAACGACAACCGCTGCCGGCCGGTCCAGTGGGAGCCGTCGGAATCGCCGCGCAGGGTCACGTCGTAGCGGGCTCGGTCGGGTGTCGCGGCCACGGCGGAGGCCTTCGCCCCGGCCGCGGACGTTCCGGCGGCGGGCGCCGTGTCGGCCCGGGCGACGGCGGAGCCCGCTGTCACGAGCGACGCGAGCAGCACAACGAGCAGGCGGCGAGGGGTTCTTGACGACAGTGCGGGCAGCGATGACATGGCAGCGGATCCTGTCATATCGCTCCGGCGACTGTCCCCTGGGGGAGAGAAGAGAGGGGGCCTGCTCCGTTTGGGCGACGCATCCTGGAGGACAGGCGGAGAGGACAGGCGGAAAGGGTGCAGGGAAAAAATCCCCGGGTGCGCCGGGGCCGTTCGCTGTACGTTGACGCACAGCACACCCGACAAATATTCCCAGTTCAAACCCTTCTCTGAGGCCTGGCCACCGTGTTCCTGACGATCAGCACCACCGGCACCCCCGAACGTCCCGCGACCGACCTCGGCTACCTGCTGCACAAGCATCCCGACAACGCGCAGACGTTCTCCACCTCCTACGGCATCGCGCACGTCCTCTACCCCGAGGCGTCCGACGAGCGCTGCACGGCGGCACTGCTGCTGGAGGTCGACGCGGTCGCCCTGGTCCGGCGCGGCAAGGGCAAGGGGCGCGGCGGAGCACCGGACGCGGCACTCGCGCAGTACGTCAACGACCGCCCGTACGCGGCGTCCTCGCTGCTCGCGGTCGCGCTGAGCGCCGTGTTCAGCAGCGCGATGAAGGGCCAGTGCCGGGCGAAGCCCGAACTCACCGGCCAGGCACGCCCGTTGCGCATCGAGGTGCCCGCACTGCCGGCCCGGGGCGGCGCCGACCTCGTACGGACCCTCTTCGAGCCGCTCGGGTGGACGGTGACGGCCGAACCGGTCGCGCTGGACGCGGAGTTCCCGGAGTGGGGCGACTCACGGTATGTGCGTCTCGTCCTCGAATCGGAGACGCTGACCCTCGCCGAGGCGCTGCGCCATCTGTACGTCCTGCTGCCGGTCCTCGACGACGCCAAGCACTACTGGGTGGCTCCGGACGAGGTCGACAAGCTGCTGCGGGCCGGTGAGGGCTGGCTGCCTGCGCACCCGGAGCAGAAACTGATCACCAGCCGCTATCTGTCCCGCCGTTGGTCGCTGACCCGGCAGGCGATGGAGCGACTGGAACTGGTCCGGCTGGCCGAGGCCGACGACAGCGACGTCGAGGAGATCGACAACGCGGTCGAGGACGAGACGGAGACCGAGCCCGAGGAGAAGCCGACCTCGCTCAACGTGCTGCGCCGGGAAGCGATCGTCGCCGCGCTGAAGGCGTCCGGGGCCACCCGGGTGCTCGATCTCGGGTGCGGGCAGGGCCAGTTGGTGCAGGCGCTGCTCAAGGACCCGGCGTTCACCGAGATCGTCGGGGTGGACGTGTCGATGCGTGCCCTGACCATCGCCTCGCGGCGGCTGAAGCTGGACCGGATGGGGGAGCGGCTCGCGTCGCGCGTCCAACTGCTCCAGGGCTCGCTCGCCTACACCGACAAGCGGCTCAAGGGCTACGACGCGGCCGTACTGTGCGAGGTCGTCGAACACCTCGACCTGTCCCGGCTGCCCGCCCTGGAGTACGCGGTGTTCGGCGCGGCCCGTCCCCGCACGGTCCTCGTGACGACACCGAACGTCGAGTACAACGTCCGCTGGGAATCCCTCCCGGCAGGCCACAGCCGCCACAGCGACCACCGCTTCGAGTGGACCCGGGCGGAGTTCCGCGCCTGGGCGGGCGCGGTGGCCGAACGGCACGGCTACGAGGCGGAGTTCGAGCCCGTCGGGCCGGACGACCCGGCGGTGGGTCCGCCGACCCAGATGGCCGTGTTCACGATGCGGACCGGGAACACCGACAGGACAACCGACAAGCCGGCCGACGAGGTCGTCAAGGAGAAGGAGGCGAACGCAGCATGAGCGGTGTCGAGAACGTCACACGTGTCGAGAACAAGGGGCGCGTGCTGCCCGTCACCGACCTCTCCCTCGTCGTGCTGATCGGGGCGTCCGGCTCGGGCAAGTCCACTTTCGCCCGGCGGCACTTCAAGCCGACCGAGGTCATCTCCTCGGACTTCTGCCGGGGCCTGGTCGCCGACGACGAGAACGACCAGAGCGCCTCCGGGGACGCCATCGACGTCCTGCACTACATCGCCGGCAAGCGGCTCGCCGCCGGCCGTCGTACGGTCGTCGACGCGACCAACGTCCAGGAGAGCGGCCGGAAGCAACTGATCGAGCTGGCCCGGCAGTACGACGTCCTGCCCATCGCCGTCGTCCTCGACGTGCCCGACGACGTCTGCGCCGAACGCAACGCCGCCCGCACCGACCGGGCCGACATGCCGCGCCGGGTCATCCACCGCCACATCCGCGAACTCCGCCGCTCCCTGCGCCACTTGGAGCGCGAGGGATTCCGCAAGGTGCACGTCCTGCGCGGGGTGGAGGAGATCGAGGGCGCCGAGATCCGTACCGAGAAGCGCTTCAACGACCTGAGCCACCTCACCGGTCCCTTCGACATCATCGGCGACATCCACGGCTGCGCGGCCGAACTGGAGACCCTGCTCGGCCGGTTGGGCTACGAGGACGGGGCGCACCCGGACGGCCGTACCGCCGTCTTCGTGGGCGACCTCGTCGACCGCGGCCCGGACAGCCCGGGTGTGCTGCGCCGGGTGATGTCCATGGTCGGCTCGGGCAACGCGCTGTGCGTGCCCGGCAACCACGAGAACAAGTACGGCCGCCACCTCAAGGGCCGCAAGGTCCAGCACACCCACGGACTCGCCGAGACCATCGAGCAGATGGCGGGCGAGAGCGACGAATTCCGGGCCCAGGTACGAGAGTTCATCGATGGGCTCGTCAGTCACTACGTCCTGGACGGCGGACGGCTGGTGGTCTGCCACGCCGGTCTGCCCGAGAAGTACCACGGCCGTACGTCGGGCCGGGTGCGCTCGCACGCCCTGTACGGGGAGACGACTGGGGAGACCGACGAATTCGGCCTGCCGGTGCGTTACCCGTGGGCGGAGGACTACCGGGGCCGGGCCGCCGTGGTGTACGGCCACACCCCCGTCCCGGAGGCGAGCTGGCTCAACAACACCATCTGCCTCGACACCGGTGCCGTCTTCGGCGGCAAGCTGACCGCGCTGCGCTGGCCGGAGCGCGAACTGGTCGACGTACCCGCCGAGCAGGTCTGGTACGAGCCGGTCAGGCCGCTGCGGTCGGAGGCCCCGGGCGGGCACGACGGCCGGCCGCTGGACCTGGCGGACGTGCACGGCCGCCGGGTGGTGGAGACCCGCCACGCGGGCCGGATCACCGTCCGGGAGGAGAACGCGGCGGCGGCCCTTGAGGTCATGAGCCGTTTCGCGGTGGACCCGCGCCTGCTGCCGTACCTCCCGCCGACGATGGCTCCGACGGCGACCTCCCACGTGGAGGGCTACCTGGAGCACCCGGCGGAGGCGTTCGAGCAGTACCGGGCGGACGGGGTCGAACGGGTCGTGTGCGAGGAGAAGCACATGGGTTCGCGGGCGGTGGCGCTGGTGTGCCGCGACGCGGAGGTCGCCCGGAAGCGGTTCGGTGTCGACGCCGAGGGTGTGACGGGTGCGTTGTACACGCGTACCGGGCGTCCGTTCATCGATGATCCGACGATGAACGGGGAGATCCTCGGCCGGGTGCGGGCGGCGGCGGACGCGGCCGGCCTGTGGGAGGAGCTGGGCACCGACTGGCTGCTGCTGGACGCCGAGTTGATGCCGTGGTCGCTGAAGGCGTCCGGGCTGCTGCGGTCGCAGTACGCGGCGGTCGGCGCCGCCTCCGGGGCGGTGTTCCCGGGGGCGCTGGCCGCGCTGGAGGGTGCGGCGGGGCGCGGTATCGACGTGCGGGAGCTGCTGGGGCGCCAGCGTGAACGGGCGGCGGACGCCTCCGCGTTCACTGCTGCCTACCGGCGCTACTGCTGGCCGACGGAGGGGTTGGAGGGAGTGCGGTTGGCTCCCTTCCAGGTCCTCGCGGTCGAGGGGCGCAGCCTGGCCGGGCTGCCGCACGACGAGCAACTGGCCCTGCTGGACCGGCTGGTGGAGCACGACGGTACGGGGCTGCTGCGGACGACGCGTCGGCTGTACGTCGAGACGGGGGACGCGGAGTCCGTGCGGGCGGGCGTCGACTGGTGGCTGGAGATGACCGGGCAGGGCGGCGAGGGCATGGTCGTCAAACCGCTCGGCGGGGTTGTGCGGGACGGCAAGGGGCGGCTGGTGCAGCCCGGGATCAAGTGCCGGGGGCGGGAGTACCTGCGGATCATCTACGGTCCGGAGTACACGCGGCCGGAGAACCTCGCGCGGCTGCGGGGGCGGTTCCTGAACCACAAGCGGTCGCTTGCGATCAGGGAGTACGCGCTGGGGTTGGAGGCGTTGGACCGGCTGGCGGAGGGGGAGCCGTTGTGGCGGGTGCATGAGGCGGTGTTCGGGGTGCTGGCGCTGGAGTCGGAGCCGGTGGACCCTCGGCTGTAGAGGGGGTTCCTCGCCC
>NZ_LIQQ01000757.1 GCF_001418565.1 Streptomyces graminilatus | reverse complement strand
AGCCCGATTCCCCCACGACCCCGTCGGAGAACGCGGGGTAGGACGGTCGAGGGGGGTGGGGGTGGGGCACTGAGCGGTTTCCTTCCCACGCGCGGGCAACTCACAGAGGTTCCCGGCTGTGTCCCCCACCCCGGCCGTGGCGCTGGACCGCCACCGAATCACCGCCGGCGTATCGAGCCCGGCCATTCCCCCTGCACAAGTAGTTCACCTTTGCACAAGTTGCTCCTGACCAACAAGGCACTTGGGTAACATCCGTGCATTGAAGACAGGCCGCAACAGCGGAAACACCCGTCACTCGCACCTGTTTTCGACACTCGCCCCGCGCCCCGGCGCCCCGGGTGGACCCATCCACTCCACGTGAACCGATCCGGTCAGATCTGCCAGGAGCGCAGCCGGTCCGCCGCGCCGTAGACGTCGGCCTTGCCCGAGATCAGGTCGCGGGCGAGGTCGACGAGGGCGCCGTACGGCGGGTCGATGCCGACGTCGCTGACGAACATGTACGCCACGGCGGTGGCGCAGGCGAAGCGGGCGTTGGCCGACGGCAGCGGCTTGAGCAGCGCGAGGGTGTGCAGCAGGGCGGCGGCCCGCCAGGCCGGGTCGGAGTCCACGCCCAGGCGCGGCGGATCGACCCGGTGCCGGGCCACCGCGGCGACCAGGGCGGAGAAGTCGTTGACCGTGGGCTGGTCCGGCAGGACCTCTTCGTGGCGCTGGAGCAGCCAGGGCACGTCGATATGGATGACGGGAGCCATCGGTCAGGCGCCCCGTCCCCGGCCGCCCGCGACCGGTTCGTCCTCGGGGAAGGCGGCGGCGAATTCGTCGGCGTGGGCGGCGAAGAACCGCCGGAATTCCTCCGCGCCCTCCTGGAGGGCGCGATGGCGGGCGATGTCGGCCGCCGCCGCCTCACGGACGAGGGCCTTCATGGACGTACCGCGCTCCTTGGCGATCTGCCGCAGATCCTCTAGCTCGCGGTCGCTGAACTCCACGTTGAGAGCTGGCATGCCCCCACGGTACCGCGCCGGTACTCGACCGTAAATACCACCAGGTCAGCCGGGTAGGAACAGGGTACCGAGGGGGCGAAAGGCAGCCCGGTTATCCCTGGTCGGCCACGAAGGACGCCATCCGGGCCAGGGCCGCGTTCCAGTTGACCGCGTGCTCGTTCGTGGACCAGGACTGGATGTCGTCGATGTAGCAGAACTGGCCTGTGCAGCCCTGGAGTTTGCTCTGTGCGTAGGGGTCCTGAATGCTCGAGTTGGGGCCTCCGGCGAGGGTGCCGGCGGGCGGGCTCGGCATCTTCGGGTCGAGCTGGTGGGCGTACCAACGGCTGTGCTGCTGATGGGAGTTGACCTCGCCGTAGCCCGTCACGTACGACATGTTCAGGGCGTTGCGGCCGAGGAGGTAGTCGATGCTCTGGAGCGCGCCGTCCCGGTACTTCGGGGCGCCGCCGATGTCGTACGCGGTGGCGATGACGACGGCGTTGTTGAGGATCTGGGCGTTGGAGCCCCAGTCGTACACGTTGAGGTCGGGGGCGTAGGGCATGCCGTACGGCTGTGCCGTCAGCGTGGCCAGATAGCGGTCGGCGCCCTTGAGCACGGACTGGCGGACCTTGTCCCGGCCGGGCAGTCCGTTCGGGACGGTCGCCAGGTCGAGCCGGCCGGCGGCGGCGGTCCTGGCCCAGTCGAAGCCGAGGGCACCGAAGATGTCGGCCGTGTGGACCGGCGAGTTCAGGATGTACCGCTCGAACGTCTTGTCACCGGTGGTGAGATACAGCTCGGCGGCGGCCCAGTAGAACTCGTCCTGCGCGTCGGTGTCGTTGTAGGCACCGCCGCCGGTCGCGTCGTTCGGGTCGGCGTGGACCGCGGGGTGGGCGAGGGCCGCCGTCCAGGCCTTGCGCGCCGCCGTGAGGGCGCGGGCGGCGAACGCCCGGTCGTAGGGCCGGTACAGCCGGGCCGCCTGCGCGGCCGTGGCCGCCAGGTTGAGGGTGGCCTCGGTGGTCGGCGGGTGCAGTTCGCGCTTCTGCGGGTCGTCGCTCGGCAGCAGCGGCAGCCCGGTCCACTTCTCGTCGTGGATCTTGTGATGGGCCATGCCAGCCAGCGGCTGCCCGGCCGGCACCTGCATCTTCAGCAGGAAGTCCAGCTCCCAGCGCGCCTCGTCCAGGATGTCGGGCACCTTGTTGCCGCTCTCCGGGATGGCGAGCGTGCCGTCGCCCAGCTTGTCCCGCTTTCCCTTGTTCCCCTTGCCCGTATGCAGGGCACGCTCGTACGTGCTCAGCAGCTCCCAGGTGGAGATGCCGCCGTTGACGACGTACTTGCCGTGGTCGCCGGCGTCGTACCAGCCGCCGGTGACGTCGAGGGTGTAGTCGCACACTCCCGGCTGGCACGGCACGCGGGAGTCTCCCTGGTTGGGCGCCGCGCCCACGTGCCCGGCGGGGCGGCCGTAGCCCGGGCGCAGGTCGTCACGGATCGCTGTGCCGCTGCGCTGTGTGTAGTAGTACTTCAGCGAGTCGAGCCGCAGCCGTTCGTAGGCGCTCGCGCCGATGTCGAAGGGGCGGCTCGTCTCGCCGTCGGCGACCAGGGTGAGCCCGGTGCCGTGCTTGCGGTAGGAGCCGAAGTCGATCGAGTGGACGTTCTGCCCGGAGGAGGTGTCGGTACCGCGCGGCACGGTCCTGCCGTGGGCCACCGTCTTCCCGTCGGCCGTCCTCAGCTGCCAGGGCAGGGGCTGCGTGGCACTGGTGACCAGCGTGGCGTTCTTCGGGCCCGCGGGCAGATAGGCGACCTGGTTGACCCGCACCCGGGGTCCCGTGTCGGGTACGTACACCTCGGGCGGCACCCCGCCGACCAGTGACACGTCGTCCATGCAGAACCGGAAGGGTTCGGCGCTGCCGCCGAGCTGGAAGCCGACCTGGCCCTGGGTGGTGTCGGCGTTCGCGGTGAACGTGTACGAGTAGGAGTCGCCCGACACGCTCAGCTGAGGGCTGACCTCGAAGTAGGTGTCGTACGGGGACACCGACAGGCCGACGATCGCCCGTACGACGTGTCCCGTGGGCGTGCCGATCGCCTTGAAGGAGAAGCGGTACGACTCGCCCTTCTTCAGGGTGATGTCGTTCTGGCCGACGGAGGCGTCCCAGCGGTTGGCCGTGCCGCCGGGCACGTCCGCGCAGAGCCCTCCGCCGGAGAGGCCGGCGGTGACGTTGGTGGTCGTCCACCAGGGGGCGGTGGTGGTGTCGAAGGTGCCGTTCTTGACCTGCTCGATCTCCTCGGCGGCGGCCGGTCCGGCGGGGAACGCGGTGAGGGCCGCCGCGATGAGGGCGGTCACCGCGAGCAGGGTGGTTCTGCGTCGTTTCACGTCTGGAGCTCCTCGGGTGAGGTGGGGGCGCGGGTGCCGGAAGAGCGGCGCGGTGCCGTGGGAGCGCTCCCAGATGCGGACGTGGCCCATGCTGAGTGAGGCGCCTCGCGGCGTCAACGGTCCTGACGGGACTGGGTTTGTGTACGGCGTTTCTCGCCCCCGCCGCCCCTTCCCGTCCCGTCC
>NZ_LIQQ01000756.1 GCF_001418565.1 Streptomyces graminilatus | reverse complement strand
GGCGGGGGCGCGGAAAACTACTTGGGTTCCTCGACCCGCTTCTTCAGCCCCGCCAGCGCCCGGTCGATGATGACCTTCTCCGCCTTGCGCTTGATCATGCCGAGCATCGGGATCTTGACGTCCACCGTCAGCTGGTAGGTGACCTCCGTCGCCCCGTCACCCGCCGCCTTCAGGATGTACGACCCGTCCAGCGCCCGCAGCATCTGCGACTTGACCAGGGTCCACGAGACCTCGTTGTCGCCGGTCCAGGTGTAGCCGAGGGTCTGGTCGTCCTTGATCGCGCCGGCGTCCATGACGAGGCGGACCTGCTCGGCGCGGCCCCGGTCGTCGGTCTTCAGGACCTCGGACTCCTTCACCTCGCCGGTCCAGTCCGGGTAACGGGCGAAGTCGGCGATGACCGCCATCACCTCGTTCGGTGCCGCCTCGATCGTGATGCTCGAACTGGTGAATTCCGCCATCGCCGTGGCTCCTCCAGGTGCGGTCCGGTGAGGGAGGGTTGGTGCGCACGTATGTGCAGCGTGAAGGCTACCCCGCGCGGCCCGGGC
Organism: Streptomyces graminilatus; assembly: GCF_001418565.1. GTDB lineage: Bacteria > Actinomycetota > Actinomycetes > Streptomycetales > Streptomycetaceae > Streptomyces > Streptomyces graminilatus. Next base: position 6,079 of record NZ_LIQQ01000756.1, on the reverse strand, counting down.
CGTTGCCACCCGCACCGGTGTCACCGTGGGGCGCCGACGGCCGGACACCGCCCGCCGGACGCGAGCGCCGGGTCACCATTCGAGCGCCCACGGCCGCCCGCTCCCCGCGAAGTGCCCCACGTTCACACACTCGGTGGCGCCGATCCGCATCCGCCGGGCCAGCGGCTGGTGGACATGGCCGAACAGCGCGTACCGGGGGCGCGTGCGCCGGATCGCGTCCAGCAGGGCGCGGCTGCCGCGCTCGAAGCGGCGCGCGACCGTGTCGTACACCAGCTCCGGGACCTCCGGCGGGATGTGCGTGCACAGCACGTCGACCTCGCCGACCGCCTCGATCTTCGCCGCGTACTCCTCGTCGCTGATCTCGTACGGCGTGCGCATGGGGGTCCGCAGGCCCCCGCCGACGAAGCCGAAGACCCGGCCCCCGATCTCCACCCGCTCCCCGTCCAGCACCCGGGTGCCCGGGCCGGCGTACTCCGGCCACAGGTCCGGCATATCGACATTGCCGTAGGTCGCGTACGTCGGTGTCGGGAAAGCGGCGAACAGTTCGGCGTACTGCTTGCGCACCGCTTTCTCTATCACCGTCGCCCGGTCCGCGCCGACGCCCGCCCACAGCCGGGCCCCGAGCTCGCGTGCCTCCTCGAAGCGGCGGGCGGTGCGCAGCGCGACGAGGCGGCTCGCGTTCTCGGCGCCGAAGAGGTCGGGGAAGATGCCGCGCGAGTGGTCGGCGTAGTCGAGGAAGAGGACCAGGTCGCCCAGACAGATCAGGGCGTCGGCGCCCGCACCGGCCATGGCCAGGTCCCGCACGTTGCCGTGCACGTCACTGACCACATGGACGCGCGTCGACTTCTCGTCCGGGTTGCCCCGCCGTGTGGGTGCCATGGCGATCAAGCGTAGGCGTGTGCGGCACAGGTGAACAGAAGAGGGGGGTCGTCCGCCGTTACTGGTCAGTCAAGAAAACCGTGCACTACTGTGCGTAAAAAGACATCAACCCGTGTGACACCGCGAACATCTCACCGGACCCCCCTGTCGTAGCCGCCATACCGGCGGGTAACGTCCGGGCAGTCCAGTCGTACTCAGGATTTCGGCGACGAGATCCTGAAGTACTTGCCCGAGCCATGGACCGCACCGTCGCATCGCACAACGTCGTGGCGCCGGCGCCCTATGAGGAGCAGCAGTCTTGCGCGAGTTCAGCCTTCCGGCTTTGTACGAGGTCCCCGCGGACGGAAATCTGACCGACATCGTCCGCCGAAACGCCGTGCAGCATCCGGATGTCGCCGTCATCGCCCGCAAGGTGGGCGGCGCCTGGCAGGACGTGACGGCCACGGCCTTCCTCGCCGAGGTGCACGCCGTCGCGAGGGGTCTCATCGCCTCCGGGGTCGCGCAGGGCGACCGGGTCGCCCTGATGTCCCGTACGCGGTACGAGTGGACGCTGTTCGACTTCGCGATCTGGTGCGCGGGCGCGGTGACCGTACCGGTGTACGAGACCAGCTCCGCCGAGCAGGTGCAGTGGATCCTCAGCGACTCGGGGGCCACCGCGGTCGTCGTGGAGCTGGACGGCCACGCGGCCTCCGTCGAGTCGGTGCGCGACCGGCTGCCCGAGCTCAAGCACGTCTGGCAGATCGACGCCGGCGCGGTGGAGGAGCTGGGGCGGGCCGGCCAGGACGTCAGCGACGCGGCCCTTGAGGAACGCGCGGCGCGGACGAAGGCCGACGACCCGGCGACCATCGTGTACACGAGCGGTACGACCGGCCGGCCCAAGGGCTGTGTCCTCACGCACCGCAGCTTCTTCGCGGAGTGCGGGAACGTCGTCGAGCGGCTGCGGCCGCTGTTCCGTACCGGCGAGTGCTCGGTGCTCCTCTTCCTCCCGCTCGCGCATGTCTTCGGGCGGCTGGTGCAGATCGCGCCGATGATGGCGCCGATCAGGCTGGGCACCGTCCCGGACATCAAGAACCTCACCGATGAACTGGCCTCGTTCCGGCCGACGTTGATCCTCGGTGTGCCGCGTGTCTTCGAGAAGGTCTACAACTCGGCGCGCGCCAAGGCGCAGGCCGACGGCAAGGGCAGGATCTTCGACAAGGCGGCGGACACGGCGATCGCGTACAGCCGCGCGCTGGACACCCCGTCGGGCCCGTCCTTCGGCCTGAAGATCAAGCACAGCGTGTTCGACAAGCTCGTCTACAGCAAGCTGCGCGCGGTCCTCGGCGGCCGGGGCGAGTACGCCATCTCCGGCGGCGCCCCCCTCGGCGAGCGGCTCGGGCACTTCTTCCGCGGGATCGGCTTCACGGTGCTGGAGGGCTACGGCCTCACCGAGTCCTGTGCCGCGACCGCGTTCAACCCGTGGGACCGGCAGAAGATCGGCTCGGTCGGCCAGCCGCTGCCCGGCTCGGTGGTGCGCATCGCCGACGACGGCGAAGTGCTGCTGCACGGCGAGCACTTGTTCAAGGAGTACTGGAACAACCCCGGCGCGACCGAGGAGGCGCTCGCCGACGGCTGGTTCCACACCGGCGACATCGGCACCCTCGACGAGGACGGCTACCTCAGCATCACCGGCCGCAAGAAGGAGATCATCGTCACGGCGGGCGGCAAGAACGTGGCCCCGGCCGTGATCGAGGACCGTATCCGCGCGCACGCGCTGGTCGGGGAGTGCATGGTGGTGGGCGACGGGCGGCCGTTCGTGGGCGCGCTGGTCACCATCGACGAGGAGTTCCTGGGCCGTTGGGCCGCAGAGCACGGCAAGCCGGCCGGGTCCACCGCGGCGTCGCTCGCCCAGGACCCGGATCTCCTCGCGGCGGTCCAGAGCGCGGTCGACGACGGCAACGCCGCGGTGTCGAAGGCGGAATCGGTGCGGAAGTTCCGCATTCTGGCCTCCCAGTTCACCGAGGAGTCGGGCCACCTGACGCCGTCCCTGAAGCTCAAGCGCAATGTGGTGGCGAAGGACTACGCGGACGAGATCGAGGCTATCTACCAGGGTTAGTCGGCCCAATCCGCCTTACCGGCGGGCCTGTTGAACGTCATGGCGCGGTGTCCTCGGCGAGGACCCGCGCCATCGTCCGTTCCGCGAGCGCGGTGATCGTCACGAACGGGTTCACCCCGATCGAGCCGGGCACCAGCGATCCGTCGGTGATGTACAGCCGCGAATACCCCTTCACCCGGCCGTAGTTGTCGGTGGCCTTCCCCAGCACGCAGCCGCCCAGCGGGTGGTAGGTGAAGTCGTCGGCGAACACCTTGTTGCCGCCGAACAGGTCGGACCGGTAGACGGTCGAGTTGGCCGCGTTGATCTTGTCGAAGAGCTTCTTGGCCATGGCGACGGACACCGCGCTCTGGGCGGCACTCCAGCCGAGCCGCGCCGAGTCGGTCGCCGCGTCGTAGGTGAAGGACGCCCGCTCCGGGTTCTTGGTGAGCGCCAGATACAGGCTCGCCCAGTTCTCGAACCCCGTTGGCATCGGGGCTATTTCGGCGAAGACGGGGTTGGCGGTGTTGGCCCAGTCGTCGATGCCCATGGCCGGCATCGTCGACTGGGTCGTCCCGGTCGTGTCCCAGATGTGGTTGGCGCGCCCGAGCATGACACCGCCGTTGGTCCCCCAGCCGGTGCCGACACTGGCGTCGAGATAGGGCAGCGTGCCCGTCTCCCGGGCCCGGACGAGGAGTTCGGTGGTTCCGATGCTGCCGCCGCCGAGGAACAGATAGCTGCACCGGTACTGCTTGGTCTGCACGACCGCGCCGGTGTCGTCGATCCGGTCGACGGTCAGGAGGTACGTCCCGTCGGCGGCCCGGGTGATCGCCCTGACCCGCTCCATGGTGGTGATGGTGACGTTTCCGGTGCCCAGCGCCGAGGCGAGGTACGTCTTGTCGAGGCTGCGCTTGCCGTGGTTGTTGCCGTAGATGACCTCCTGCGCGAGCGCCGATTTGGTCGCGGTGCCGGCCGCCTCGCGCTTCATGTAGTCGAAGTCGTAGACGCTCGGTACGAAGGTGGTCTTCAGTCCGGCCTTCTCGGCGTGCTTTCGGGAGACCCGGGCGTAGCGGTAACACTCCGTGGACTCGAACCAGGCGGGGTCGATGTTGTTGACACCGAGTTCCGCGCGGGCCCGCGGGAAGTAGGTGCCGTACATCTCGGCGAGGTCGACGCCGGGGAACTGCTCGGCGAAGTACGACTCGCGCGGGGTGACGGCCATACTGCCGTTGACCAGCGAACCGCCGCCGACCCCGCGCCCGAGGTACACGGACATGTTGTCGTAGTGCACACGGTCCAGGACCCCGGGGTAGGGGCTGATGTCCCTGTTGATGACGTCCAGCCACAGGAAGCTGGCCAGCGGTGCCTCGGTGCGGGTCTTGAACCACATGGACCGCTTGTCGGGGGAGGCGGTGGCGCAGAAGATCTTGCCGTCGGAGCCGGCGGTGTTCCAGAGGCGGCCCATCTCGATGACGACGGTGCGGATACCGGCCTGGCCGAGGCGGAGGGCGGCGACCGCGCCGCCGTACCCGGAGCCGATGACGATCGCGGGGGCTGCCTCGACGGCGGCGGGTTCGACCGCCTGGGCCGACTGGAGTCCGACGCGGGTGAACCCGAGGGTGGCGGCTGTCTGGATGGCGGCCGCACCAAGCATTTGACGTCTCGTCAGACCGCGATCGGCAAGCTGACGGTGTATCAGTCTCTCTGTCATGCGCAAATCATCGGCGGGGGTGAGGGTTCTGCCTAGTGGCTGTGAACCCGCACATGTTCAAAAATGCGGACGCCCACCGTCACAGCCCCGCGTCAAGGCCCCGCTGCCACAACAGCGCCCTCACAGCAGCGTCTTCAGCTCCTCCGCGAGCAGGTCCCAGCGCCACTTCTCCTCGACCCAGGCCCGCCCTCGCTCCCCCATCCGGGTCCGCAGTTCGGCGTCGCCCAGCAGTACGGTGATCCGGTCGGCGGCGTCCTCCACGGAGCTGCCGCGCACCACCCAGCCGGTCTCCCCGTCCAGGACGGCGTCCGGCGCGCCCCCCGAGTCACCGGCGACCACCGGCAGCCCCGTCGCGGACGCCTCCAGGTACACGATCCCGAGCCCCTCGACGTCCAGGCCGCCCCGGCGCGTCCGGCACGGCATCGCGAAGACGTCACCGGCGCCGTAGTGGGCGGGCAGCTCCGCCCAGGGCACCGCGCCGGTGAAGCGGACCGAGCCCGCGACGCCGGTCTCGTGGGCGAGTTTGCGCAGCTCACGCTCGTAGGGCCCGCCGCCGACGATCAGCAGGACCGCCTCCGGCTCGGTGGCGAGGATGCGGGGCATGGCGAGAATCAGCGTGTCCTGCCCCTTGCGCGGAACCAGCCGCGAGACGCATACCACGACGGGCCGGTCGGTGAGCCCGAGCCGCGCGCGGACGGCCTCACCCCCCGACCCCGGGTGGAAGGTCTTCTCGTCGACCCCGGGCGGCAGCTGGACCATCCGCCGGGCGGCCCCCGGAGTCAGCGCGGTGGCGATCCGCGACCGTGTGTACTCACCGAGATAGGTGATCGTGTCCGTCGACTCGCCGATCCTGCGCAGCAGTTGACGCGCGGCGGGCAGTTGCGCCCACCCCGCCTCGTGACCGTGGGTGGTCGCCACGAGCCGCTCGGCGCCCGCCTTCCGCAGGGCCGGCGCCATCAGCCCGAGCGGCGCCGCCGCCCCGAACCACACCGACGTACAGCCGTGTTCACGCAGCAGACCCGCCGCCCGCGCGGTGACGGCGGGCGTCGGCAGCAGCATCGTCGTCCGGTCCCGTACGACGGTGAAGGGCTGCTCGGCGTCGAAGGCGGCCGTGGCCCGGGCGCCCTCGGGGCCCCGCTTCCAGGTGGACGCGTAGACGACGACCCGGCCCGGGTCGAGGCGCAGCGCCATGTTGTGCAGGAAGGCCTGGATACCGCCCGGGCGGGGCGGGAAGTCGTTCGTCACGATCAGGGTCTTGTGCACGCCGCAGACCCTACCGAACCCCCTCCCCCACCCTCCCGGAACCCTCACGGATGTCCGGCCCCGCCTGATGGCGTTCGCACAGCCACCCGGGAGATCATGGCCGCTCACCGGCCGATACGCCGATAATCAGCCGCAGAGAACCGGCCACCCGGAAT
>NZ_LIQQ01000755.1 GCF_001418565.1 Streptomyces graminilatus | reverse complement strand
GTCTGATGGGGTGTTTCTTGACGTGTCGTCAAGTGGGTGGTTGGGCATTGAGCAGGGTCGGTCTGGTCTACCGCTTGCTTCCTTCGCTCTAAACTATGGGATATTCGAGTTCTCCCTCTCCCCCGCTACCGGAGATACGGAGCTGCGCGCTGTTACCTCCAGGTCTTTCCGCCAGGCGGTAGTACTCCCAGCAGCGCGCATCCTGTCCAAAAGGCCAGGCTCGACCGGCACACCACAGCCGGCACGGAGAATCCTCCGGCGTGGCGGCAGCGTGATCACCCTTCGGATTCCGGCAGACAGCCCCGGCATCGGTCGGCATGCACCGTACTGTGTGACGAGGCTGGCCCCTGGTCAGGCGAGTGGGGCCGGAGATGCCGAGGTGGATGGCGGCACCCTCCGGCCCGGTGTAGCGTCCGCCCGTCGTGCTCTGAGTGGGCAGCCATCCGTCGGTATTGCTGAAGCTCTCCCAGGACACGCTCGTGAGCTGGTCGGGCGGCGCTCCGGTCTGGGCCTCGTACGCATTGCTGGCGAGGTACAGGAGAGAGGCAGGAGCGAGCACCGCCTCGTCATCACCGGCCCGTTCTCAGTCGAACGATGCGATGAGGGCCCAGAAACGTGCTTCGTCCATGGCCCGGTCCTTGCATAGGCTCAAGACCGCTCAGCCTCCAGGAGCAATGAAGCCGCCGCGTCAGCTTTCGGGAAGGCTGAACCTGTAGCCCTGCCCGGTCATCCAGGGGAGCAGTTCGCGCAGGGCTGCCACGGTTTGGCTGCGGTTGCCGCCGCCGTCGTGCATGAGGACGACGCCGCCGGGACGCAGTTCCCGTTTCACGGTGGCGATGATCGAGGCGACACCGGGGCGCGACCAGTCACGGGGGTCGACGGTCCAGCCCAGCGGGCGTAGACCGTCCTGTACGGCTATCCGGCGGTTTTCGGGGCTGAAATCGCCGCCGGGGGCGCGGAACCACCTGATCAGGGTGCCCGGCCCGCCGGCCTTGCTGATCATTTTCTTGGCTGCGGTGATCTCTTGGAACTGTGTGGTGTATGCGAGGGTACTCATCGGCTGGGGGTGGTCCACGGTGTGGTCGCACAGCCGGTGGCCGTCGGCGAGGATGCGCTTGACCAGGGCGGGGTTCGCGGCGGCCTGGTTGCCTATCTGACAGAAGGTCGCCTGCGCGTGGTACTGGGCGAGCAGGTCCAGGACCTGACCTGTGAACGGCCCTGGGCCGTCGTCGAAAGTGAGTGCCACGGTCCGGCCGTACGTCGCCGCACTGTGGGCGATCGCAGCGCTCGGGGCGTTGGCAGGGGCGGCCTGCGCGCCGGCGCCGGTTGCGGCGCTTGCGGTCGTACCGGCACCGGCCAGGGCGAACGACACGGCCACCGCGCAGCCGAGAGCCGCACGGCGCAGCAGACGGACGGAACTGGAATTCTGCATTCGGTTTTGCTCCTGGTATGGCTGGCCATCTCGGGATGACAGGGACGGACCCTCACGACAGTGACCGAATGCCTGACCGAAGCAAAGGATTCACTGGCATTTGCAGCCTTTGTCACAAATCGGCCGATAGTGACCCTCACCACTGCGGCCGCGCCCGCCACCACTCCGGCTCACTCCCCGAGCGGCTCCCGCACGACGGCGATCTGGCCCGCCGGAACCGTCACCGATGCAGTGGCCTGGCTTTCCGGTGAGGAGTTCGGCGACCATGTCCCCTCGGGATCCCCGACGCACTTTGCATGATCATGCGTCGGCATGCATAATATTTCCATGTCCAAGGTCCTCACTTCTCTTCCGGCCGGCGAGCGCGTCGGCATCGCCTTCTCTGGTGGGCTCGACACCTCGGTCGCGGTCGCCTGGATGCGCGACAAGGGTGCCGTCCCGTGCACCTATACCGCCGACATCGGTCAGTACGACGAGCCCGATATCGCCTCGGTGCCCGGCCGCGCGAAAACCTACGGTGCCGAGATCGCGCGCGTGGTCGACTGCCGGGCCGCGCTGGTCGAGGAGGGCCTGGCCGCGCTGACCTGCGGCGCGTTCCACATTCGCTCCGGCGGGCGGGCGTACTTCAACACGACCCCCCTCGGCCGTGCCGTCACCGGCACGTTGCTGGTCCGGGCGATGCTGGAGGACGACGTCCAGATCTGGGGCGACGGCTCGACCTTCAAGGGCAACGACATCGAGCGGTTCTACCGTTACGGCCTGCTCGCCAACCCGCACCTGCGGATCTACAAGCCCTGGCTGGACGCCGACTTCGTCACCGAGCTCGGTGGCCGCAAGGAGATGTCCGAGTGGCTGGTCGCCCACCAGCTGCCGTACCGGGACTCGACCGAGAAGGCGTACTCCACCGACGCCAACATCTGGGGTGCCACCCACGAGGCGAAGACCCTGGAGCACCTGGACACCGGTGTGGAGACCGTCGAGCCGATCATGGGTGTCCGGTTCTGGGACCCCGAGGTCGAGATCGCCACCGAGGACGTCGCGATCGGCTTCGACCAGGGCCGTCCGGTCACCATCAACGGCAAGGAGTTCGCCTCCGCCGTCGACCTGGTCATGGAGGCCAACGCCATCGGCGGACGCCACGGCCTGGGCATGTCCGACCAGATCGAGAACCGCATCATCGAGGCCAAGAGCCGTGGCATCTACGAGGCTCCCGGCATGGCCCTCCTGCACGCCGCGTACGAGCGCCTCGTCAACGCCATCCACAACGAGGACACGATCGCGCAGTACTACACCGAGGGCCGTCGCCTCGGCCGGCTGATGTACGAGGGCCGCTGGCTGGACCCGCAGGCCCTGATGATCCGGGAGTCGCTGCAGCGCTGGGTCGGCGCGGCGGTCACGGGCGAGGTCACCCTCCGCCTGCGGCGCGGCGAGGACTACTCGATCCTCGACACGACCGGCCCCGCCTTCAGCTACCACCCGGACAAGCTGTCGATGGAGCGCACCGAGGACTCGGCCTTCGGCCCGGTGGACCGGATCGGCCAGCTGACCATGCGCAACCTCGACATCGCCGACTCGCGCGCCAAGCTGGAGCAGTACGCGGGCCTCGGTCTGATCGGCACCGGCAGCCCCACCATCGGCGCCTCCCAGGCCGCTGCCACCGGGCTGATCGGCACCATGCCGGCGTTGCCGCAGGGCGGCGCCGAGGCCATCGCCTCGCGCGGCGAGGTCTCCGAGGAGGACGCGCTCCTGGACCGCGCGGCGATGGAGGCCGGCACGGACTGACCTCCGGCGAGGACTTGACGAAGGGGCCGGCTCGACGACTGGTGTCGAGCCGGTCCCTTCGCATGCACCGCCCTGGCACCCTCACGCCGTTCAGTGGCGGGGCCTCAGGCCGGGTGCGGGGTGCGGGGT
>NZ_LIQQ01000754.1 GCF_001418565.1 Streptomyces graminilatus | reverse complement strand
GCGAAGGGCGCCAAGGACGCCTCCCAGTGGCTGCCGCCGCGTAACGACGCCCACTGCTGGTACGCCTCCGCGCAGGTACGAGTCAAGACCAAGTACCGCCTGTCCGTGTCGCCGGCGGAGAAGCAGGCGCTCGGACAGACGCTGGCCTCCTGCCCGGCCTCGGGCAAGGGTGCGAAGGGCTCTCGATGAGTGTGCGGGAGCCGGAGCCCTTCGACGGCGACGAGGAGGGCCGGCGGGTCGGCGAACTCCTCCTCGGATACGCGGAGTCGGTGGACGTGCTCGTCGACCGGGTGGCTGCGGTCGAGTTGAACGGTGACAGCGGGAGCGGGCCGGTTGATGCCGCCGGCGCCGTGGAGGAGAGGGCTGTGCGCGGTGAGGAAGTGAGGCCGAGGCCGTCCGTGCGGTGGCGTGAGGTCCATCCGGAGGCGTTCGGGGAGCTGAAGTGCTCCTATGCGGTGATCGGGCACAGTGCCGTCCTCATGGTGCTGAGTCTGAGTCTGATCGGGACGGCTCTGACGGTCGGTCACCTGCACTGGGCGGAGTGGCTGGAGGCGGTGGTGCGGATGGCTGCGAGCTTGGGGGCCGTGGGGTGCGGCACGGTGGCCTTGTGGCGGGTGGTCCGCGCGCTGTGGCGAGCGCTTCGGGCGCTCCGCGCTGCTCGCCGCGGTGAGCCGGGCGCATCTGTGGCCGGGGCGGGCCGGGCCGCCTGAGGGGTTGGGTGGACGTCACCGCGGTGCTCGTTCCCGGGCGTCGCAGATGGCATCCCATGCGGCGAAGGTGGAGCACTCCTGGGGGGTGCGGGCACGCCAGTCCCGTTCGGCCTGCTGGAGGGAGGCGAGGATGCGGTCGCGGATGACGAAGCCGGGTTCCTCGGGGGCGGATGGCTCTCCGGGATCGGGCAGGCGGGCGCGCAGTTGCTCGGCAGCATGGCGGAAGGCCTGGTTGGGCGGCACCCCGGTGGGTGCGGCGGCCGGGCGGGTGACGCCGGGGTCCTCGGCTCCTGGTGTGCAGGTGTGCGTACGGGAGCGGGACATGATCAGGGCTGCCGGGGAGCTGGGCCGGCGGGGGATCCGCCACGCCATGAGTTCGGCTGCGATGTCTTCGGCGGACCGGCCGGCGGTGGTCCAGGGCCGCAGGGCGAAGGCGAGGCGGCGCAGCGGCTCGGCCTGGGTCCAGGGGATCAGGGGCCGTATCCGGGCGGCGACGGACACCGCGTGTGCGGCTTGTTGCGGGCTGGCCTGGTAGGGCTCGGCAAGGGGTTGCGGGCATCTGCGTGCGCGGCGTCCGTAGCCGGGGGCGGCGTTGTTGTTCTTCCCCTCTACCTGAGCTGTACGTCGTTGGTGGTTGGTCTTACAGGAAGGGGCGTCATGGCGTCGTGGCGGGCGGGTGCGCCGCCGTGCCTCCGTGATGGCCAGTTCGCGGCCGCGTGGGGTGAATCCGATGTGCCGGGCGTGGTAGCCGTGGCCGTGCACGCGGTGTCCGACGGCGTCGTCCCAGGCGCGAGGGACGACGGCCGCGTAGATGGTGGCGGTGCCCGCCCACTCGCCGCTGCCGGCGGGGCGGGTGTTGGTGCGGGAGCCGTGGAGGGCCCAGGCCAGGAGGCCGAGTTCGCGCAGTACGGCCACGTGGCGTTCCAGGGTTCTGCGGCTGATGCGCAGGCGCTTCCACATCGCCTCGCGGCAGTAGGCGACTTGTCCGTCGGCGTTCAGGCGGCCGGCGAGGTCCTCGGCGACCCGCAGGGTCGTGGGACTGGCCCGGGGGTGGAGCCGGGCCTGGATGGCCCAGGCGGCGGCGCGCAGGAAGTCGGGGCGGCGCGTGCGGCGGGATGCGGTCGTGCCGACTTCCTGATCCGCTCGAGAACGAACCAGGATGAACAGGTTGTCTGTGGATGTTTGGGGTTGTCCGTGCGCCGGGTGCGGGGGTGCGGCGGCGTGGTGGACCGGTGCGCGGGCATGCTGCATCATGGGCAGGGCACGCCCTCCTTTCGGGCATGCGACGGCCCCGCTTCGGTGGGGCCGGGTTCTTCGGGAACCATGCGATCCGCCCTGGCAGGGGCGGTGTTGCCCGGTCGTGGACCGGGTTCTTCACCGGGCGAGCTGGACACTCGCGCGGTGGTGGCAGAGATGCGGTCGGCGAGGCAGAGGTGCTGGACACACCTGGATGCCTCTTCGCCGCGGGGCAGCCCCGGGGGACTGCTCCCACTGTCAGGTCATTCGCGCATCGGGCTCCTGGGAGAGTCGGTCACCGGGGTCAGTGGCCCATGCCCGCTCCGCCGTCGACCGGGACGACGGCGCCGGTGATGTAGGAGGCGGCGTCGGAGGCGAGGAA
>NZ_LIQQ01000753.1 GCF_001418565.1 Streptomyces graminilatus | reverse complement strand
GGTCGCGGCCGTCGCCGGGGACCTCGTCGAACGGCTCGGGTGCGCGGTGCTGGCGGGAAGTTGGGCTGGGGTGTCCCGGCCGGGGATGTCCGCCCCGCCCGGCGCTCCAACTGTCGGCTCATCCGGCGGTCCCGAGGGGGCCGTGGACTCACCCGGCGCCCGGCGCTGTGCTCCACCCGATGGCGTGCCCGGCACCCCACCCACCGGCGCGCCCAGCCTCAACCTCACCGCCCGCGCGCCGAACAGTGCCGGAGTCGCCGCCCGGAGGGCCGACGCGGGCGCCCCCTCCGCCGACAGCTCGGCCAGTACCCTCGCCAGCGCCCGGGGCAACACCTGCCCCTCGACGACCAGTTGACGGTAGAGACCCTCCGCGAGGGCGATCGCGAACCCGTCCTCCACCGGGTACCGCATCGCCAGCACCGCGCACCCGAGCCGTTCGACGAGGTCCCCGGCGACGGCCCCGACCACGGCGCCCTCGGGACCGCCGGAAGCCCCGTTGCCCTCGCTCACCGGAGTCCCGGCCGCCGCCGACCAGCAGGACGACAGGGTGACCAGGGAGACATCGCGGGCGGTGCCGAGCAGGTCGACGAGTTCGGGGGCCCGGATCCGGTCGGGGCGCCCGGTATCGGTCTCCAGGAGCAGTTCGCCGGGGGTGCCGTGCCCGGAGACATGGATCAGGTCCCACCCGGCCGGCCGCGCCAGTACCGTACGCAGCCGCTCGCGTGTCACCCCGTACTGAAGGGTGTGCACCTCCACCGCCCGCCCGGAACGGGCCGCGTCCGTGAACAGCCGTGTCAGCGCGAGCCGTTCGCGCCGCAGGTTCAGCGCCCGGCTGCCCTCGGGCTGACTGAACAGCGCCAACACCCGTACTGGACGCCCCTTTTCACGCTCCCCGCCCTCGCGTCCCGCACCCCGCTGCGTCACCAGGGTCACGTCCTGGACGGCCAGTGGCCGCCCCCGCGCATGGGCCAGTTCCAGGGGTACGAACATCAGGCGCCGCGCGGCCGGTACGTCCCTCGGCACGACGACCCGTACGACCGCCGGTGCCGCCGCGAGCAGCGCGGGCGCGACGGGCCCGAGGACCTCCGTGCCGATCCAGGTGCCCACGTCCCGGACGATCTCCCGTTCCCGCGCCGCCCGTACGTCCGGGGCCGCGTGCCGGCGCAGATATCCGGGCAGGTCGAGGAAGGCCTCGTACTGTGGCCCGGCCGGGTCGAGACGCACCTCGTGCCGGGCGAGGACCCCGCCGTCGGGCCCGAACAGCACCCACCGCCAGCGGTCGGGCCCGACGAAGTCCTCGACGCACAGGGTCAGTTCGACCACGGGCTGGCCAGGACCACCGGCATGGCCGGACCCACCGGACCGGCTGGACCCACCGGACCAGCCGGGTTCGCTGAACCGACCGCCCTGCCCAGCCCCGCCGGGGTCACCAGCCCGACCGGCATCACCGGCCCCGCCGACCTCACCC
>NZ_LIQQ01000752.1 GCF_001418565.1 Streptomyces graminilatus | reverse complement strand
CCAAACCCTCCAAACCCTCCAGGTCATCCAGCAACTTGGGCAACCGCAAGAACGTCGCATGCCCGAGAACCCGCACGACAACGCAGCCGTCACCCCCCTCACCGACCTCCACCCGCACATGGCTGACATCCCAGGCGGTCTTCCCCACGGCAAGCGCGAGCCCGACCGCGACCCCCTCGAACAACCCGGCGACAGCGATGGCGACGGCCGTCACCACGAGCACCGCCACCTCCCCCCGATGCCCGTGCCACAGCACCCTCACCTCCCGCACCGGCACGAGCCCGCACCCGGCATGCACCAACACCCCGGCCAGCGAAGCCACCGGAACAACCCCGAGCACCCCGAACACCCCGGGCACAAAGGCCACAACGGCGAGCAGCCCCACCCCGAACAGAACCCATGCCACGCTCACACGCGCCCGAGCCCGCACCCCTGCCTCGCCCCCAGTGACGGGCACGCCCCCAATGACGGGCACGCCCCCAGTGACACCACGTCCGGCCATCGCGACCATCGGCAACGCCCCAAGCACCCCGCACACCGCGTTCCCGACCCCCTGGGCAAGCAACTCCCGGTCGTAGTCGGTCCGCGCCCCCCGACGCAGCCGATCGACGGCCGCCGCACCGTGCAGCGACTGCGCGGACGCGAGCAGGGCAAGGGCGACGACCGTCCCGATGACCCCCACTTCCGTGAGCCGCCCGAAATCCGCCGCCCCCGGCACCCGCACGGCGGCCGACAGCCCGTGAACCTCCACCCGCCGCACATCCAGGCCGAGCACCCAGGTCACCCCCGAGGCGAGCGCCACCGCCACCAGCGGCCCGGGCACCAGCCTCGCCCCCCACTTCCAGCGCCGCCACAGCAGGAGTACGGCGATGGTGGCGCCGCCGATGCCGAAGGCCACGGGATCCGCGTCCCCGGGCAGCGAGAGCAGCCCGCGCACCGCCCCGAGCGCACTCGTGGGCGTGCTCACGTCACCCAGGGCGTACACCTGCCCGGCGACCAGCACGATCCCGATCCCGGCGAGCATCCCCTGGACGACCGCCACGGACACGGCCCGGAACCACCGCCCGAGCCGCAACGCCCCGAGCCCGAGCTGCACGACACCGGCCGCGAACACCAGCACGCCGAGCATTTCCAGCCCGTACGCCCGCACGGCCTCGAAGACGAGAACGGTGAGCCCCGCCGCCGGCCCGCTCACCCGCAGGCCGCTCCCGGGCAGTACGACGGCGACGAACCCACCGACGATCCCGGTGACCAGCCCCAGCTCGGCAGGCACACCGGAGGCGACGGCGACGCCCACACACAGGGGCAGCGCGGCTAGGAAGACGACGAGAGAAGCGAGGGGATCGGCCTTGCGGACGCCAAAGCGCATGACAAACGCACCTCCGACAGCGAACGGAAGCAGGGCACGGGCGAATGAAATCCATTGTCGGCAGAGCCGGGCAGCCACAGCACCCACTTCTCCCGTCCGCCGGGAAGAAGCGGAGTCAAAGGAAGCCCCGGGAGTCACCCGAACCGGAAGCCCACCTTCCGATCACCCCACCACGCGCCTGCGCCCCCACACAGACGACGAACGACACGCGACAGGCGGCAGACAACAGACACCGGACAACGGACTTGACGCCCTCTCCCACCGAGAGCATTATTCATCGCATGATGAATTACAACGCTCTGCAGCCTGGAGGAGCCGTCCAGGCCGTTGACGCAGTCCAAGTCGGCCCCGCCGTTCAGGCCGAAGCCCTCACCGTCGTACGAGGCACCCGCGAGGTCCTGCGCGGCCTCGACTTCACCGTCCCGCGCGGCCAGATCACCGGCCTGCTCGGCCCCTCGGGCTGCGGAAAGTCGACCCTCATGCGGGCGATCGTCGGCACCCAGGCCAAGGTCACCGGCACCCTCGACGTCCTCGGCCACCCCGCCGGCCACCCCACGCTCCGCACCCGCATCGGGTACGTGACCCAGGCCCCCTCGGTCTACGACGACCTGACGGTCCGCCAGAACCTGGCCTACTTCGCCGCGATCCTCGACCCCGGCCGCGCGGCCGCCGAGCGCCGCCACGAGAACGTCACCCGGGCCATCACCGACGTGGACCTCACCACCCGCGCCGACGCCCTCGCGGGCAACCTCTCCGGCGGCCAGCGCAGCCGCGTCTCCCTGGCGGTGGCCCTCCTGGGCACCCCCGAACTCCTGGTCCTGGACGAACCGAC
>NZ_LIQQ01000751.1 GCF_001418565.1 Streptomyces graminilatus | reverse complement strand
GCCACGTCGTCGGCGGTGGCCGGGGTGCCGTGGCCACCGCCGACGACGTGGCGGCTGTCGCCGTTGGTGGGGAGGAACCAGTGGAAGGTGAGGGACACCGAAGATCTCCGATCGGGAACGTCGCGTACGTCGCGTGGATCGCGTACGCCGCGTGGGCCGCGCAGGTCGTGCGGGCCGTGTGGTCAGACCGCCGCGGCGAGGTACGGAGAGCGGCCGAGTGCCGACGAGAACTGGTCGAGTATCTGGTTGAGGGCCTCGGCGGTGGCCGTCGCGACCGAGATGGAGCCGTCCTCGCGTGTGGTGATGTCCTTGTCGAGGGTGAACCAGCCCTGGACGATGTGGGCGGCGCCCATGGAGTTGAGGACCGGCCGCAGGGCGTAGTCGATGGCCAGGACGTGGGCGGTGGTGCCGCCGGTGGCGAGCGGCAGCACGGTCTTGCCGGTGAGTGCGTACTGCGGGAGCAGGTCGAGGAGCGCCTTGAGGACACCGGAGTAGGACGCCTTGTAGACCGGGGTGCCGATGACGACACCGTCGGCGCGTGCGAACAGTTCGGTGGCCTCGACGATCGCCGGGTGCCGGAAGTCGGCCCCGAGCAGGGCCTCGGCGGGGATGGTGCGTACGTCGAGCGGGATCACCTCGTGTCCCTGCGCGGCCAGCCGGGTGTCGAGGTGGCGCAGGAGTTTTCCGGTGCGGGAGGAGACGGAGGGGCTGCCGGAGACGGACAGGATGGTGGCCATGGGTCCTCTTTCGGGAGGCTTGCCGGAATTCCGGGGCCGCCCGTGCGTGGCGGGCGGCCCGGGCGTGCGGGCGGTCAGGAGTGCCGGCCGGCGGGCGAGGCCGTACGGTGCGAGCGGGACGTGTGTCGGCCGTGAACCGCCGCGAACTGGAGCTCGTTCCCAGGGAGTTGGGCTTCCGGCTATTCGGAAGCCGGGAAGCCGGGAAGCCGTTTCGAGGCACGCCGATCGCGTCCGGACCGAGGTCCGGCGAATGTCAGGCGGTTGCGGAAACGGAACGGGCGCGGCGGATCGGGACGGGGATCAGGCCGCGGAGCAACAGGAGGCACTGGAGACACGCGCGAGGTCGACATGGCGTCGCCGCGTGAGGTCCAGTCGCATCGTCATGTCCTTGATCGTGACAGTCACCGAAGACGGCAGTCAAGGAAAAGCCGACCGGTCTCGCATCCCGGACCACCTGATGCCGCCAAGCCGGCCGGGGAGCCGGGCGGAACACTCACCGTGCGGGGCCGGCAACGCAGAATCACCGGACACCGGACTGCGCATAAGGGAAAAATAAGCGCACAATAGCTGTACGCGGCGTTCACCGCAAACCGCACCAGAAGCGGTAGGGCCTGCACAGCCGAAGGAGACGAGTCATGGCCAACGTCTCGCACACCACAGGTGACATCCACAGTCACCCTGATGTATCCGAAATGCGGGCACGGTACGCCCGTATGCTCGGCGGTCGTGATGTGGCGCTCGTGGACGGACCGGTGTTCCTCGTCGGTCTGTACTGCGCGGCATCCCCCTGGATCCTCCACTACACGACAAGCCAGCCCCCGCTCGTGACCCACAACCTGATCATGGGCATCGCGATCGGTCTGCTGGCCCTCGGGTTCACCAACACGCCTGAACGCATGTACGGCCTCAGCGGGGCTCTGTGCGCGATGGGCATCTGGATGATCGTCTCGCCGTGGATCGTCGGCGACAGTCCTGACACGGGTGTCGTGCTGAACAACATCATCGTCGGCGCCCTGGCCCTGTTCCTGGGGCTGTTGAGTGCGGGCGCGACGGCGCGGAGCGCCCCCAGGGTATGAGTGAGTCGGAAGCGGCCCGGTCTGCCTCGGGGGCCGGGCCGCTTCGCTGTTCACGGAGTCCGGCGGACTGTCCCGAGCCGCAGCGGGCAGGAGAGAGGGGGTAGCCAATCCCGGCGAAGTGGGGCGGAAATGACCATCTCCAGCATCATCGGCGCCATCATCATCGGCGCCGTCATCGGCGTCCTGGGACGACTCGTCATACCAGGGCGCCAGCGCATCGGAATCCTCTGGACGATCGCCGTCGGCATCGTGGCCGCGCTCGTCGGATCGGCGATCGCCGCCGGGTTCGGCGTGTCCGACACCGACGGCGTCGACTGGATCGAGTCGCTCATCCAGATCGGACTCGCCGCTCTGGGCGTGGCCGCGCTGGACCGGGCGAAGACGCCCCGCAGCTCACGCGGCAGGCGGCGCTGACAACTCGTCCGGGGTGTTCGAAACCCCGTTGCGGACGCTGAGCACCCGGGACCAGGCCCTGGCTTCGGCCGACCCACCGCACCGTGCCCACGACCGGCACGGTGCGGCCGTCCTACAGCCAGGTACGGCGGCCTGTACGGCAGCCCGGTACAGCGGCCCCTCCCCGCTGTCCGGCCGGCACGCTCAGGACTTGGCCTCGTACTCGTACACGTACGGCGTCGTGGTGGTGAGCGGTTCGAAACCGAGGCGCTCCAGGATGGGCCTGCTCTGGTGGGAGGCGTCGACCTGGAGATAGCGGTAACCGCGCTCTACGGCGGCGCGGGCGCGGTGGGCGACCAGGGCGCGGTAGATGCCCCGGCCGCGCCAGGCCTCGACGGTGCCGCCGCCCCACAGCCCGGCGAACCGGGTGCCGGGCACGAGTTCCATACGGGCCGCGCTCACCGGTTCCTCGCCGGCCAGCGCCACGACCGCGGCGACCGAGTCCGGGTCGTCGGTGAGCCGGGCCAGCAGTTGGTGCCGCAGCCGGGAACTGTCGGTACCGAAGGCCTTCTCGTGCACGTCCGCCACGAGGTCGACGCCGGCCCGGTCGGTCACCGGAACGAGACGGATGCCCTCGGGCGGTTCGGTGTCGAAGCTCAGCCGGGAGACCTCACCGATCATCAGCGTCTCCTCCGGTTCGGCCGTGAACCCCGCCGCCCGCAGCCGCCGGCCCAGGTCGACGGGGAGGTCGTGGCCGTAGAGCTTCCATTCGAACGTCCGCCCGAGATCGCCGTAGTGGCGGATCTGCTCGGCGATCGAGCTGTCGGCCCGGTCGGCGTCCAGGTCGGACCAGACGACCCCGTTCCACCCCTGGGCGTCGGCGACCTGGCGCACCACTCCGCCCACCCGTTCGATCCGGGCGCCTGGCCCGTCGGGTTGCGCGCCTTCACGCATGTCCCGGTCGTAAAGGGCGAGCACCGCTGCATGATCCATGCCGTAACAACAGCATCCCGGTGCGGCGAACGCAACGGTATTGACGCCGGCACTGTGCCGGCCGTCCAACGGAGGTTCGCCGCTAACCCAGTTCGAGCGTGGTCACCCCGAAGACCCGCCCGCGCGCGAACTCCCGTACGGGGCCCGTGTACATGCGTGCCGTCTCGAAGGACGGCGCGAAGCCGGCCTCCTCGACCATCGCCACGGCGGCCTCGTTCGGCTCGGGGACGTCGATGGCGACCTCCGTCCCGGCCACGTCGGTGGTCAGGGCTGCGAACAGTGCGCGGGCGTCGGCGGCGGTGTCGGCGAACAGCGGGCCGATGCGGTGCGCGTCCCGGCCGGGGCGGACGACTCCGTAGCCGGTGAGGCCAGGATTCGCGGGGCCGGCACCGGTGGCGCTCTCGCACACGAAGGCCCGATGACCGGGTGCCGTCAGCCAGTACTCCAGGAAGCGGGGCCGGTCGGCGGGGGTGCAGAGGGCGTCGTACGCGGTGATCGCCGCAAGGTCCTCCCGCCGTACGGGACGCACCCGCGCCGGGAGGCCGGCGGCGGGGGCGGTTCCGGTGAACCGCAGGTTGCGGTGGGCGGGTTCGAAGCCCGAGCGGCGGTAGTTGTCCTGCTGGGCGACCACTCCGTCGAGGCCGACGGTACGGGTGCCGGCGTGGGCCAGCGCGGTCTTCCAGGTGGTGATTCCGTAGCCGTGTCCGCGCAGGTCGGGACGGACGAGATAAAAACCCAGAAAGGCGTACGCGTCACCGTAGTTGACGACCGAGATCGCCGAGACCGGCTGCCCGTCGACCCTGCCGATGAAGAAGCCCTCGGGATCCTGGGCGAAGAACCCGGTGGTGTCCGACAGCCCCGGGTTCCAGCCCTCGTCGGCCGCCCATCCGGTGACCACCGGCCAGTCAGCGGGCGTGGCCCGGGTGACGACGAGCTCGTCGGTGGAGGAGGTCATGGATGTGCTCCGTTCCGTTCGGTGGGGGGACGCGGTCTCATCCGACCATGAATCCGGGCGGAGCCGCGACGGTCCCGGATCCTCCTCGCCCCCGCCGCCCCTA
>NZ_LIQQ01000750.1 GCF_001418565.1 Streptomyces graminilatus | reverse complement strand
CGCAGCCGCAGCCGCAGCCGCCGGTGACCGAGACCCCCGCGCCACCACCCACGGCGGACGCCCCCTGGCACCACGCACGCCCAGCCTTCGACGAACCCACGAAGTCCCCTGAGTCAACCGAGGACCCCGCGCCCGAAGCTCCGGCGCCCGAGGACTCCGTGCCTGAAGCTCCCGCGCCCGAGGACCCCGCGCCCGAAGTCCCGACCCTCGAAGACCCCACCCTCGACGACCCCGCGCTCGGCCATCCCACCCCCGGAGATACGCGCTCCGACAACCCCTCAGGAGGCTCGCAGTGAACGACGCGCTCGACGTTGCCCTGCGACTCCTGATCGTCTTCGTCGTCTTCCTCACCTTCCCTCTGATCGTCGGTCAGGCCGAGCACAAGGTGATGGCCCACATGCAGGGCCGCCTCGGCCCGATGTACGCCGGCGGCTTCCACGGCTGGGCCCAACTGGTCGCGGACGGCGTCAAGTTCGCCCAGAAGGAAGACATCGTCCCGACCGGAGCCGACCGCCGTATCTTCCAGCTCGCCCCCGCTGTAGCCCTCCTCCCGTACCTCCTGGTCCTCCTCGCGATTCCGATCGGCCCGGGCGAGGGCGCCGTCGGCGAGGTCGTCGACGCGGGCATTTTCTTCGTCCTCGCCGTCATGGGCGTCGGTGTCCTCGGCTCGCTCATGGCCGGTTGGGCGTCGGCCAACAAGTTCTCCCTTCTCGGCGGCCTTCGCACCGCCGCGCAACTCCTCGCGTACGAACTCCCGATGCTCCTCACCGCCGCCTCGGTCGCGATGGCGGCCGGCACGGTCTCGCTCCCCGGCATCCTCGACGCCTTCGAGTGGTGGTGGCTGCCCTGGCAGATCGTCGGCGCGATCGTCTTCTTCGTGGCCGGCCTCGCCGAACTCCAACGGCCTCCCTTCGACATGCCGGTGGCCGACTCGGAGATCATCTTCGGCGCCTACACCGAGTACACCGGCCTTCGCTTCGCTCTCTTCCTCCTCGCCGAGTACGCCGGGATCGTCGTCCTGTGCGGCCTGACCACCGTCCTCTTCCTGGGCGGCTGGCACGGCCCCTGGGCCGCCGACGGCTTCGGCTGGGTCTGGACCCTCCTGAAGACGGCGGTGCTGGCCTTCGTCGTGATCTGGCTGCGTGTCACCTACCCCCGCCTGCGCGAGGACCAGCTCCAGAAGCTCTCCTGGACGCTCCTCGTCCCCCTCTCCCTCGCCCAGATCGCCCTCACCGGCATCGTGAAGGTGGTGATCTCGTAACCATGGCTGAGCCTCTCCCGCCCGCCAGGTCCCGTATCCCCGGCGCCGGCCTCGCCAAGGGCCTGGCCGTCACCCTCCGCACGATGGCGAAGAAGACCGTCACCGCGCAGTACCCGGACGTCCAGCCCGACCTCCCGCCCCGCTCCCGAGGAGTCATCGGCCTCTTCGAGGAGAACTGCACGGTCTGCATGCTGTGCGCCCGCGAGTGCCCTGACTGGTGCATCTACATCGACTCCCACAAGGAGACGGTGCCTCCCGCGGCCCCCGGCGGCCGTGAGCGCAGCCGCAACGTCCTCGATCGCTTCGCCATCGACTTCTCCCTCTGCATGTACTGCGGTATCTGCATCGAGGTGTGCCCCTTCGACGCACTCTTCTGGTCCCCGGAGTTCGAGTACGCCGAGACCGACATCCACGAACTCACCCACGAACGCGACAAGCTCCGCGAGTGGATGTGGACGGTCCCGGCCCCGCCCGCCCTCGACCCCGCCG
>NZ_LIQQ01000075.1 GCF_001418565.1 Streptomyces graminilatus | reverse complement strand
GTAGGTGTACGACTGCTGGAAACCGATCTGGGCCAGCGTGCGCATCATCGCCGGGCGGGTGAACGCCTCCGCCAGGAAGATCACGTCCGGGTCGGTGCCGTTGATCTCCGCGATCACCCGCTCCCAGAACACGACCGGTTTCGTGTGCGGGTTGTCGACCCGGAAGATCCGCACCCCGTGCGCCATCCAGTGCCGCAGCACCCGCACCGTCTCCGCGACCAGACCCGGCAGATCCGCGTCGAAGGCGATCGGGTAGATGTCCTGGTACTTCTTCGGCGGGTTCTCCGCGTACGCGATCGTCCCGTCCGGGCGGTGGTGGAACCACTGCGGATACTTCTCCACCCACGGGTGGTCGGGGGAGCACTGCAACGCGAAGTCCAGTGCTATCTCCAACCCGTGCCGGGCGGCTTCGGCGACGAAGAAACCGAAGTCCTCCATGGTGCCCAGCTCCGGGTGCACGGCGTCGTGGCCGCCGTCCGCCGAACCGATCGCCCACGGCACCCCCACATCCCCCGCCGACGCCGACAACGTGTTGTTCGGCCCCTTGCGGAACGTCCGCCCGATCGGGTGGACCGGCGGCAGGTAGACCACGTCGAAGCCCATCGCGGCGATCGCCGGCAACCGCCGCGCCGCCGACCGGAACGTCCCGTGCGGCCGCTCCCGCGTCCCCTCCGACCGCGGGAAGAACTCGTACCACGCCCCGTACAACGCCCGCTCCCGCTCCACCACCAGCGGCAACGGCTCACTCGACGTCACCAGCTCACGCAACGGATACCGGGCCAGGATCTTGTCCACGGCCGGGGTGAGGGCGGCCGACAGCCGGGCCGGTGCCGGGCGTTCGGTGTCCCGGAGGGCCTCGGCGGCGGCCAGGAGCACCTCCCGCTTGCCCTTGTTCTTCGGTACGCCGACGGCGGCCCGCTCGTACAGCAGCGCGCCCTCCGTCAGCACCAGTTCCGTGTCGATGCCCGCCGGGATCTTGATGCCCGCGTGGTGGCGCCAGGTGCTGATCGGGTCGCCCCACGCCTCCACGGTGTACGTCCAGGCACCGGGTGCGTCGGCCTCGACGGTGGCGCCCCAGCGGTCGGTGCCCGGGGCCAGTTCGCGCATCGGCGTCCAGCGGCCGGGGCGGCCCTTCGGATCGCGGAGTACGACGTTGGCGGCGACCGCGTCATGGCCCTCGCGGAAGACGGTGGCCGAGACCTCGAAGGCCTCGCCGACCACCGCCTTGGCGGGACGGCTCCCGCCCATGACCAGGGGACGGACGTCCAGGACGGGGATACGGCCGACCACGGTGTCAGCGGTGTCAGCGGTGTCAGTGGAGTCTGTGGAGTCAGCGGCGGACGGTGTGCCCGGGGCCGTCGGTTCGTCGTCGGCCGGGGACGCGCCCGGGGCCGGTCCGCCCTTGGCGGAGGGTGTCTCGCGGGCCGTCGGGACGTGACCGGGACCGGGGCCGGAGGGTCGCTCCGGGGCTGTGGGCCGGGCGGCGGACGGTGTCCTCGGGGCCGGAGAGGATGTCTCCGGGGCGCCCGGCGGAACGGTGGTGTCCGTCAGGCGTATCGGTGGTGTGCCGGAGGTGGGTGTCGAGGGTGGTGACGAGTGGTGCGTGGCGGGCATTACCGCTCCTGTCCGCGTCAACGTGGGTGGGCGGATGGATGTGGGGAGGGTGTCCTGCGTGGTGTGTCCCAGTCGTGTACCGGGGGAGCCTTCCCACCCTATTCGGGTGGGCAATCCGGCACTTTGCCAACTACTCGCGCGTATGTCCGCAGCGAGGATCAGCCACGTCGGCGAACGGAATCGGCCCCGTCCGGCGGACGGGGCCGACAACGGCACACTGTCTCTAGGGGAGCGGTGTCCGCAGGAGTTTGTTCGGTGAACCCGCCCTCCGGTCGGAGACTTTCCCGGGCGCCGCGAGACCCGTCAGTGCCCTGGACACCTGTGCCGGACTGGAGTTCGGCTGATCCGCCAAGTAGAGCGCGGCGGCGCCCGCCACGTGCGGCGCCGCCATCGACGTACCGGAATAGGTCACCCGCCCGGTGTCACTGGCATAGGACGCCGAGGTGATCGAGACGCCCGGGGCGAACAGGTCGAGAGCCGGTCCCCAGTTCGAGAAGTCGGCGCGGGCGTCGTCCGGTCCGGTCGCGCCGACCGTGATCGCCTCCTTGACGTCGGCCGGCGAGTACGCCTCCGCCGGTTCCCCGGCGTTCCCGGCGGCGACCGTGTAGGTGACCCCGGACGCGATCGAGTTCCGTACGGCCGTGTCCAGTTGGGGGTTGTGGTTGCCGCCGAGGCTCACATTGGCGACGGCGGGTTTCCTGGCGTGCTTGGTCACCCAGTCGATACCGGCGATGACCTGCGCCGTCGTACCGCCGCCCGAGTTGTCGAGGACACGTACGGAGACGACCCTGGCCTTCTTCGCGACGCCGAAGGCCGTACCGGCGATCGTCGCCGCGACATGCGTGCCGTGGCCGTTCCCGTCGCCGGCCGATCCGTCGTCGCCGACGAAGTCCCAGCCGTAACTCGCCCGCCCGCCGAAGTCCTTGTGCGAGATCCGGATCCCGGTGTCGATCACGTACACCGTGACGCCCCTGCCCGCCGACCGCGGCCAGGTGTAGTCGCCGTCGAGCGGCAGGTCGGGCTGATCGATCCGGTCCAGACCCCAGGACGCCGGGTCCTGTCGGCCGCTCAAGCCGCCTCGGCCGGTGCGGTCGTACGTGATCCTGGTGTCCTGGGCGACCGAGGCCACGCGGGGGTCCGCCGCGAGGTGCCTCGCCTGGTTCTCGTCGGCGTGAACGGCGTAACCGTTCAGGACGCTGCCGTAGATGTGGCTTATTCTCGCGCCGTACCTCGCGGCGAGTCCTCTGCCGTCCGCCGACGAGGCCGCCGTACCCCCCTTGAGTGTCACCAGATAGCTTCCGCCGACGGAACCGGGTTCGCCGGCGCCGGCTATGCGGCCCTCCGGGGCCGCCTGCGCGGGTGCGGCGACCGACAGCACGGCAGCGGTGGCCGCGGCGGTCAGGGCCGCCGCCCAGCGCGGACCTCGCGTGTACGTCCGTTTCATGGCTGGAGTTCCCCCTCCCCGGCCGCCGGCGTCCGGCGGCCTTCCGGGCAGCCTCTCGTGCGGGGAGAAGTGTCACAAGGTGGCCTGCTGGGGTTGAACCGGCCATATCGGCGGTCGCTCCTGGCCGGGGGCGCACGATACGCGCCATGGTTCGGACGCTCCCGCACCGATACCGTCAAGGGGTTGATGACGGGGCACACGCGGTCGTGGGCCCCGGTACGTACAGGATTGACATCAGGCGCGACCACCGAGGTGGAATGTGAAGGCGATCCGTCGGTTCACCGTCCGTCCCGTTCTCCCCGAACCCCTCCGGCCACTCAGTGATTTGGCCCGCAATCTGCGCTGGTCATGGCATGCGGAGACCCGCGAACTCTTCCGCTCCGTCGACCCCGAGCGCTGGGCCGACTCGGAGTGCGACCCCGTACGGCTCCTCGGCGGCCTCTCTCCCGAGCGGCTCACCGAACTCGCCGGGGACCACCGCTTCCTGCGCCGCCTCACCGCGGTCGCCGACGACCTGCGTGACTACGTCACCGGCGACCGCTGGTACCAGACACAGGCACGGACACAGACAGAGGCGGAGGCGGACGGTCAGGGCGCGGGGAGTGAACTCCCCGCCGCCGTCGCCTACTTCTCGCCCGAGTTCGGGGTCACGGCGGCCCTGCCGCAGTACTCCGGCGGCCTCGGCATCCTCGCCGGGGACCATCTGAAATCGGCCAGTGATCTCGGCGTACCGCTGATCGGCGTCGGACTCATGTACCGGCACGGCTACTTCCGCCAGTCCCTCTCCCGGGACGGCTGGCAGCAGGAGCACTATCCGGTGCTCGACCCCAACGAACTCCCCGTCACCCTCCTCAAGGAACCCGACGGCTCCGCCACCCAGGTCTCCCTGGCCCTGCCCGGCGGCCGGTCGCTGCGGGCCCGGATCTGGCTGGCCCAGGTGGGACGCGTACCGCTGCTGCTCCTCGACTCGGACGTGGAGGAGAACGACCTCGGCGAACGGGGTGTCACGGACCGGCTGTACGGGGGCGGCAGCGAGCACCGGCTGCTCCAGGAGATGCTGCTCGGCATCGGCGGAGTGCGCGCGGTGCGGACGTACTGCCGTCTCACCGGGCACCCCGACCCCGAGGTTTTCCACACCAACGAAGGCCACGCGGGCTTCCTCGGCCTGGAGCGGATCGCCGAACTCTGCGACGAGGGGCTGGACTTCGACGCCGGGCTCGAAGCGGTGCGCGCCGGGACGGTGTTCACGACGCACACACCCGTCCCGGCCGGCATCGACCGCTTCGACCGCGAACTGGTCGCCCACCACTTCGGCCCCGACGCCGAACTCCCGCGCATCGACGTGCGACGGGTCCTGGCCCTGGGCATGGAGACCTACCCGGGCGGCGAGCCGAACCTCTTCAACATGGCCGTGATGGGGCTGCGGCTGGGCCGCCAGGCCAACGGGGTCTCCCTTCTCCACGGTCAGGTGAGCCGCGAGATGTTCGCGGGCCTGTGGCCGGGGTTCGACCCGGCCGAGGTGCCGATCACCTCGGTCACCAACGGTGTGCACGCGCCCACCTGGGTCGCACCCGAGGTGTTGGCGCTCGGCGCCCGCCAACTCGGCGCGGAACGCATCGAGGACGCGCTGTCGGTCGGCGGCCCGGAGCGCTGGGACACGGTCGCGGACATCTCCGACCAGGACATCTGGGAGCTACGACGGTCCCTGCGCGCCCAGTTGGTGACGGAGGTACGGGAGCGGCTGCGGGCGTCCTGGCGGCAACGCGGCGCGGGTACGGCGGAGTTGGGCTGGATCGACGGGGTGCTCGACCCGGACGTCCTGACCATCGGATTCGCGCGCCGTGTCCCCTCGTACAAACGCCTGACGCTGATGCTGCGCGACCGCGACCGGCTGATGGATCTGCTTCTCCACCCGGAACGGCCGATCCAGATCGTCATCGCGGGCAAGGCGCACCCGGCGGACGACGGCGGCAAGCGGCTGATCCAGGAGCTGGTGCGGTTCGCGGACGATCCACGCGTCCGCCATCGCATCGTCTTCCTCCCGGACTACGGCATGGCGATGGCGCAGAAGCTCTACCCCGGCTGCGACATCTGGCTCAACAACCCGCTGCGCCCGCTGGAGGCGTGCGGCACCAGCGGGATGAAGGCGGCGCTGAACGGCGGCCTCAACCTGTCGGTCCTGGACGGCTGGTGGGACGAATGGTTCCGGCCGGACTTCGGCTGGGCGATCCCCACGGCGGACGGCATCGCGGGCACCGACCCCGACCACCGCGACGACGTGGAGGCCGCCGCCCTGTACGACCTGCTGGAGCGGCGCGTCACCCCGCGCTTCTACGAGCGCGGCGGTACGGGACTGCCCGACCGCTGGATCGAGATGGTCCGCGAGACCCTGACCCATCTGGGCCCGAAGGTCCTGGCCGGCCGTATGGTCCGCGAGTACGTGGAACGCCTGTACGCTCCCGCGGCCCGCGCCCACCGGGCCATGACCCCGGACACGGCGAGGGAGCTGGCGGCCTGGAAGTCCCGGGTCCGCGCCGCCTGGCACACGGTGACGGTCGACCACGTCGAGACCTCGGCGGCGACCGCCCCCGCCCTGACGGCGGAACTGGGCAGCACCCTCTCCCTCCGGGTCCGGGTGGGACTCGGCGACCTGACCCCGGACGACGTCGAGGTCCAGGCGGTCTCGGGCCGGGTGGACTCGCAGGACAGCATCACCGACGCGACGACGGTGCCGCTGAAGGCGGTCGGCGGCCCGGACGCGGAGGGGCGCCGGCTGTACGAGGGTCCGCTGTCGCTGCACCGGACGGGGCCCTACGGGTACACGGTCCGGATCCTGCCGGCGCACCGGCTGCTGGCGTCGAGCGCGGAGATGGGCCTGGTGGCGATGCCCGCGGAGGACCTGGGGGAGGGGGCGGGGGTGCTGCTGCGGTGACCTCCGGTCCACGCTGACACCCAGGTGGTGAGGGGTTCGCGCTGGTCCCGGCTTCGCGCCGGGACCGGTTCCCCCTCGGTCGGTCCCCTGGTCAGGCCTCCCCGTATCCCTCGCACAGCCGCCGCAGCACCGCCCCGCACCGGCGTGCGTAGGCGTGCTGGAGGCCCCGGGTCGCGGGGCCGGCGGCCTTGGCGTACCACTTCGCGGGGCGGCTGAACGCGCTGACCGTCAGCCATACCGTGCCGTCGCCCGTGCGGTCCACGACGAAGGACTCCTCGCCGCACTCCGGGTGACCGGTGAGGGTGCCGTACGCCCAGCCGGCGCGGCGGTGTTCCTCCACCGTCCAGACCACCCGGCAGGGCGCCTTGATCACACCGGCGAGGGTGACAGTGACGTCGATGTCGGGGGCCGCCCGTTCGGCGGTGGCGTCGATGCCCACGCCCATCGCGCGGTGCATCTCCCAGGTGAGGACGGCCTCGGCGGCGCGCCGGAAGACCTTCTCGCCCTCGCCTATGCGGGTGCGTACATGCAGGTGGTGGAAGCCGGGCGGGCAACGGAAGCCGCGCTCGCGGGTCGCGCCGACCTCCGCGTACGTGAAGGACATGGGACCCAAGGGTAGGGCGGGGTGTCCGGGGCCGTGCGGCGGGGTGCGGGATACGGACACACGTGCGGCCGTACAGACGACTGCCTGTACGGCCGCACGTACGACGGGGCGGTCCCCGGAGTTGCCTTCGTTCCGGGTACCGCCCCGCCGATCACCTGTTCACCTGCTCACCCGTCACTCACGCGGAGCGTCAGGCCTTGACGTTGACCGCCGCCCAGGCCGCGTTCACCGCCGCGTACTCCGCGCTGCCGCTGCCGTACAGGGCCGAGGCCGCCGACAGGGTCGCCGTGCGGGCGGCCTTGTAGTTGGTCGTCGACGTCATGTACGTGGTCAGCGCCTTGTACCAGATCTGGACGGCCTTGGCGCGGCCGATGCCCGTGACCGTGGAGCCGTTGAACGTGGGGGAGTTGTAGCTGACCCCGTTGATGGTCTTGGCGCCGCTGCCCTCGGAGAGAAGGTAGAAGAAGTGGTTCGCGGGGCCCGACGAGTAGTGGACGTCGAGGTTCTTCAGCGACGTCGACCAGTTGTCGGCCGAGCCGCCGTCCTTGCTCGGCTTGTCCATGTAACGCAGCGGCGTGCCGTCGCCGTTGATGTCGATCTTCTCGCCGATGAGGTAGTCACCGGGGTCGGAGGCGTTCGACGCGTAGAACTCCACGGCCGTGCCGAAGATGTCCGAGGTCGCCTCATTGAGGCCGCCGGACTCGCCGTTGTACTCCAGGCCCGCCGTGTTGGCGGTGACGCCGTGCGTCATCTCGTGGCCGGCCACGTCCAGCGAGGTCAGCGGGTCGGTGTTGCCCTCGCCGTCGCCGTACGTCATGCAGAAGCAGTCGTCGTCCCAGAACGCGTTGACGTACGCGTTGCCGTAGTGGACGCGGGAGTAGGCGGCGACACCGTTGTTCTTGATGCCGAGGCGGCCGAACGTGTCCTTGTAGAAGTCCCAGGTCTTCTGCGCGCCGTACGCGGCGTCGACGGCCGCGGTCTGGTCGCTGGACGAGCTGGACGCGGTGCCGGTGCCCCAGACGTCGTCGGCGTCGGTGAACAGGGTGCCGGTGGACGCGCTGGTGGAGCGGGACTTGTTGTACGTCTTGTGGCCGCCGCGGGTGCCGTCGGTCAGCTGGAACGTGGAGCCCGACTTCGTCGTGCTCAGGGCGACGGTGCCGGAGTACAGGCTCTTGCCGCTGCCGGTCTCGATGCCCTGGTACTCGTACAGCTTCTTGCCGGTGGCCGCGTCGGTGATGACGTGCAGCTGGTTCGGGGTGCCGTCGTCCTGGAAGCCGCCGACGACGGTCTCGTAGGCGAGGGTCGGGGTGCCCGAGGCGGCCCAGATCACCTTGCGGGGCGCCTTGGCCGCCTCCGACTGGGTGGAGCCGGCGCTCTTGGCGAGCTTGACGGCCTGCTTCTCGACGGCGGCCGTGGAGACCTCGGGGGTGAGGTCGGCGACCTTGATGGCCGCGTTCTGCGCTCTGGTCACGCTCTTGACCACGCCGGCCGCGTTCTGGTGCACGACGAGGTCGCCGCCGAGGACCGGCAGGCCCGCGTAGGTGCGCTCGTAGCGGGTGTGCACCGAGCCGTCGGCGTCCTTGAGGACGTCACGGACGACGAGCTTCTCCTTGGCGCCGAGGCCTATCGCGTCGGCGGTCGCCGGGGCCTCGGCCGAGGCTTCCTTGATGAGCGCCGTGCGCGTGGCCGGGGACAGTGCGACGGGGAGGGCGGCGGCCCTGGCCTGGCTGCCGGCCGGCTCGTTCTGCGCGGAGGCGCCGGTGCTCAGACCGGTGGTGAGGAGGGCTCCGGCCGCGACGGCGGTGGCGATGGCCAGGGTGGTGCGGTTGCGACGCGCGTAGAGGGGGGTCACGCGGACTCCTTTGTGGGGGTTCCGTGCGGTCTTGGGGTGAACGCACGGAAGTGCTTGTGGAACTGGAGTGCTGCTGCGGCGTGTTGGAAGAGTGACACCAGAGGCGCGTACATGTCAGGACCCTCAAGTGATGTTGGCTGAAAATCGCCCTCCGATCCAACGTTTCGCGCGTGTAACGCGGGTGGGGCCGTGATAAAGCGCGAACCAAGGCCGGGCGCGGTGTCAACAAAGGCACAGCCCAGGAACCACAAAGGCAGCGCCGCCCCGGTGAGTTGATCCACCGGGGCGGCGCTGCCTTGCTCACGGGGCCTGAACGTTGCTCGAACAGGTCCTTAAGCGCTGTGTGTTCAGGCGGTCGGGAAGGTGATCTTCCAGCCATTGATCTTGCCGACGTCCGCCGCCGCCTTGTCCTGGACCCGGAGCAGCCAGGTCCCGTTGGCGACCTCGGAGGAGGCGTCCACCGTGTAGTCCTCGTCCACGTCGTCCGCCGAGTCAGAGGAGCTGAACGGCTTCAGGTTGTAGACCGAGCCGTCCGGCGCCACCAGGTCGACGACGAGGTCGCCGCGCCAGGTGTGCGAGATGTTCGGCGTGACCACCAGGTTGCGCGGCGCGTTGCCGGGGATACCGGTGACCGTGATCGCCGAGGTGACGGCCGGACCGTTGTCCGGAATCGCCACCGAGGTCGAGGACTCGAAGGAGGTGCCGCCACCGCCGCCACCGCCGCCCGGACGCGCGCCGACGTTGATGGCCGCCCACGCGTTCTCGACGGCCGTGTACTCGGGGCTCGTCGTGCCGTACAGCTCACCGGCCGCCGCGAGGGTGCCCGTGCGGGCCGCCTTGTAGTTGGTGGCCGACGTGAACTTCGTGCTGAGCGCGCGGAACCAGATCTTCTCCGCCTTGTCCCGGCCGATGCCGGTCACCGGGAGCCCGTCCGAGGTCGGCGAGTTGTAGTTGACGCCGTTGATGGTCTTGGCGCCGCTGCCCTCGGAGAGGAGGTAGAACCAGTGGTTCGCGGGGCCCGACGAGTAGTGCACGTCGTTCGACCCGAGGCTGGAGGACCAGCTGTCCTTGGACGAACCGTCCTTGCTCGGCTTGTCCATGTAACGCAGCGGCGTGCCGTCGCCGTTGATGTTGATCTCCTCGCCGATGAGGTAGTCACCGACGTCGGAGGGGTTGTTGGCGTAGAACTCGACGGCCGTGCCGAAGATGTCCGAGGTCGCCTCGTTGAGCCCGCCGGACTCGCCCGAGTAGACCAGGCCCGCGGTGGCGGCGGTGACGCCGTGCGTCATCTCGTGGCCGGCCACGTCGATGGCGGTCAGCGGGTTGGCGTTGCCCGACCCGTCGCCGTACGTCATGCAGAAGCAGCCGTCCTGCCAGAACGCGTTGATGTAGTTGTTGCCGTAGTGGACGCGCGAGTACGCGGCCACGCCGTCGCCCTTGATGCCCGTGCGGCCCTGGACGTTCTTGTAGTAGTCCCAGGTGAGCGCCGCGCCGTAGTGGGCGTCCGCGGCGGCCGACTCCAGGTTGGACGCCTGGCCGTTGCCCCAGACGTCGTCCGGGCCCGAGAAGAGGGTGCCGGTGCCGGAGGAGCCGCGGTTCAGGTTGTACGTCTTGTGACCGCCGCGCGCGGCGTCGGTCATGGTGTACGTCGAACCGGACTGCGTGGTGCCGAGGTCGACCGTGCCGCTGTAGATCGTGTTGCCGATGCCGGTCTCGACGCCCTGGTACTGGAAGAGCTTCTTGCCGGTGGCCGCGTCGGTGATGACGTGCAGCTCGTTCGGGGTGCCGTCCTCCTGGAGCCCGCCGACGACCGTCTCGAACGCGAGCACGGGGTGGCCGGAGGCGGCCCAGATGACCTTCCTCGGCTGCTTGCTCAGCTTCGCGCTCTTCGACTTGTCCTTCGCGGCGGCCAGCGCCTGCTTCTCGGCCTTCGCGACGGGCAGGGAGGCCTTCGTCGTCGCCACCTTGATGGTGGCGCCGGTCGCCTTCACCACACCCTTCATGGCACCCGACTTGGCGGTGTCGACCACGAGGTCGCCGCCGAGGACGGGAAGTCCCTCGTACGTGCGCTCGTACCGCGTGTGCACGGTGCCGTTGCCGTCCTTGACGACGTCACGGACGACGAGCTTCTCCTTGGCGCCCAGACCGAGTCCCTTGGCCGTCTCCACCTTGGTGGCGTTGGCCTCGGTCAGCAGCGCGGCGCGCTGGGCGGGGGAGAGCCTGATGGACTCGGCGCCCGGTATGACCCGGCCCGTCGTGGCCGACGGCGCCTGCGCCGGGGCCGCGGTGGCGGCGCCGGACTGAACTGCCGCCGCCAGCAAGGCGGTTACCGCGACGAGGGCGCCGGTGGCGACCCGCCGCTGGGTGGTGCGGGAGAGCTCGGTGGAGGTGTGGGGGGTGCGTCTGTGGGACTGGCGTCTCAACACTGACTCCTTCTGCTTGGCCGTCGGGCGAGCGGCCAGGGGGGACCGGACGGTGGTCGTCCGTCCGGGGCAGAGCAGATGCGTGCGGATGCGTGGCGCGAACACAGCGGTGATGTGACTGTGGAGCCGCTGTGAAGGTGCCGTGGGAAGAGTGGCACCGGGTGTCCTGTCCTGTCAGGACCGCGTCAATAAGTTGGCTGGAAATGGTCCGTTGTCCGGATGGTCATGTTCGCTATACGGTCCGTTCGCTATGCGGGCCTATGGCCATTTCCCTCGGGCGGGGCCTCCCGAGGGGTCGGCCTTTTCACCGGGCGGGCCCTTCCACGGGGTCGGCGATTCCAGCCGGGCGGGCCTTCCGAGCCGGGGGCGACTACCGCGCAGGGTCCGCCTTCCGGGCCAGATCCGCCCTCCGCGCCGGGGCCGGACGCGGCTCCCCGTGCCACGAGTGCCACAGCGCCGCGTACGCCCCTCCGGCCGCCACCAGCCCCTCGTGCGTGCCGAGTTCGGTGAGCCGCCCCTCCTCCATCACGGCCACCCGGTCCGCGTCGTGCGCGGTGTGCAGCCGGTGTGCGATCGCGATCACCGTCCGCCCCTCTAGTACGGCGGCCAGCGCGCGCTCCGTATGACGCGCGGTCGTCGGATCCAGCAACGCCGTCGCCTCGTCCAGGATCAGCGTGTGCGGGTCGGCCAGCACCACCCGGGCCAGGGCCAGTTGCTGGGCCTGCGAACCGTCCGTCGACTCCCCGTCGGGGCCCAGCCGGGTGTCCAGCCCGGCCGGCAGCTCGCGCACCCAGCCCTCGGCGCCCACGGTGGCCAGCGCCGCCCACAACTCGGCGTCGGTGGCCGCCGGTTCGGCGATCAGCAGATTGTCCCGGACGGTGCCCAGGAAGACATGGTGCTCCTGGGTGACGAGCACGACCTGCCGCCGCAGCTCCTCGGGCCCGAGCGCGGAGACCGGTACGCCGCCCACGGTCACCGTGCCCGAACTCGGCTCGTCGATTCCCGCCAGCAACCGGCACAACGTCGTCTTGCCGGCGCCCGACGGCCCCACCACAGCCAGCCGTTCACCCGGCCGCACACTCAGATCGACCCCGCGCAGCACCTCGCCCCCACGCTCGTACGCGTACCGCACCCCCGTCACCTCGATCCGGTCGCCCACGGGCACCGGCGACGCCTCCGCCCCGCCCCTGGGCGCCCGCCCGAGCCCCTCCACCCGCGCGAACGAGGCACCGCTGCTCTGCAGTTGCTCCGTCCAGGTCAGCACCTCGTCGAGCGGTGCCTCCAACTGCCGCAGATACAGGGCCGCCGCCACGACCGCGCCCAGGCTGACCGCCCCCCGCCCGTGCAACACGCCGCCCACCACCAGCACGACGACCACGGGAAGGACGTACGACACCTCCACGGTCGGGAAGAACACCGACCGCAGACACAGCGTGTGCAGCCGCCGGCGCCGGGACCGGTCCAGCGCCTCCCGGCTCACCGCCACCCGCCGTTCCCCGAGCCGAAACGCCTCGACCGTGCGCGCCCCGGACGCCGTCGCAGCGAGATTTTCAGCCACTTCCGAGTTGGCGGCGCCCTCGGCGAGATACGCGGTGCGCGCCCGGCGCAGATACCAGCGCAGCGCGAACCAGATCCCGGACTGCGCGACCACCGCGCCCAGACCGAGCAGCGGATCCAGCGCGAACACGGCGCCGACGATGAACACACACTGCACCGAGGCGATGAGCAGCTCGGGCCCGGCATCGCGCAAGGTCGTGCCGACCGTGCTCACGTCGGCCGTCCCCCGGGCCGTCAGATCACCCGTCCCGGCCCGCTCCACCACCGACGCGGGCAGCGCGAGCGCCCGGTCCACGAACTCCTCGCGCACCCGCGCCAGCGTCCGCTCCCCGAACCGGTGCCCCACATACCGCGCCCAGCGCGCCAGCAGCAACTGACCCACCGCGCACCCCACGATGACCAGCCCCAGCCGGTCCACGGCCGCGACCCCCGCGCCCGCCCGCACCTCGTCGATGATCCGCCCCAGCAGCCAGGGCGCGACAAGCCCGGCACCGGCGGCGGCCGAGTTCAGCAGCAGAAGCGCGACGAAGGCACGCCCGTCGGCCCGGACCAGCCGGACGGCGGCCCGGCGGACATCGGCCACCGAGGCGACGGGCAGCTGACCGCTCACCGTACGCCCCCCTCGACGCTCTCCAGGCCGGGTTCCTCTTCCCCTTCTTGCTCCCTGTCGGTCCCGTCCGTGTCGCGGGCCACCAGGGCCCGGTAACCCGGTTCCTCCGCGAGCAGCCGCCGATGGCTGCCCACGGCCGCCGTCTTGCCGTCGACCAGGTAGTACACGGTGTCCGCCCGGTCCAGCAGCAGGGGCGAGGTGGACGCCACGACCGTCGTACGGTCCGGGCGCTCACCGCGCTCGGCGCGCAGCCGGTCCGCGACGGCGGCCTCGGTGTGCGCGTCCAGCGCCGACGTCGGCTCGACGGCGAGCAGTACCTCGGGGTCGGCGAGCAGCGCCCGCACCAGCCGTACGCGCTGCCGCTGACCGCCCGAGAGATTCCGGCCCCGCGCGTCGATCGCCGAGTCCAGCCCGTCCGGCAGCCCGCCGACGATGTCCTCGGCGACCGCGGCGCGCACCGCCCGCGCGATGGCCTCCTCGCCGGGTTCCCCGCGCCCGGCGACCAGTTCGCGCAGGGTCCCGGCGAACAGGTCGGCCTCGTTGTCCGCGACCAGGATCCGGGCGCGCACCTGGGTGAGGGCGACCTCGTCGAGCCGTACGCCGCCCCACGTCGCCGCCGACGGCGCGAACCGCCCGAGCCGGTCGACGACGGCGGCGGCATCGGCGGGCCGGGCACCGGCGAGCGCGGTCAGCCGCCCCGGTACGGCGCTCACGCCGGAGTCCGGGTCGTGCAGCGCGGCCGGGGACACCGGGGCGTCCAGCCCAGGGGCGCCGATGTCGTGGTCGGGGTCGAGCGCCAGGAACCGTACGACCCGCCGGGCGGCCACCAGCGCCCTGCTGATCTGGAACCCGCACTCGATGAGGAACGACACCGGCACGATCAGCGCGGCCACATAGCCGTACACCGACACCAACTCGCCCACGGTGATGGCCCCTTGGGCGGCCAGCCGGGCCGCGAGCCAGGTCACCAGGGCCAGGAACAGCGTCGGCAGACCGACCCCGAGCGCCTGGATCCAACTGCTCACCGCCCCGACCCGGTACCCCTGCTCCCGCAGACGGCGCGAGTCGCGCCGGAACGCGTCGGCGAACAGCCCCTTGCCACCGAGCCCGTTGAGGACACGCAGTCCGCCCGACAGGTCCCCGATACGGGCGGTCAGGACACCCTGCCGCTCCCGGTACGACGCCTCGACTCCCTGGAGCCGGCCGAGCAGCGGTCCGACGACCAGGGCGACGACGGGCACCCCGAGCAGGACCACGGCGGCGAGCGTCGGTGACACCGACAGCAGCAGCCCGGCCACCACGCTGTAGGAGACGGCCACGCTGATCCCGGGACCGACGAAGGTCAGCGACTGGCTGATCGTCGTCACATCACCGACGCCGATCGTCACGACCTCCCCGGCCCCCACCTGCCGGGGCAGCGCGGCCCCCAGCCGCACGGACTGCCCGATCACGACCTTGACCGTACGGAAGTTGGCGTCCATCCGGACCCGGGTCATCGTCCGGTGCCGCATGATGCCCAGCCACGCGCTGAACGTCCCGGCCGCGAGGATCGCACCGGCCCAGCCCGCCAGCACGGCCTGGTCACCCGGTTCGAGACCGTCGTCCACGGCCCGCGACAGCAGATACGGCGACAGCGCCATCAGCGCCATCCAGGTGCTGCTCAGCAGCGTCCCGAGCGCACACCGCCGCCACTGCCGCCGCACCAGCCACAGCAGATAGCGGGCGGGGCCGCGCGAGTCGGGGGTGCCGGGGTCCTCGTACGCGTCGATCATCTTCCCTCTGGTCCCCCGTCCGGCCGGCCACCCGCGAGTGCACGACCTGCTTCCGTCGACCGCGCCCGTCGACCGCCCTGTGGGTTCCGCTTGACCGTCGGCACTGACATCTGCGGAAACGTTGAACTTCGGGCTTCGTACGCAACGCTGGTCTCGGGCGGCGATGCGCAATCGCGGTCTTGTGGGCCGTGTTGCAGGTTACCGAGGGTGATGACGGGATGCCCATCGAATATGTCGACCTTTCCCGGACTGAGAGATCGTCCCTAGCGGTACCTGGCGCAGGCGCAGGGCGCGGACGGCTTCGAGGGTTCGCCGGCCTTTGCCGGTGACGGGCTGCACCGTCGTCATTTGTGATCGCGCAGGAAGGCAGGGATCTCGTCGCGGAGCGGGTGGTTCGGCAGGGGTGCCGGCTTGCCCTGAAGGAACGCGGTGATGACGGCGGCGGCCCGGTCGTTGTTGTCGTCGAGGCCGTTCCACATGTGGTGTCCGACTCCGGGCATGTACTGCGTGCGCTGGATGGCGGGGTCATTGGCAAGGACGGTGGTCGCCCATTGACGGACCTGGGAGGAGCACTCGGCGGTCATCAGCATCGCGGGGGTCCGGGACTGCCTCAGTTGTGAGGCGATGGAGGGTGAGTTCTTGACCGTCTGCTGGATGCGGAGGCTGGCGGCGGGGCTGAAGGAGAAGTTCTGTGCGGTGTCCTCGGCGGGGATGCGGTGCGCGTCGCGCGCGCAGTAGGCGGATGCGGTGTCGCTGCCGAGGTCTGCGGCGGTGAAGGCGTTGTCGCCTTCAGCCTGTCCGATCAGTCCGGTGTCGGGGCTGAGGAGTCCGAGTCGCATGAGGCCGAATGCCACGGCGTACCGGGGGACGTGTGTCGATCGCGGCCCGGTCGGGGCCGGCGCGAGGCCCCGTGCGGATTTGCGGCCCTTGTGCCCGGTGATGTGTGCGGTCGGGCCGTCCATGGGGCCGGGCTCAGCGATGATCGCCCGGTGCAGGCGTGCGGCGACGCTCCGGTCGGCCAGGGCTCGGGTGAGCACGGCCCCGCCTGAGGAGAATCCGAGGATGTCGACCTTGCCCTTGTTCAGGCGGTCGATGAACGCGGCGAGGTCGTGGACCGACCTGGAGATCGTGTACTGGCCCATGGGAAGCAGGTCGCTTCGTCCGCCACCGGCCTGTTCGTAGGCGTAGACGTCGTAGCCCTGGCGTGCCAGGAGTTGCAGGAACCGGTGGTCGAGCACCGAGATGCCACGGACCGGTCCGCCGTTGAGATACACGAGCGGGACGGCATGCCGGGGGCCGGGGTTCGCAGGCGGGTAGTGATACGCCGCGACCCGGCTGCCGGTGGACAGGCTCCATTGCTGCGTAGTCACGAACGGAAGGGCAGGCGGGTACCGCCGGGCCGTCGGCATGGTCGGAACGCAGACCGACGCCGTCAATGCCGCCGCGACAACCACCGGCAGGAACAGCACGAGCCGCGTCGGCCAACTGCGGCGCCGACCCCGCCACATCGCGAGGGCAGCCCCGACTCCAAGGGTCGGCAACCATGCGGCGAGCCCCGAGCCCGCCCCGTCTGTGAGGGCGATCAGTGCGAGAAAGACGACGACCAGCATCGCGACGGCGGCCAGGGCCAGCAGTAAGCGTCCGGTGAAGCGGACGAGACCTATGGCGGACGTGAGCACGGCGGACCTCCAGCAGTTTCAGAACACTGTTTCAAAACGACGTTATCAAAGAGGGTAGGCTGTTGGTCGTGGGTAGGCCGAGAACGAACGACGAGGCCGTCAAAGAGCGGCTTGTGGAGTGCGCGACCGAGATGCTCGCCACCCGTCCGCGAGAGTCGCTCACGGTCCGCGCCGTGGCCGCGGCTGCCGACGCGTCGACGACGGCGGTGTATTCCTTGTTCGGCGGTAAGGACGGGCTGATCGGTGCGGTGCGCGACAGAGCCGTCGCCGGCCTGTTCCAGGACGTGTCGGCGGTGCGGACCTCGGCGGACCCTCTCGCCGACCTCTACGCGCTGGCCGTCGCCTACCGTCGTTGGGGGCGCGGCCACAGTCACCTGTACACGGTGCTGTTCGGTGGTGTGCAGTCCTTCGACCCGTCGGGGGAGGTCGGTGCCAGTGACCCGATCCGTCCGCTCCTCGCGGCGATCGATCGCGCGTTGGCGGCGCCCGTCCTGGTCGGCGAGGCAACGTCGATCGCCCTGTCGATCTGGGCAACCCTGCACGGGCTGGTGACTCTCGAACTGGCTGGGGCCCTCGACGCCGCCACGGCCGAGGCGGCATTCCGATCGGCGATTCACGCCACGCTGCGCGGATGGGCGACCCCGGCGGTGTTCCGCGGCCTTCGCCAAGCCGAACTCGCTCCTTGACAGGATCAGGGCCGGTTGTCCGGGCCCTCCCGGTCCCTGTCGGGTCGGAGTGCGTGGTCGGTGAAGACAGGCATGCCAAGGTCGACCAGCTGCGGCCGACCATCGGTTGAAGATCGCTTGAGGCCGTTGAGCTTGGCCATCGCAGCGTCGAAGCTGACCTGGAGTCCCTCGACCTCGCCGATCCAGCCGTTGGCGCGGGCCTCGCGGATGTGTTCTCGGAGGTTCTGGATGATCTCGATGAGTCGGGACCGCCGACGTGGGTCGATCTGGAGGACGGGGCAGCGGATGCAGGCATGTTCGTGTTTTGCAGGGGGTTCCGCAGGGTCGCCCGCAGGTGCCCAGTGACACCTTGCGGAGCTCGAAGGCTGCTGGAAGCCGTGCCACTCCTGTTCGGTGGGCTCGCGGTGCTCGTCCTGCGGTCGATCAGCCCGGCGCCGGTCGAGGAAGCCGCGGTAGGTCCGCACCAGGTCGTCCTTGAAGACCGCTAATGGTGGAGTCGGGTATTGGAACTGCCGGAATACCTCCGAGACGGACCGGACAGATGTGGCCAACCCGGAAGAACGACTCCCGGGTTGGTCGGATCGGCAGCGCAGCTAGTCGAGCAATTCCTCGGGGCTGGCTGAGGTCGGGAATCCCGCGCTGGCCCCCCACATCTCCGCGAACCGGCCATTGTCGAAGCGGAAGATCTCGAACAGCACGGGCTGTGTGTTGCCGTCCGGAGCGATTCCCTCGACGACCGAGCGGACGGCGGCCTTGTCGCCGTCAACCAGGATGTCCTGGGCGGTGACGCGGATGCCCGGAAACAGGGCGGTGAGCGTGTTCCATGCCTGCTTGCCTGCCTCGAACCCGGTCGTGCCGAGCGGATGGCTGAAGAATCCAGGGCTGTGCAGGTCGGCGGACCCCCGTTGAATCGTAGGTAGGTCCATGCCCAGCTCGCGCAGTGTGCGGAGGAGTTCCAAACGGAGCAGTGCGTCGAGGTCGTAGAGCCGATAACCGGCGGGACTTCGGGTGGTCGGCGCTACCACCCCCGAATCGGAGTAGAACCGGATCGTCCTCACGGACAAGCCGGTCCGCCGGGACAGCTCCCCGATCGAGTAGAGGGTCGTAACGTCCATGTCCCCCACCCTGCCGTCTCCAGTCACTGGAGACTCAAGGCTATTCCCCGGCTGGGCGAGCGATGGTAGCCATATGTGCCGCCGCTCGCTGGCGGCCTATGGCTACGAGCCCTTGGACTCATTCATCCAGGCCGGTTGGGGGACGTGCTTCGGCTCGGCGTGTCCTTCGGTAGTCCGGTCAACACCTCGATGGCTTGCGCCGGGGCAGAGTGGCTCAGGGGCAGTCGGATCACCAGGGCCGCCGGCGCTACTGGGGGACCACGGCTCGAACGATCAGTGTTCCGATGTGACCGGGCTCGGGGGCCTCATGGACGTGTGAGACGGCTTCGACGAAGCCCGCCGAAAGCAGGTGACTCCTCCACGTCGCGGGGGTGTAGCTGTAGCGATAGGTGTACGTTGCCGGTCCGGCGAAGCCACCCTTGTACATGCCCTGCGGGCCGTACGCGCCCGGGATGGCCGGCGGTTGCGAGAAGACGAAGACGCCCCCAGGGTGCAGCCGTTGGCGGACCAGAGGGAAGAGCTTCCTAGGGTCGCTGAACCATGCGGCGCCGAAGATCGAGTACACGGCGTCATAGGTGCGGGCATCGTGCTTCAGGAAGTCGAGCACTTCACCACAGACGAACTCGGCCCCGAGCCTCCCCCACCGCTCGGACGTCTTCGCCACCATCACCGGAGACATGTCGAGCCCGCGAACCTTGACCCCCTCCCGGGCAAGGAAGGCGAGCGCGCGACCGGTGCCGCACCCGATTTCGAGCGCGGTCTCCGGTTCGCCGAGGAGTTCCGGCCCCGGCCCATGGTCCTTGTACTGCGTCCAACGGAACACCGGCTCTTCGTCGGCAACGCCCTTCCAAGCCGATTCCGCGTAGGCGTCCCATACGGCACGCTCGTTGTCGAAGTTGTGCTCTGCGGTCAACGCGCTTTCCTTAAGGGTGAGTTGATCCGGCAGGTGCCCCGCCCCTCGGGGGAGTGGCCAGGGGCGGGGCACCCTGTCGGGTTGGTCAGTGACTGTCGGGCACCTTGTCGTCGCACGGCCCGCAGTCTGCCGCGTCGACCTCCCACAGCTCGGCGTCGACCTCGAAGCCGTGCTGTGCGATCACGTCTGCCGTACGCATGACCGTGCCGTCCCGCCGACGCTCGACGAGCGGGGCGTGGTGCTTGTACTTCCCGCCGTTGTACATCTGGCAGAACGCGAAGTAGACGGGCGAGTCGAGAATGATCTGGTGGATGCCGATGTCGACCGTGTACCCCGGTCCGATGTCGACCCCGGGGTTCTCCATGGCGGTGATCAGGTAGGCCACGGCCTGTCCGAGGATGCGTTCCGCGAGGCTGCGCACGGCCACGGCGTCACGGAGCAGAAGGCGAACCTCCCGCTCCCACAGGTCGGTTCCCCGCGCTCCCGGGGCGTCGAAGATGTTGTACGTCTTCTCGGTCACGTATGGAGCGACCGCGTTCAGCAGCTCCCGAGGGTCGCGGTAGGTCGTACCGCGCGGGGCTTCAAGTGTGACAGCCATACTGGAATTGCCCTTTCCTTGATGTGAGGGTGGAACCCGCCCCGGCAGGCGACCTGTCCAGGGTTATCGAACCTGTCGGGGCGGGGGCTCAAAGGCCGCCGGTGGCGGCCAGGACGATGACGGGTGCGGAGAGAGCGGCCAACGCCCGGATGAAAGCGACCCGTCCAAAGGGTCGTACGACTCGCCATAACCGATTCACCACCTGATCGGCTCCGCACGACCACCCGCGCATGTGGGACACGGAACCCTGTACAGGTAGGCGCAACCGGCGCACCCTGCGAAACCGCAGCAGTGAGGGCACCGGATTTGGCGCCACCCCGCGCACGTGCCGCACAGGTTGCCCATCTCGTTCAGGATGTACAGGAGAGTCGGGCGCGCGCCGGGGCGAGTGGGCTTCGCCTCGCCCGTCCCTTCACAGGTTGCCGCTTGGGCGTCGCAACGCTCGGGGCGGTGATGCCTGTGCCCCGTTCTCCGGATCGTCCACGTGCGGATGATCCGCGATCTCGTCGTTCAAGCTCTTGACCTTCGCCGCGTTCGCGACCCTCCGGGCCGCTTCGCGCTGTACG
This sequence comes from Streptomyces graminilatus, assembly GCF_001418565.1. Classification (GTDB taxonomy): domain Bacteria; phylum Actinomycetota; class Actinomycetes; order Streptomycetales; family Streptomycetaceae; genus Streptomyces; species Streptomyces graminilatus. The sequence goes on along the minus strand of NZ_LIQQ01000075.1, from coordinate 3,860 downwards.
ACCAGGGCGCCGCAGACGTCGCACCCCTCGACTGCGACAGGCTCAAGACCAGACACCAGCACCACGGGGGGCGTTGAAACGGTTGCCGGCGCGGTCACGCTGCCAGCAACTTCCGGAGACCCTGGTCAACGCGCTCGACCGCAGAGCGACTCGGCGTCGCCCACTTTCTCGGCCACCAGCCGGGGGCGAGGCGCTCGAAGCCCTGCCACTCACCCTTCTCGACCGTGACCACGACGGGGCCCGTGTACTGCTCTCCCCGCCTCTGCTGCCGCTCGGCTCGCATGGATTCACCTCTCGCTGACGTGTCGCTCTACGCAACCAAAGGAGCACGCTCAGCGGTACCGTTGGAGAGGTCCAAGAACTTGAACGACTTGAATATCGGACTTGGCGGGGAGTGGTGACGTGCCGAACCGAGAGCCGAACGAGGGTCTTGCCCGGCTTATCGACGAAGCCAGGTGGACGTACAGGCAACTAGCCTTGAGCGTCAACCGCGTTGGCGCCGAGCGCGGACTACTGCTCAGCTACGACGAGTCGGCGGTGGCGCACTGGCTGAACGGGGCGATGCCCCGGAAGCCTGTCCGGCCGGCCATCGTCGAAGCTCTCGCGCGGCGTATCGGGCGCCCAATCACCCACGAGGAAGCGGGACTTGGGGCTTCGCCGATCGTGTGCGGATTGGGCGTTGCGCCTGAACACGCGTTGATTTCTATTGAGGGTCTGGTTGATACCGGAAGGGCAGACATGGACCCATCACGCCGAGCGGTTCTCACGACCGCGCTGTACTCGGCAACGCTCGCTGTACCGCACTTCGACCAAGCCGACGAGACGCTGGACCGGCTGGAGCACCAGGCCGCAGGCCGAACCGTCAGGATCGGTCCCGGAGACGTGGCCGTTGTCCGCAGCATGACGGACAAGATCGCTGACATCCTCGACGAGCTGGGCGGCGCGCACGCGCGCCCGATGGCTGCGGCGTTCATCGTCAACTCGGTCTCCTCCTACCTTCGGGCAGATGGCTCCGAGGCTGTCAAGAACGACATGCGGGCCGCCGCATCCGATCTCGTGTACCTCACGGGATGGATGGCCATGTACGAGAAGGCCCACGGGCTGGGAAAGCGGTACTACCGTCAGGCCCTCGGCCTGGCCAAAGCGGGCGGCGACGAACTCACCTACTGCCGCACGCTGCGAGGCATGGCCCTTCAGGCCGCCAACCTGAAGCACGCGAACAAGGCGCTCGAACTCGCCGACTCGGCAGCGGAAGCGGCCCCGCAGGCCGGTCCGAGGCTGCAAGCCTTCCTTCGGGGACAGCAAGCGCACGGCGCCGCCCTGGTGGGCGACCGGCGACAGGCCCACATGCGGCTACGGGAGACCGAAGCCGCTCTCTCTCAGGCAGACAACCGTCGTGACGCCGTGGGCGGTTATGACCGGGCGGCCTACGAGTTCCATGTGTCGAGCGTGCTGTATGCCCTCGGCGACATTCCCGGATCGATCGAAGCCATGAAGGCTTCGAACAGGGCACGGCCCCCGGTGGAGAAGCAGGGCAACGCCCACGCGAACGGCCTGCTCGCGCAACGGCAACTCGAGATCGGCCACCTTGAAGCGGCGTGCGCCACGTGGGGAGAATTCCTCGACGACTACGAACAACTGTCGTCGGCTCGCGCTGACGAACACTTCCAGATCATGAGGCGACGCATCCGGCCGTACGCGAGCAACCCGAGGGTGCGGGAGCTCAACGAGCGAGCGCGAGAGCTTGCTCGACAGAAGGCCGCGGCCTAGCCGAGGCCGTGTCCTGCTGGGTCACCGTTCCGAACGATGATGAGGGTCCGCCAACGAGCTGACGGACCCTCATACGGCATCGAACTAACGGTGATGGCCCAGGCCGAGTACGGCTTTACGTATTGCTACCCCTTGTCGGGGAGGAACGCTGGCCAGTACTTCGCTGGCGATGGCCCTTTGTTAGAAGCCCCCTGTACCTCCGCAGCAGGCGACGGTCAGGGTCTGGTCGGCGCTGGCGTCGGTCAGGGGTGCTACGGCGAGCACCGCAGCCAGTGCGACGAACAAGCCGAGTACAGCTTTACGCATGACAACTCCTGGTTGAGATGAGACTTCTGGTCGGTCGATCCCTGCCCCGACGGCAGCCGCGTTCGATATGGGCTCAAGCTCACGAACTCACGCCAGACTGTCCCGCCAAGCCCGGTGCAGCTCCGCGAACCGGCCAGTACCGGCGATGAGTTCGGCCGGCGTGCCGTCCTCGACGATCCGGCCGTGCTCCATCACCAGCACCCGGTCGGCGATCTCGACCGTCGACAGACGGTGGGCGATCACCACCGCTGTACGCCCCTTCAGTACCGTCGACATCGCGCGCTGCACCGCCCGTTCGCCCGGGATGTCCAGCGAACTGGTCGCCTCGTCGAGGATCAGTACCGCCGGATCGGCGAGCAACGCCCGTGCGAACGCGACCAGTTGGCGCTGCCCGGCGGAGATACGGCCACCCCGTTTACGTACGTCCGTGTCGTAGCCCTCGGGCAGGGCGGCGATGAAGTCGTGGGCGCCGATCGCCTTGGCCGCGCGTTCGATCTCCTCGCGCGAGGCGTCCGGGGCGCCGATGGCGATGTTGTCGGCGACGCTGCCGGAGAACAGGAAGGCCTCCTGCGTCACCATCACCACCCCGCGCCGCAGGTCGGTGCCCGACAGGTCGCGCAGATCGACGCCGTCGAGGAGGACGTGTCCCTCGGTGGGGTCGTAGAAGCGGGCGAGCAGCTTGGCCAGGGTGGACTTGCCCGCGCCCGTCGAGCCGACCACCGCGACGGTCTGCCCGGCCGGGAGGGTGAGGTCGAAGCGGGGGAGCACCTCGCCGCCGGTGCGGTAGGCGAACCGGACCCCGTCGAAGACGACCTCGCGGCCCGGGTGCTCGGACTCCAGAACCGGAAGCTCACGCGGAGTCGTCGGCTCCGGGACCGAGGGCTTCTGGGCCAGCAGCCCGGAGATCTTCTCCAGGGAGGCGGTGGCCGACTGGTACGAGTTCAGGAACATGCCGAGCCGGTCGATCGGGTCGTACAGCCGGCGCAGATACAGCACGGCGGCGGCCAGCACACCCAGTTCGAGCGAGCCGTTCGCGACCCGGTGGGCACCCCACAGCACCATCGCCGCGACAGCGGAGTTGGCGACGACCCGGGAGCCGACGACGTAACGGGCCATCTCCAGGATCGCGTCGCCGTTCTTGCGTTCGTGATCCCGGTTGAGGGCCTCGAACTCCGCGTCGTTGGCCGTCTCGCGGCGGAACGCGCGCACCGGCCGGATGCCGTTCATCGTCTCGACGAACTTGACGATCACCGCGGCGATCGCGGTGGACCGCAGCCCGTACACACGGCCCGCCCGGCGCTGGTAGCGCCGTACGAGGAGGTGGAGCGGCACGAAGGAGGCGATGGCGAGCGCGCCGATGCTCAGGTCCAGCCAGAGCAGCACGGCCGAGATGTAGGCGAACGACAGCGCGATGGTGACGAGTTCCTGGAGCCCGTCGTTCAGCAGCTCGCGCAGCGACTCGACGTCCGCCGTCGAGCGGGAGATCAGCCGGCCCGACGTGTAGCGCTCGTGGAAGTCGAGGCTGAGCGCCTGCGCGTGCCGGAAGATGCGCCCGCGCAGATCGAGCAGCGCGTCCTGACTGACCCGGGCGGCGGCGGAGATGAACCAGTACTGCAGCGCGCCCGAGGCCAGCGCGCACAGCAGATAGCCGACGGCGACGGCGACGAGCGGCCCGTTGTCGTGGTCGCGGAAGGCCGGTACGGCACGGTCGATGGCGTACGCGACGAGCAGCGGGCCCGCCTGGACGGCCGCCTGCTGGAGGAGCAGGACCACGGTGGTGAGGG
>NZ_LIQQ01000749.1 GCF_001418565.1 Streptomyces graminilatus | reverse complement strand
GCGGCGACTTCTACGACCTCTTCCCGGCCGGCGACGGCCGCTGGTGCTTCGCCGTCGGCGACGTCCAGGGCAAGGGGCCGGAGGCCGCCGTGGTGATCGGCCTCGCCCGCCCCTGGCTGCGGCTGCTCGCCCGCGAGGGGTACCGGGTCGCGGACGTCCTCGACCGTCTCAACCAACTGCTCCTCGACGATGCGACCGAGACGGCGGACGCGGCGGCCCGCGCGCTGGTCGCGGCGGACGGACGGTCCGGTGTGCCTGTGGGAGCGGTGGGGGCGATGGGTTCCTTCGTCCCCGGTGTCCCGGGTGGGGTACGGCCGGGTGAGGGGCCGCAGACCCGATTCCTCTCCCTCCTCTACGGGGAACTCGTGCCCTTCGAGGGAGGCGTGCGCTGCACCGTCGCCTCCGCCGGGCATCCGCTGCCCCTGGTGCTCCGGGCGGGCGGGGAGGTCGGTACGGCCGCCGAACCGCAGACACTGCTCGGGGTCGTCGAGGACGAGACGTACACGAGCGGGAGCTTCGAGCTGCGGCCCGGCGACAGCCTGCTGTGCGTCACCGACGGGGTGACCGAGCGGCGTTGCGGGCCCCGCCAGTTCGACGACGGCGACGGGCTGGCGACCGCCCTCGCCGACTGCGACGGGCTGGACGCGCAGCGGATCGCGGAACGGATACGGCGGCTCGTGCACGAGTTCGGGGAACAGCCGCCGGAGGATGATCTGGCGCTGCTGGTGCTCCAGGCGGAACCACTGGGTGAGTGATCCGTGCGACCCGAGTGACCCGCGCCCCGAGGGTGTGCCGGGTCCCTCGGTCCAGGGGGCGGATCTGTCGGGGCCGGGTGCCTCGTCGGTGCTGGACAATGGAGGGCATGCCCTCCGCACTCCCCGACGGCGAACCCGTCCCCGAAGACGGTGCCCTGCCCGTCCCCGCGCTCGCCGGGGCCGCGGACCGTCCCCTCGGGTTCTACCTCCATGTCCCGTACTGCGCGACCCGCTGCGGCTACTGCGACTTCAACACCTACACGGCGACCGAGCTGCGAGGCACGGGCGGTGTCCTGGCCTCCCGCGACAACTACGCGGAAACCCTGATCGACGAGGTACGGCTGGCGCGGAAGGTCCTCGGCGACGATCCGCGGCCCGTCCGTACGGTGTTCGTCGGCGGCGGTACGCCCACCCTCCTGGCCGCCGGCGATCTCGTACGGATGCTGGGGGCGATCCGTGACGAGTTCGGGCTCGCGGCGGACGCCGAGGTGACGACGGAGGCGAACCCCGAGTCGGTGGACGAGCGGTATCTGGCCACTCTGCGCGAGGGCGGTTTCAACCGGATCTCGTTCGGGATGCAGAGCGCCAGGCAGCACGTACTGAAGGTGCTGGACCGTACGCACACGCCGGGGCGTCCCGAGGCGTGTGTCGCGGAGGCGCGGGCCGTGGGGTTCGAACACGTGAACCTCGATCTGATCTACGGCACCCCCGGGGAGTCCGACGACGACTGGCGGGCCTCGCTGGACGCGGTGCTCGGGGCCGGGCCGGATCACGTCAGCGCGTACGCCCTGATCGTCGAGGAGGGCACGCAACTGGCTCGGCGTATCCGCCGGGGCGAGGTGCCGATGACCGACGACGACGTCCACGCGGACCGGTATCTGATCGCCGACGAGGTGCTCGGGGCGGCCGGTTATGAGTGGTACGAGGTGTCGAACTGGGCGACCTCGGCGGCCGGGCGGTGTCTGCACAACGAGCTGTACTGGCGTGGCGCCGACTGGTGGGGGGCCGGGCCCGGGGCGCACTCGCATGTCGGCGGGGTCCGGTGGTGGAACGTGAAACACCCCGGGGCGTACGCGGGGGCGCTGGCGGCGGGGCGGTCACCGGGCGCCGGGCGCGAACTCCTCACGGACGAGGATCGGCGGGTGGAGCGGATTCTGCTGGAGCTGCGGTTGCGGGAGGGGGTTCCGCTGGCGCTGCTGCGGGAGGAGGGGCTCGCGGCGTCGCGGCGGGCTCTGGGGGAG
>NZ_LIQQ01000748.1 GCF_001418565.1 Streptomyces graminilatus | reverse complement strand
GGCCGGTCGCGTTCCGAAAGATCGCGTTCGATGCGTTCGGCGCTGCGCAGGGCGAGGGCGGCCATCGTCAGGGTGGGGTTGGAGGTGGCGACCGAGGGCATGCTGCCGCAGCCGACGGCGTACAGGCCGGGATGGTCCCAGCAGCGCTGCCACTCGTCGACCACGGAGGAGGCCGGAGAACCGCCCATGATGTGGGTGCCCGCGGCGTGCCCGGCGCCCCGGTAGGCGTACGGCCGCCCTTCGTGGACGAAGTGTCCCGGCCAGGCCGGGCCGGGTGTGTAGTCGGTGTGGTCCTCGGCGCCGAGCAGCGCGAAGATCTGGTCGGAGACCGCCTTGGCCGCCGCCATCCCGTTCTTGACGTGCTGCGAGAGGCCGTACGTCACCACGGGGCGGGGCAGGCCCAGAGCGTCGCGGCGGTCGTGGTCGAGGGTGATCCGGTTGGCCGGGTCGGCGCTCTGCTCCATTTCGAACTGCAAGGCGAACTGCCGGCCGATGCGATCCCCCAGGGCGGTGCGCAACTCGGCTCCGAACAGCCCGCGTCCGTCCTCGCCCCCGGTGCGCAGCAGCTCCGCCACATCCGCGTCGGCCGGGCCCTTCGCCCACACCCATCCCCAGTTTCCGATCTCGATACGGAACGGGGCGCGGGAGCGGCGGGCCGGGCCGAATCGGAAGCCCTCGAAACCCGAGGTGGAGCCGGGGCCGCGATAGGGCCCGACCGGTTCGGGCATCAGCCCCCAGGTCAGCAGCACCGGATGGTCCATCAGATTGCGGCCGACCTGGTCGCTGCGGTCGGCCAGGTCCGAGAGCAGCAGCAGCCGGGCGTTCTCGATGGCGTGCGCGGCCAGTACGACGATGTCCGCCGTGGCCCTGACCGGCACCGCGGCTGCCCCTGTCGCACCTTCTCCTTCCGTGCCGTACGAGAGGTATTCGACCCCCGTGGCGCGGCCGTTGCCGTCGACGAGGACCCGGCTGACCACGGCACGGTCGACCAGCCGTACGGTCGGCCCCCACTGGGCCTGGGTCTTCAGCGGCGTGTACTTGGCGTGGGACGGGCAGATGGGGATGCAACTGGCGCTGCCCATACAGCGGCTGCCCGTCTCGGGCCGGCCACCCGCGCCGACGGGCACGAACCCCGCCCCACCGTCGTACGAGGAGTTCGGGTCACCGTTGCGGCCCTGCGGCGTGCCGGTCACCCGCAGCTCCACCGGTACACGAGCGGCCGGGTCCTTGACGCACCGTCCGTCGAGCCGCTCGGCCATGACCCGGTCCAGGTGGGCGGCGGGCAGGGAACGCATGGGGAAGACGTAGTCGTCCGGGAACGGCAGACCGACGTGGGCGCGCTGCTCCTCGACGTCCGCGGCCACCCCGATCTCGCGTTCCGCAGCCCGGTAGTAGGGCTCCAACTGGTCATAGCCGAGCGGCCAGTTGCGACCGTAGCCGAAGTCCTCGGTGCGGAAGTCCTCTGGATGCATCCTCGGGGTCAGCCCGGTCCAGACATTGCCGGTGCCACCGTTGACACGTACGTACCCGCTGCCGTACGGAAGTTCACCGCGCTGGACCAGATGACCGTCGGCCCGGTAGCCGCCGCTGCCGAGGCCCGCGAGGTCGGTGACCTCGGGCCAGGGCGCCGCCGGACGGGCCCGATAGGGGGAGCCGGGTACCTTGGCCGCCGCCGATCGGTACGTCTCCAGTGCCTCGAGGTGGCCTCGCGCCGGGTCGGCCGCACGCACTCCGGCCTCCAGCACCAGTACCCGCCGCCCCCGCTCGCCCAGCGCTCTCGCCACCAGCGATCCGGCGATCCCCGCCCCCACCACGATCACGTCGTAACGCGGCCCGGCCGGACGTCCGTTCACCGTCACCGGCCTGGCTCCGCCTTCCGGGTGGGCGCGGCGGGCGGCTCGGCCCACGACCCGAAACCCGGCTGCGCGGTACCGG
>NZ_LIQQ01000747.1 GCF_001418565.1 Streptomyces graminilatus | reverse complement strand
GTGAGGTGAGGTGGCGCGAGGGGGGAAGCGGGGCTCAGACGAGGGAGCCGTACAGGCCGGGCCGGCGGTCCTGGAGATACGGGTTCGCCTCGCGCCACCTCACCTCACCTGTACCGCCCGCAAGGAGTCCGCACCCCATGACGTCCACGGTGCCCACCGCCGTCCAGCACGCCGACGCGCAGCAGCCGCCGATCACCATGTTCGGGCCGGACTTCCCCTACGCCTACGACGACTACCTGGCCCACCCGGCCGGCCTCGGGCAGGTGCCCGCGACCGAGCACGGCACCGAGGTCGCCGTCATCGGCGGCGGGCTGTCGGGGATCATCGCCGCCTACGAGCTGATGAAGATGGGCCTCAAGCCCGTGGTGTACGAGGCCGATCGGATCGGCGGACGGCTGCGGACCGTCGGGTTCGACGGCTGCGACCCCTCCCTCACGGCCGAGATGGGCGCGATGCGCTTCCCGCCCTCCTCCACCGCCCTCCAGCACTACATCGACCTGGTGGACCTGGAGACCCGGCCGTTCCCCAACCCCCTCGCGGAGTGCACCCCTTCGACGGTCGTCGACCTCAAGGGCGAGTCGCACTACGCCGAGACGGCCGACGACCTGCCGCAGGTCTACCGCGATGTCGCCGAGGCCTGGAACACCTGCCTCGAAGAGGGCGCCGACTTCTCCGACATGAACCGGGCCCTGCGGGAGCGCGACGTCCCGCGCATCCGCGAGATCTGGGCCCGGCTCGTCGAGAAGCTCGACAACCAGACCTTCTACGGCTTCCTCTGCGACTCCGAGGCCTTCAAGTCGTTCCGGCACCGCGAGATCTTCGGCCAGGTCGGCTTCGGGACGGGCGGCTGGGACACCGACTTCCCCAACTCGATCCTGGAGATCCTGCGGGTCGTCTACACCGAGGCCGACGACCATCACCGGGGCATCGTGGGCGGCAGCCAGCAACTGCCGCTGCGGCTCTGGGATCGCGCCCCCGGGAAGATCGTCCACTGGCCGTACGGGACCTCCCTGGCGTCCCTGCACGTGAACGGCGTACCGCGCCCCGCCGTGACCCGTCTGCACCGCACGGCCGGCAACCGGATCACCGTCACCGACGCGGGCGGCGACATCCGCACCTACCCCGCGGCGGTCTTCACCGCCCAGTCCTGGATGCTGCTCTCGAAGATCGACTGCGACGACTCGCTCTTCCCGATCGACCACTGGACGGCCATCGAGCGCACCCACTACATGGAGTCCAGCAAGCTCTTCGTGCCCGTCGACCGGCCCTTCTGGCTCGACAAGGACGAGTTCACGGGGCGGGACGTGATGTCCATGACCCTCACCGACCGTATGACGCGCGGGACTTACCTTCTCGACGACGGTCCGGACAAGCCCGCCGTCATCTGTCTCTCGTACACCTGGTGCGACGACAGCCTCAAGTGGCTGCCGCTGTCCGCGAACGAGCGGATGGAGGTCATGCTGAAGTCGCTCGGCGAGATCTATCCGAAGGTCGACATCCGCAAGCACATCATCGGCAACCCGGTCACCGTGTCCTGGGAGAACGAGCCCTATTTCATGGGCGCGTTCAAGGCCAACCTGCCCGGCCACTACCGTTACCAGCGGCGCCTGTTCACCCACTTCATGCAGGACCGGCTGCCCGCCGACAAGCGGGGCGTCTTCCTCGCCGGTGACGACATCTCCTGGACGGCGGGCTGGGCCGAGGGCGCCGTCCAGACCGCGCTGAACGCGGTCTGGGGCGTCATGCACCACTTCGGGGGAACGACCGACGCGACCAACCCGGGGCCGGGTGACGTCTACGACGAGATCGCGCCCGTCGAACTGCCGGAGGACTGAGAGGGACCGCTCAGATCCCGGCCGCCCGTGCCGCGTCGTACAACTCGGCGGCCAGGTCCTTGAGTTCGGCCGCGTCCCGCGGGGCGTCGCCGAACTCGAAGAAGAACTCGTCGAGGCCGATCTCGGCGTGGGCGGCGAGGTCGGTCACGATCTGGTCGATGCTGCCCTGGAAGGGCTGGCGGTCGTCGCCGTCGTACGCCTTCGCGGTGTACGTGAGGTTCACCCGGACCGCCGTTTCGATCGGCCTGGTGCGGCCCTTCTCGGCGGCGAGGTCCTGCACCTGCCGCCACTGGGCGGCGAGTTGCTCGGCGCCCATGGCGATCGGGTTCCAGCCGTCGCCGCGTTCGACGAGGCGGGTCAGGGACTTCTTGCTGAACGCGGGCAGGAATATCGGGATCGGGCGAGCGGGCTTGGGGCCGACCACGGCCGACGCTATCTTCGTCAGCTCGCCGTCGTACTGGACCGGGTCCGGGCCCCAGACCGCCCGGCACACGTCGAGGATCTCGTCCAGGACCCGGCCGCGCTCGGCGAACGGGGCCACCCCGGCGGCGGCGTACTCGTCGAGGGACCAGCCGGTGCCGAGGCCCGCCACCACCCGGCCGCCGCTGGCCGCGTCCAACGTGCCCAGCGTGCGCGCCAGTTGGAAGGGGCCGTGCAGCGGGGCGACCAGCACGCTGGTGCCGAGGCGGGCGCGCTCGGTGGCCGTGGCGGCCAGCGTCAGCGTCACCAGCGGCTCGGCGAGACCCCGGTAGAGGTCGGGCCAGGGGACGCCCTCCATGCCGTACAGGCCCTGGGTCGCGGGCTCCGGGAACAGGGCGCGTTCGAACACCCACAGGCTCTCGTAGCCGATCTGCTCGGCCGTGCGTGCCACGTCCGGCACATCGCGTCCGATCTCGTACTGGTGTGACTGCGGTAGACCAAGTCCCAGGCGGACAGCCATGCTTGTGCTCCTTCGCAACAGTTGCTTACGCCGTCGAACGTACAACGTTCATCTACTTCTGGCGGAAGTTCTGCGCCGGAGTGGCTGGATCAGGTCGGTAGTGGTGTGAGGATCATGCGGCCCGCGAAGCCGACCGCCGCGTCCAGACGGTCGGTGAACTCCTCGGCGACATCGGGCAGTCGGCGAAGTGCCCACAGCGCGCGGGCCGCCGACCAGGTGGCGGACCGGGCCCGCTCCAGGCTCCACGCGCCCACCAGATGGGTGAGCGGATCGGCGATCTGGAGCAGATCGGGACCCGGCATCAGCTCCTCGCGGATGCGCTCCTCCAGCGAGACGAGCAGATCGCCCACCCGCTCGAACTCGTCCTCCAGATCGGCCGGTTCGCAGTCGAGCGTACGACAGGTGTCCACGACGGCCAGCGCCAGATCGTGCCCGATGTGCGCATTGATGCCCGCGAGCGCGAACTGCAGCGGGCGTACGCCGGGATGACGGCGGAACTGGAGCAACGGGCGCCAGCAGGCGGGCGCGTGGTCGTCCTCGGCCACCCGCAGATACCGCTCGGCGAACCGCACGTCCAGGGTGATCGCGGCCTCGGCGTCGGGGAACGCGCCGGCCTCCAGACGACGGTCGAAGGCCTCGGTGACGGCGAGGTAGACGCGGTTGAAGACCGCCAGCCCGTCACGCGGCGGCAGATGCGCCTCCAGCGCGCGCATACGGGAGATGACATCGTCGACGGAAGTGGTGAACTGTTCCAATTGCACCATGAGGGCAGGGTCCCAGTCCTAGGCTGGCGCATGTGCCGCCGGGCCGGACGCTTCCCCAGAACGGGGGAACGCGCCCGTCGCGGCCGAAGGAGGGGAGCTGTACGTGTCAGGCTCGCGCGCCCAGCGCCTGGCCGCGCGCCGGGCCGAACGCAGGCGCGCCGCCCGGCGTTCCGTCATGGTCGCCGCCGCCTCCGTCGTGGTCGCGGTCGGCACCGCGACCGGGCTGCTCTCCGCGCTCGACGAGGGCGGTGGCGGCGGCGGTGCCGACGAGGCGAGGACCGAGGTGACCAGTTCCCCCCTGCTCGCCCCGCCGCCGTTACAGACGTCGCGGACGCCCGCACCGAGCGCCGCCGAGTCCAACTCGCCCTCCCCGTCCGCCCGTACGACGGAACCGGAGGCGGAGGCGAAGCCACTGCCGAGGACGAGGCAGCCGAGCCGCACGCCCTCGCCGACCGCTCCGCAGGCCGAGGCGGAGCAGGCGCCCGTCCCGGTGACCAGCCGCCTCTACCGCTACCCCGACTCCCATGTCCTCGACTGGGTCGGCGCCCACCGCGACGATCCGCGTCGCCCCGTCATCGAGGCGGAGATCGCGAAACGTCCGGCGGCCGTCTGGTTCGCGGACTTCTCGCCCTCGACGATCACCGCCCGGGTCCGCGCGGTCACCGCGGGCGCGGCGGGTGCCGACCGGGTCCCGGTGCTCGTGGCGTACGCCGTGCCGGACCGCGACTGCGGCGGCGCATCCCAGGGCGGCGCGCCCGACCTCGGCGCTTACGACGACTGGATCGACGCCTTCGCGGCCGGCCTCGGCTCCGGCGAGGTCATCGTGATCCTGGAGCCCGACTCGATCGCCCTGTCCGACTGTCTCTCCACCGGTCAGCGCACCGCCCGTTTCGCCTCGCTGGCCCGTGCGGGCCGCGTCCTCAAGGCCGCGGACCCAGGCGCCCGCGTCTACTACGACGCGGGCCACTCCGGCTGGAACCCGCCCGCCAAGCAGGCGGCCCTGCTCCGTCGCGCGGGCGCGGCCTCGGCCGCGTCCTCCGACGGCGTCTTCAGCAACGTCTCCAACTTCCACCGCACGGACGACGAGATCGCCTACGACCGACAGGTGCTCGACGCCCTCGGCGGCCCCGCCGGCCTCGGCGCGGTGATCGACACCAGCCGCAACGGCAACGGCGCCCCGGCCGACGGCGAATGGTGCGACCCGGCGGGACGGAAACTCGGCCGGGCACCGACCACGAACACCGGTGCTGCACGGATCGACGCCTATCTGTGGGTCAAGCTGCCGGGGGAGTCGGACGGCTGCAAGGGCGCCGCCGGTACCTTCACCGCGTCGTACGCCTACGACCTGGCCCGCTGACCTGCACAGAAAGGGATTCGCGGCCCTCCGGAGGGCCGCGAAGGACAATCTGAGCGTCCGCTTAGGATGGGCGCGCGCGGATGACCGCACACGCATCCGCGTCCGCCACCCGTCCCGTACGCCCAGGAGCCCCGCCCGTGACCACCGAAGCCGCCGCGCACATACCCTCCGCCGATCCGCACGGCCCGTACGGGCGGCTGATGCCCGTCACCGTCCACTTCGACGACCTCGACTCCCTCGGCATGCTCCACAACGCCCGCTACCCGCTGCTCGTGGAGCGCGCCTGGAGCGCCCTGCTGCACGGATACGGCTTCACCTTCGACGGCGACTGGGCGGCGTCCGGCGACTTCTGCAACGTGGTCCGGGAACTGCGCATCGGCTACGAGGCACCGGTCACCCGGCCCGGCGAGTACGCCGTGCACCTGTGGCTGGAACGCCTCGGCACCACCGGCCTCACCTACGGCTTCCGGTTGTGCTCGGCCGACGGCGAGGCGACGTACGCGCGGGGCACCCGGGTACTGGTCCGGCTCGACGCGGGCACCCTGCGGCCCACCCCCTGGAGCGAGCGGTTCAGGGCCTGCGCTCGGGAACTGCAGCGCTCGGCGGACTGACCTTCGGTCGGTCCCGGTCACCGGCCCGCAGCACCCCCGCGAGCCCGGCGAGCCCGCCGACCAGCACCGTGACCAGCCCGAACGACACCACCAGGCTGGTCGCCTGGGCGAGCGTCCCGATCGCGCCCGGCGCGACCAGGCCCGAGGTGTACGTGATGGTGGCGACGCCCGCGATGGCCTGACTGGGGTTGGGGCCGCTGCGGCCCGCCGCCGCGAAGCACAGCGGGACGACGACGGCGATACCGAGCCCCAGCAGCGCGAACCCGGTCATCGCCGTCGCGGGATTCTCCGCGACCACGATGAGCGCCCCGCCGAACACGGCGAGCGCGCCGCCCGCCCGGACCGTGCGCACCGCGCCGAAGCGGTTCACGACCGCGTCACCGGCGAACCTGGCCCCCGCCATCGTCAGCATGAAGCCGGTCGTGCAAGCCGCCGCCAGACCGGCCGAGGTGCCCAGCTCGTCCCGCAGATACACCGCCGACCAGTCCAGACTCGCCCCCTCCGCGAACACGGCGCAGAAGCCGATCGCGCCGATCAGCAGCGCCGACCTGGGCGGCAACGCGAACCTCGGGGGCGGCTCCTCGTCGTCGGCGGGGCGCAGATCGAGCACCCACCGGCAGGCGGTCACGCCGACCACCGTGAGGATCGCCGCCGCCAGCACATGATGCAGCCGCGCGTCCGAGCCCAGATGGGCGGCGAGAGTGCCGCCCGCCGCGCCGGTCAGCGCGCCCGCGCTCCACATTCCGTGCAGACCGGACATGATCGACCTGCCCAGCCGGTTCTCGACCTCGACGCCCAGCGCGTTCATCGCCACGTCCGCCATGCCGGCCGTGGCGCCGAAGACGAACAGGGCGAGGCAGAGAGTGGGGAGGTTCGGGGCGAGGGACGGCAGAGCCAGGGTCAGCGTCCAGAGCGCGATCAGACCGCGCAGCGCCGTACGGGCGCCGAACCGGTGACCGACGCGGCCCGCGAGCGGCATCGCGAGGGACGCGCCGAGCGCGGGGAACACCAGCGCCAGCCCCAACTGCCCCGCCGTGACCGAGGCGTGGTCCTGGATCCACGGCACCCGGGTCGCGAACGAGCCGGTGACGGCACCGTGCACGGCGAAGACGGCGGCCACGGCGTACCGGGCGCGCCTCACCTCGTGTCGGTCGTACAGCACTGAACTCATTCTGCGGCCCCTTCCCCGGATCGGATCCCGCGGCGTCGCGCAGGCGTCGACCGCGCGCTGCCGTAAACTATCAGGAACCCTGCCTGATAGATAGCGGGATATCAGCTGTCCATAGCCGCCCAAAGCCCGCCCCGGCCCGCCCCCGGCC
>NZ_LIQQ01000746.1 GCF_001418565.1 Streptomyces graminilatus | reverse complement strand
ACCTGGCAGCTCCCCCACACCCCACGCAGCGCCCCCCGCGCCCGCGCACTGCTCCGCACCCACCTCACCGACTGGAAGATCGACGGCGAAGTGGCCGAAACAGCCGAACTGTTGCTCTCGGAGCTGTTCACCAACTCCCTGCGGCACGCCTCCACGCCGCCCGGCCGCGAGATCGGCGTCCGGTTCGCCACGTACGACGACCGCCTGCGCGTCGAAGTCGCCGACGCGAACAACGGCCGGCCCGATCCCCGGCAAGCACGCCCCGAGGACGAGGGAGGCCGTGGCCTCGTCCTCGTACAGGCCCTGGCGGAACGCTGGGGCTGTTGCCCCCGCCGCCACGGCATCGGAAAGACGACGTGGGTGGAACTGACGCTTCCGAACGCGGTGACGGAAAGGCCGTGAGGAGCCCGGCCCGCCGTTCCGTCACCGCATGCCCAAGTGCCGCCGGTACGACGGAAGAGGGCCGGCGTTGGTCAGGACCGCCGCGCAGGCGGTGCTGGCGGCGCAGGCCTGGCCGGGGTTGCGGGGAGGCAGCAGGGTGTTGCCGGTGAATGCGAGGCCGTGGGGGTCTCCGCATCCTTCCTCCGGGTGCTGCTCGTTCGCCGGGGGCCAGGCCCCGGGGTACTCGCGTCGTTCGACCCACTCGGGCACCGCGTCGTCCCAGAAGTTGCCCCGGTAACGCACGTTCTGGACAGGCCGGTTGCCCCATTCCTCGCTGCACCCGCCGATGGAGGCGACGTAGTCGTACACCGTGTTGCGGTCCACGGAGACCCAGTTGGTGCTGTCGTCGGTGTAGATCCCGACGTTCCAGTCGCCGTACTTGCTGTCGGTGACCGCGTTGCCCCTGATGACGGCACCGTCGGCGAAGGAGCTGCCCTGTTCGCCGCGCAGGTAGATGCCGCCGCCGTCCACGAGGAGCCGGTTCGTCGCGTAGACGCGGTTGTCGAGGATGCGGTTGCGGCGCATGACGCCCCGCAGGTCGTCGCCGGGCCCAGAGAGGATGCCGCTGTACGGCACGTCGTTGACCTGGTTGTGCGCGAGGGTGGTCTCCTGGGTCGCGGTGTCCCAGATACCGGAGGCCGCGTGGTACTCCGCGCCGATGTGGTGGATCCAGTTGTTGGTGATCCGGTTGCCGCGGTTGGTCCCCTTCTGGTCGGGCGGGACCACCCCCATCAGGATGCCGCCGTCGGAGACGTCGCTGATGACATTGCCGTCGACGACGTTGTACGAGCTGTTCTCGGACAACTCCAGCGCCTGGGCGCCCAGATGGGTGAAACGGTTGCCCTCGAACGTGATCCGCTCGGCGGTGCGGAAGGCGACCGTGCCGGGCACCGTGAGCAGCCCGTCCTCACCCTTCCCGGGCCGCAGGTACATGCTCCACGCGGCGGGGAAACCGGCGGGTCCGCTGGGCGCCAGCCAGGTGGCGTACGCGAACGTCAAGCCGCGGAAGCCGATGTCGTGAAGGGGACGGCCCGGACGCCCGGTGCCGGTGACCAGGCTCTCCAGGACCGGGGCGACCACGCTGACCCGGCGCATGTCCTGCCCGGGGCGCGGGAAGTAGAGCAGCTCGTGGTGTCCGGGCCGGGAGCGGTCGAGATACCAACTCCCGGGCTTGCGTGCGAAGCTGGGCGAGTTCTCCACGCTGTTCGGCGCTTCGAGCAACTCCGTTCCTCCGTACAGCTGTTGGGCCAGATCCCAGCACGGTTGATCCATGGTGATGCTGGTCCGGCGGGCGCTCGCGGAGACCCCCGCGACTCCGCAGCGGCCCTCGGCGTAGCCGGCCCGGTAGACGAACTCGATGTCGGCGGGGTTCCGCCAGGTCCGGGGGACGGTACTGGTGGTGACGTAACCGGTCCTGGTCGCCTTCAGCGTGCCCGGGAAGCCCGTACCGCCGCGCGTGAACCGCGTGGCGCGCCGGTCGTCGACGTAGAGCTGACGGGTCTCCAGCCCACCCACGTCCGCGCGCCAGAATCCCCTGAGCCGCCGATCCGGCCGCCACGCGGAGATCTGACGGCCGCCACTGATCGTCACGCGCTCCTGTCGGGGTGTCCCATAGCCGTACGCCTGGTAGATCACCTGGTGACCGCCCCGTCCGGAGTCCCCCGCGGCCTCCGACAGTCCCAGCGGCGCCTTGAGCCCGTACGTCCCGCCGCGCAGGTTCACCACCAGGTCCGACGTCATCCGTGGCACCCGGGCGCGTACGGCCTGTCGCGCGCGTCCCGGTGTGGCGAAGGGCCGGTCCAGGGTGCCGGGCCAGGAATCCTTGCCCCAGGGAGCGACGTACAGCTGCGTGGGAGTCGCCGTCGGGGCAGGTAAGGCCCCGGCCGGAGACGGCACGACCGCCACCGAGAGCCCGATCACCACCGCCGCCCGCGTCACGACACCTGCCCTTGTCCGTGTACGAAAGCGTGAACGGAAACCGGTACGGAAGATCCCCATGCTGCCCCCTCTGTCCATGTACGGAGTTCCACCCTGGGGCAGCGTGAGATGGTGCGCAGTCGTCCCGAGGTAGCGGCATGGTCGACCAAAGTCTTCAATGAGCCAGGGCCGAACAGGCCACCACCGCACAGTGATTGAGCACGAGGGAGAGCGCGCAATGAAGATCGCGGTACTGGGCACGGGCGAGGTCGGGCGCAGGCTCGCCACCAAGCTCGCCACGCTGGGCCATGAGGTCACGATCGGCTCCAGGACGGCGGACAACGCCGAGGCCGAGAAGTGGGCCGTGGACAACGGCGGCGCGCACGGCACCTTCGCCGACGCCGCGGGCGCCGCCGAACTGGTGGTGAACGCGACCGGCGGCCTGGTCTCCCTGGCCGCGCTGGAAGCCGCGGGCGCCGACAACCTGCGCGGCAAGGTGCTCATCGACGTGTCCAACGCACTCGACTTCTCCGACGGGTTCCCGCCCAAGGTCGTCACACCCGACGGCGGCAGCCTCGCCGAGCAGCTCCAGAAGGCGTTCCCCGAGACGCGGGTCGTCAAGACCCTCAACACCATGACCAACACGGTCATGGTCGAGCCCAGCCGGGTCCCCGGCCACCACAACGTGTTCCTCAGCGGCAACGACGAGGACGCCAAGGCCGAGGTGGCAGCGCTGCTGCGGTCCTTCGGCTGGGACTCCACCCAAATCACGGACCTCGGGGACCTGTCCAGCGCCCGCGCGACAGAACTCCTCATGCCGCTGTGGCTGCGGCTCTACGGGGTCCTCGGCCCGGTGGACTTCAACATCTCGGTCGTCACCGCGTAGCCCTGCCCTCCACAACGGGTGGGCCGGGGTCACCCGGCCCGCCCGCACCGGGCTGTTTCAGAAACCCAGGCCCCGGTTGTCCTGTGCCACCGCGCCACCGAAGCTTGAACTCGCAGGCCATACAGGATCGTTGAGCCACTGGGCACTCAGTACGATGCGCTGATGTTCTCGCACAGAACTGGTAACTCACGGCAGTTACTCGTCATCGCCTGCGTAGTCGTTGCCCTGGTCACCACAGCCCTTGGTTGGTATGCCGCACAAACCGTGCGCCCCGACTGCGTCGTCTCGATCTCCAAGCTCACCGACGGCAACGGGCCCGATCTCTCTGACGTGAACGGCCGTGTGTGGTCGGACAAGGACCTCGCCGCTCACGCCTACCAACAGTCCCTTGACTCAGGCCGCTGCGATCCGCCCCGTGCTCGCTGGAAGCAGTGGCTCGACTGAGTGTCCCGCCGATGTCGGCTGCCATGAGCCGGCGATACTCTCCAGGAATTCCCGCAGCGCCGAGGAGTGCGCGCCCTCAACTCCCGTGCGTAGCCCCGAACATCCGCAACACCACCGGAAGCACCACCACCGACGGCCCCGCCTCCCCCAGCGCCTTCGCGAGGTCCGCCTCCAGTGTCTCCGGCGACGTCCGCACCCCCGGCACCCCGAACGACTCCGCCAGCGCCACGAAGTCCGGCCGCGCCAGCTCCGTCCCCGCCGTCTCCCCGAACGCGTCCGTCATGTACTCGCGCAGGATGCCGTAACCCCCGTCGTCCACGATCAGCCACGTCACATTCAGGTCGTACTGCCGGGCCGTGGCCAGCTCAGCGATGCCGTACAACGCACCCCCGTCACCCGAGACCGCGAGCACCGGGTGTGTCGGGTCGGCCACCGCCGCTCCCAGCGCCGCCGGGAAGGCGTAGCCGAGCCCGCCCGCGCCCTGGGCCGAGTGCATGGTGTTGGCGCCTCGTGGGTCGAACGCCGCCCAGGCCCAGTAGGACAGGATCGTCATGTCCCAGAAGGACAGGAAGCGGGGTGGCAGCGCCGCCCTGATCGATATCAACAGGCCCTGCTCCAGGGTGAGTTCCTGGGCGGCGAGGCGCGCACCAACCCGGTCCAGCACCTCCCGTACGCGGACTGCCGCCCCCTCGTCCTCCCGCACGCCCACCGTCTCCAGCAGCGCCTGCAACGCCAGCCGCGCGTCCGCGTGGATGCCCAGTGCCGGGTGGTTGGACTCCAACTTGCCCAGGTCCGCCTCGACTTGGACGACCCGGCCGCGCGGTTTGAACGTGTGGTAGTTCGACGACAGTTCGCCCAGGCCCGAGCCGACCACCAGCAGGACGTCCGCGTCCTCCAGGAAGTCCGTCATGTGGCGGTCCTCCATCCAGGACTGGAGCGAGAGGGGGTGCGTCCAGGGAAACGCGCCCTTGCCGCCGTACGTCGTCACCACCGGCGCCTGGAGCCGTTCCGCCAGCGCCCTCAACTTGCCTGACGCGTCCGCCCGTACGACCCCGCCGCCCGCGATGATCGCCGGGCGCTCGGCGTTGGACAGCAAGTGGGCTGCCAGCGCCGTCAGTTCGGGGCGCGGGGGGAGTTCCTCGGGGAAGGCGTCGCCGCCTGTCACCACGGGGATCAGGGTCTCCGCCAGCAGTACGTCCTGCGGGATCTCCACCCATACCGGGCCGTGCGGGGCCGTGAGCGCCGATTTCCAGGCGTCGGCGATCGCCGAGGGGATCTGGGACTGCGTACGGACCGTGTGGACCGACTTCACCACACCTCTGAACGAGGCCTGCTGGTCCGGGAGTTCATGCAGGTAGCCGTGTCTGCCGCCGCCCAGACCGGCCGTCGGGATCTGGCTGCTGATCGCCAGGACGGGGGCCGACGCGGAGGCGGCCTCCTGGAGTGCCGCCAGTGACGTCAGCGCGCCGGGGCCGGTGGACAGGAGAAGCGGAGCCGCCTCTCCCGTCGTCCTCCCGTACGCGTCCGCCGCGAACCCCGCGTTGTTCTCCACCCGCAGTCCGATGTACCGCAGGTCCGAGCGGCGGAGCGCGTCGAACAGGCCCAGGGCGTGCTGGCCGGGCAGGCCGAAGACCGTCGTCGTGCCGAGTGCCGCCAGTGTCTCCACGACCAGGTCCCCGCCGTTGCGGCCGGGGGGCGGGTTGAGCGCGGCCTCCGTCTGGGCGGGGGTCGGCCTCAGTACCTGGTCGTGGTCGTGGGTCATCTCTGTCAGGCCTGCGCGTTCTGTTGGGTGTTCTGTTGGGCGATCTGGCG
Source organism: Streptomyces graminilatus (assembly GCF_001418565.1). GTDB lineage: Bacteria > Actinomycetota > Actinomycetes > Streptomycetales > Streptomycetaceae > Streptomyces > Streptomyces graminilatus. The sequence goes on along the minus strand of NZ_LIQQ01000746.1, from coordinate 1,013 downwards.
GGACATGATCGTCGTCAGTTCGTACGCCGTGTGCGACGCCGCCACCGACGTGATCTCGGCGTGATCGTACGCGGGGGCCACTTCGACCACGTCCGCCGAGACCAGATTGCAGGACGCCAGGCCCCGCAGGATCTCCAGCAGCTCGCGCGAGGTCATGCCGCCCGCCTCGGGTGTGCCCGTGCCGGGGGCGAACGCCGGGTCGAGGCAGTCGATGTCGATGGAGATATAGAGCGGTCGGTCGCCGATGCGCTGGCGGAGCTGGTCGGCGACCTCGTCCACGCCGCGTCGCATCACGTCCGCCGACGTGACGATGCCGAAGCCCATCTTCGCGTCGTCGTCCAGGTCCTGCTTGCCGTAAAGCGGGCCGCGCGTGCCGACGTGCGAGAGGGCGGAGGTGTCGAGGATGCCTTCCTCCACCGCCCGCCGGAACGGCGTCCCGTGCGTGTACTCGGCGCCGAAGTAGGTGTCCCAGGTGTCGAGATGCGCGTCGAAGTGGAGCAGGGCCACCGGGCCGTGCTTCTTCGCCACCGAGCGGAGGAGCGGAAGCGCGATCGTGTGGTCGCCGCCGAGGGTCATCAGGCGTGCGCCCGTGCCCAGCAGTTCGTCGGCCGCCGCCTCCACCGTCTCCACGGCCTCGTTGATGTCGAACGGGTTCACGGCGATGTCCCCGGCGTCCGCCACCTGGGCGAGCGCGAACGGCGACGCGTCCTGCGCCGGGTTGTACGGGCGCAGCAGCCGCGACGCCTCACGGATCGCGTTGCCGCCGAAACGGGCGCCCGGACGGTACGAGACCCCTGAGTCGAACGGCACCCCGACCACGGCGACATCCGTTCGCCCGCCGACCTCGTCGAGACGCGGCAGCCGCGCGAAGGTCGCGGGACCGGCGTACCTCGGGATGCGGGACGAGTCGACGGGGCCCCGGGGTGCCTGGTGCGCCGTACGCGTCTCGTAACTGCTGGTCATACCGTCCGCCTTCTCTCCGCGCCGGGCGTGCCCGGCGCGGAGAGAAGGCG
>NZ_LIQQ01000745.1 GCF_001418565.1 Streptomyces graminilatus | reverse complement strand
GCCCCCGAGGACGACACCCCCGAGGACGACGACCCCGACCTCGACGAGTCCGCCCTCTCCGGCCACGAACTGATCGTGCGCGAGCTGGGGGCGACCGTGGTGGAAGAGGTCTCGAACGAGTAGGTGACCTTTCAGGGCCGGAGCGACGGGCCGGTGCGACGGGCCGGTGCGATGGGCTGGGGACCGTCCCGGGAGCGGCGGGCCCCGGTGAGGTCCGTACCGACACCTGAGACCGGACGGGCGCCCCGCACCCCGACCACTAAGCTGACCCCCGTGAAGGTCCTCCTCATCGGTAACGGCGCCCGCGAACACGCCCTGTGCCGCTCCCTGTCCCTCGACCCCGACGTCACCGCGCTGTACTGCGCCCCCGGCAACGCCGGCATCGCCGAGGTCGCCGAGCTGCGCCAGGTCGACCCCCTCGACGGCGGGGCCGTAGCGGCGCTGGCCCTGGAGCTGGGCGCCGACCTGGTCGTCGTAGGACCCGAGGCGCCACTCGTCGCCGGGGTCGCCGACGCCGTGCGGGATGCGGGCATCCCGGTCTTCGGCCCCTCCGGGGAGGCCGCGCAGCTCGAGGGCTCCAAGGCCTTCGCGAAGGAGATCATGGCGGGAGCCGGCGTCCCCACCGCCCGGTCGTACGTCTGCACGACGCCGGAGGAGGTCGACGAAGCCCTCGACGCCTTCGGTGCCCCGTACGTCGTGAAGGACGACGGACTCGCGGCCGGCAAGGGCGTCGTCGTCACCGCCGACCTGGCGGCGGCCGCCGCGCACGCGAACTCCTGCGACCGCGTCGTCATCGAGGAGTTCCTCGACGGCCCCGAGGTCTCCCTCTTCGCGATCACCGACGGTGTGACGGTCCTCCCGCTCCAGCCCGCCCAGGACTTCAAGCGCGCGCTGGACAACGACGAGGGCCCCAACACGGGCGGCATGGGCGCCTACTCGCCGCTGCCCTGGGCCGACCCGAAGCTGGTCGAAGAAGTCCTCCAGACGGTCCTTCAGCCGACGGTCGACGAACTGCGCCGCCGCGGCACCCCCTTCTCCGGCCTCCTCTACGCGGGCCTCGCGATCACCTCACGCGGTGTCCGCGTGATCGAGTTCAACGCCCGCTTCGGCGACCCGGAGACCCAGGTCGTCCTGGCCCGCCTGAAGACCCCGCTGGCGGGCATCCTGCTCGCGGCGGCCAACGGCACCCTCGCCGACCTGGAGCCGCTGCGCTGGAGCGACGACGCGGCGGTCACCGTGGTCATCGCCTCGCACAACTACCCCGGCACCCCGCGCACCGGCGACCCGATCACCGGCCTCGCCGACGTGGCCGCCCAGGACGCCCCGCACGCGTACGTCCTCCACGCGGGCACGAAGCACGACGACGACGCCGTGGTGAGCGCGGGCGGACGGGTGCTCTCCGTGACGGCGACCGGCAAGAACCTGAGCCAGGCCCGCGACCGCGCGTACACCGCCCTCGGCCGCATCCACCTGGACGGCTCCCAGCACCGCACCGACATCGCGGCGAAGGCGGCGGCGGGGGAGTAGCACCCCTTCACACCTCCACAGCTCCACACCGCCACAGCTCCACACTTCGATGAACCTCCCGGGCCCCGAATCCGTCTACGGATGCGGGGCCCGAGAGGTTTTCGCGCCCCCGCCCGCGCACCTCTCGAAGCTCTCCCGACTGCCCCTTCGTCGACGCCGTGTGTCAGCCACCTCTCCCCAAGGCCATTCCATCGGGTGACCGATCCCCCATCCGGCTGACGAGGGCCAGGGCCCCAACTATGGTGCGGCGCAAGCGTTCCGGCACTTGGCCCACCGGCATTGCGATGTCAGTGGCGGGTGCCACAGTGGGGGAGTGAGCAACGTCAGGGTGAGAGCGGAAAAGGTAGGGGGTGGCATCCGGTCGTGACCGGTATGGGTGGTGTGGAGGCGGGCGCGCAGGTCGCGCGTTCCCGGGCCCTCGCCGTGCTGCGCGTCCGCGGCAGGGCCCTGGCCGTCGCTCTGCTGCCCGCGGCCGTCGCCGTCGTGCTGCTGGCCGGTGGCACCACCGGCCACCTCGTGGGCGGCGGCTGGCACCTCGCCCGCTGGATCACGAGCGCCGTCGCACTGGTCGTACTCCTCGCCGCGGCCGTCGTCGCCCTGGTCGTCGCCCGCGCCCGCCCGGCCATGAGCCCCACGGTCCCGATCGCCGAGGAATCGGCCCTGGACCTCTACCACCTGGTGCGCGACCTGGCCGACCGCCTGGGCGTCCCCGCCCCCTCCGCGATAGCGCTCACCCCGGACTGCGACAGCTGGCTGGAGGACCGCACCCACCCCGCCAACGCCCCGCCGACGCCTGCGGCCCGGGACGAGATATCGGGCGTACGAGGCCTGCGCCCCGCCTTCCAGGGACCGCGCCGGCGTGCGGCGGCGACGGCATCGCCCGTCCTCGTGATCGGCTCGCCGTTCCTGTGGTGGATGCGAGTCGGCGAGCTGCGCGCTGTCCTCGCCCCGGTCGTCGCGGGTACGGGACCGTCGGCGCACCCGGACATCGCGGCGGCGCGCCGCTTCGTACGGGGCCTGGACGCGGCGGTCGCCGTGGCCGCCGCCCCGAGACGCGACCCCGTGTCCCGTACGGCGCTCGCGGGCGTCGGCTGGGTGGCGAGGCTGCTGCTGCGCGCCTGCCGGGTGCACGCGGCCGAGATGGAGCGCGGGGTGGCGTCGGTCGCCGCCGAGCGTGCACAGGCTGTGGACTACGGGGTGCGGATCGTCGCGCAGGAGCAGGTGGGCCTGGCGTACGCGGGGTGGGACCGGCTGCTGACCCGGGTCGCGCTTCCCGCCTGGCGGATGGGCCGCTGGCCGGCCCGGCTGGACGCGGGCGTCGTCGCGGCGCTCACCGAACTGTCCCGCCGCGACCGGCTGGCCGAGGGATTCACCTCCCGGCTGGGCGAACGCCCGGCCTGTGACCTGCTCGAAGAGCCCGGCCTGGTCGACGAGGCGGCCTCCCTGCTGGCCGCCCGCCTCTTCCACGGGGGCCCGGCGGAGCCCGGCCCGGACTGGGCACCGGTGGACTGGCAGGAGTACCCGGAAGAGGTGGTCGACCGTAAGTGGCGCACGGACGCGGCCCGCCTCCACCGGGTCCTGGACGCCCTGGAGGCGCGCGGAGCCCACCGCACCCCGGCAACCGCCCCCCAGG
>NZ_LIQQ01000744.1 GCF_001418565.1 Streptomyces graminilatus | reverse complement strand
ACCGAACCCACACCACCGAACCCCCACCACCGAACCACCGAACCCCGTATCCCCTCGGGTCGCTCCGCACCACGGCATTAGCCCCCCGCGTCGGCTCTTCCTTGACGATCACCGAGAGCGGTGCCTACGTTTCGAGACATGACCGCCCGGGTCGACGGGGTCCTCTCGCTATGAGGGACAGGTGGCCCGGGGAAAATTCGACGGGGGTGTCGGAGAGAGGCGAAGATGAGCGAACTCGCGCCTTCCGGAGTGCTGGAGGAAGCTGTCCGGGAAGTTTCGGAGGACCGGTCGACGTTGCCCGAACTTCTTTCGGAGATATCTGGTATATGTGTGGCCGTACTGGACACGCAGTTGCGCGTCAGGAAGACAGACGATAACTTCCGGAAGAACTTCGGCCAGGACGTGGGAGAACTTCACGGATCCCGTTTCGTGGAGCTCGTTCACCCTGGTATGGGAAGAACTGTCCAGGAGCAGTTGAACCGGCTGATCGATGGCAGGAAAAGCCGCTTCGACGCGCCGATCATCGCCGCTCGGCCCGACGGATCCGTCTTTCCCGGGCTGCTGACCGGAGTCGTGCGCAACGGCGTGCACGACGGTACCGAGGCGGTTGGAGTGCTGGTCAAGCCAGAGGGCGCCGACTACGAAGGCAGGCCGATAGCGAACCGCCGGCAGACGATCACCGAACTCGACGCACGGATCCTGGAAGGCGTCGCCGCAGGTGTTCCCTCCGCTCAGCTCGCCGTCCGTCTATACCTGAGCCGGCAGGGCATCGAGTACCACATCGGCGGAATGCTGCGGAAATTTCAGGCACCCAACAGGTCGGCCCTTGTTTCCCGGGCGTATGCCTCCGGGATTCTTTGTATTGGGAGCTGGCCGCCCAGAGTCCTGCCCGACTGCGTGCGGTGATCTCACGGGTGTGGACGGTGTCTCGCAGGGTTTTCATAGGACAACGCGAGTGGTCCGCTACCAGAAGGCAGTGAGCATGGCTGTGAATCCCGTCAAGGGCGACCTGTGGCTCAGGTCATACAACCCGGCACCGGGCAGCGAGGTCCGGCTGGTGTGCTTTCCGCACGCCGGAGGATCCGCCCCCTTTTATTTTCCGATGGCCAAGGCATTCCCCTCCTCCGTGGAAATTCTGGCCGTGCAGTATCCGGGACGGCAGGACCGGCGCGCGGAACCCCTTGTCGATGACATCGACCGACTCGCCGACGCGCTCTTCGATGTTCTCAGGCCCCTGACCGACAAACCTCTCGCGCTGTTCGGCCACAGTATGGGTGCTGTTGTCGCATTCGAAATCGCCCAGCGGCTCGAAAACCTGGCGGAAACGGTACCGGTCGCGCTTTTCGCCTCCGGGCGGCGCGCTCCCTCCACCCACCGCGACGAGCGGGTGCACACCCTGGACGACCGCGGACTGATAGCCGACCTCAGGACACTGAACGGCACGGACTCCGCTCTGCTCGGCGACGACGATCTGCTCGAACTCATTCTCCCGTCGGTGCGCAACGACTACCGGGCCGTGGAGACGTACCGCTGGCGACCGGCCCCGAAGCTGAACTGCCCGATCACCGTGTTCACCGGCGACGGGGACCCACGTGTCTCGGCGGACGAGGCACGTGCCTGGGAACAGCACACCACCGGGGAATTCGCCCTGCACACCTACCACGGCGGCCACTTCTTCCTCACCGAACACCAAGAGGACATCAACGCCGCCGTAGTGGACCGGATCCTCACCTCGCGGCGCTGACTCGCCCGGTCCACCTCTCCCCCCACCACAGCGGGGCGTCCCGCACGACCCCGCCCGCTGTCTTTCTGCTTCCCCCTGTCGTCTCGCGTCCCCACCCCCACCTGCGGCGCCGGAGCACTGTCCCCGCCGGCCATGCCGCACGCCCCCTTGCTCCGCGGTGCCCGTTGGCATGCTGCGCCGCCTCCATGTGGAAGAGGTCTCCCGAATGCAGACGAACGCGCAGACCCCCGCGCTGCCCTGGACGTTGTCCGCTCCGACCCAGGCGGCGCTGAGGCAACGGGCACGCCAGCTGCGTGACTTCGTCGTGTCCGGCGACCCGAATCCGGCCGACCTGGGCCTCTCCCTCGCCACGAGGGAGCCGGCCGGGGAGTACCGGGCCGTGATCGTGGGCCGTACGGCGGAGGAGTTGCTCGCGGGCCTGGAAGTGCTCGCCGAGGGCGGCACCGCGAGCAATGTCGTCCAGGGCAGGGCCGCCGACTGGCGGCCCGGCGGCACCGTGTTCGTCTACCCCGGACAGGGCGGCCAGTGGACTTCGATGGCCAAGGCACTGTCCGCCGAATCGCCGTCGTTCCGGCGGACGCTCGAAGAGTGCGCCGAGGCCTTGGAGCCCTACACGGACTGGTCGTTGCTCGATGTCCTCGACGAGGTTCCCGGCGCCGTCGACATCGACCGCAGCGACGTGGTGGTGGTCTGCCTCTTCGCTGTGATGGTGGCCCTGACCGAGCTGTGGCGCAGCCATGGCATAGAGCCCGATGCCGTGACCGGCCACAGCCTCGGCGAGATGCCCGCGGCGGCCGTCGTGGGCGGCCTGACCCTGAAGGACGCCGCCCGCGTCACCGTGATCTGGGGCAGGGAATACGAGAAGATCGACGGTCGCGGCACCATGGCCGCCGTGGCCCTCTCCGCCGCCGAGACCGAACGCCGGCTCGCGGGCCGGACCGGTCTGGGCCTCGCGGCGATCAACGGCCCGAAGTCGGTCGTCGTCACGGGCGAGACGGACGCCGTCACCGAACTCGTCGCCGAGCTGCGGGCGGAACGCGTCGCCGCCATGCGGATCCCCGTGAACGTGGCGGCTCACTCCCCGCACGTGGACGAGTTGCGCGAAGGCATCATCAGCGGCCTCGACGGCATCGCCCCCTGGTCCTCGCCGATCCCCTTCTACTCAAGTGTCGCCGGCGGACGCAAGGACACCGCCGGAGTCGGCGCGGGCTACTGGTTCCTGAACCTCCGCGAGACCGTCCGCTTCGAGCAGGCGGTCAACGAACTGGTGGCCGACGGCCATCACACCTTTGTCGAGATCGGCCCGCACCCCGT
>NZ_LIQQ01000743.1 GCF_001418565.1 Streptomyces graminilatus | reverse complement strand
TGGCGCGGCGGAATCCGCCGCCGAGCGCCCGCGAGTGGGTCAACCGAAGCAGCAGTACGTCGATGCCGTTGTTCTCCAGGACCCGCATCAGATCTCCCTGCCGGCGGTCCACGACGACCAGCCCCGGGCGGACGACGAGCGGGTTCGCCCCGATCCACCCGAAGCGGTGCGCGCCGCCGCCGACGGATCCGGTGTCCACCGGTTCCGGGCACACGATGCGCCGCCGGGTGCGGAGAAGGGCGGGGATTCCGTGGGTGCCGACCCGGTCCGGATCGACGAGGACCAGCCCGGTCCAGTCCGGTCCAGTCCGGTCCCAGCCTGGTCCGGTCCGGTCCGGTCAGCCGGCCGGGAGGTAGCGCATGAGCCGTCCCCACATGGCGTGGTCGTCGGCGTCACCCGTGTGCGGTGCGGCGAACCGGGCGACGTACTCCGCGATCTCGGCGAGCTGCCAGCGCAGTTCGTAGAACCGGAGGAACTCCACCCTGCCGTCCGGGAGTACGCCGAACGCCCTGGCGACGGCCGCCCAGTCCCGCTCCGGAGGGGCCCACATCGTCCCGCCCCAGTCGAGGATGTCGACGCCCGTGTCGAACAGGACGTTGGCCGGGCTCGGATCGCCGTGGGTCATGGCGGGCTGTTCGCCCTCCCAGAGCTCGACGCAGCGAGCGGCCACCTGGGCCGCTTCCCGGCGCAGTACGGCCAGCTGACCCCGGCGCCGGCCCATGAGTCCGGTGAGCCGGCGGCCGTAGGGGCCGAGGCTGTCCGTGTCCCCGTCCACCGCGATCTGCAGGGCCTTCTCCAGATCGGCGTCGAAGGGGAAGCGGAAGTCCTCGACGGGGAGGTCGGCGGCCAGCTCGGCCGGGGAGGAGAAGCGGTGCACCTCTCTCAACTGGCGGACGAGTACATCGAGTTGAGCGGGGGTGGGGGACGTGTCCGGGGTGGCGGCGGCACGCTCGACGTACGGGAAGACCACGACCGGCAGTCCCGACACCTCGTGGACCACTGCGCCGTCACGGCCGGAGAGCGGGGCGAGGACGAATTCCTTGCCGGCCGCGCTCATCAGCAGGGCCGCTTCATAGGCGCCGGGGAAATGGCCGTCGAGATCACGGCGCACACTGATCCATAAAGGGCCGTAGCGATAGGACCAACTGTCCTCGCCGAGCGGAAGAAACGTGAGTTCCTCCGCATTTCCGTCGGCAGGCACGACGTCCTGGAATTTATCCGCAATCAGCCGAAGGAGACTCTGGCGTTCCACGAGCTTGTTTTCCAAGAGCATGCCAAAGGCTAACATCGCGGCGCTGGCGTTCAACTTGTCCGGAGAACAAGGCCTGTTGCCCAGTCGGCGACCGGCCGGAAAGGCTGGGTGCGTCCATGGAAACCGATGCCGACCTGCTTCTCGCCCACCAGTTGGTGGATCTGGCCGACGAGATATCCCTGCGCCATTTCGGGGGTGAAACCCGGTCGCACCGCAAAGCGGACGGAAGTCCGGTGAGTGAGGCGGATCTCGCGGTGGAGAAGGCCATGCTCGCGGTACTCGCCGCGGAGCGCCCGAAGGACGCGGTACTGAGTGAGGAGAGCGGGGCGCTTTCGACGTCCGCCCGCCGCTGGATCATCGACCCGATCGACGGCACGATTCCGTTCCTGGCGGGGCGGCGTGACTGGGGCACACATGTGGCCCTGGAGATCGACGGGGAGCTACGGATCGGAATCCTGAGCCGCCCGACCGAGGGCAAGCGCTGGTGGGCCCGAGCGGGCAGCGGCGCCTTCGCCGCCTACTCCGCCACCGGCTCCGCCACCGCCACCGGCTCCGGCTCCGGCTCCGGCTCCGGCTCCGGCTCCGGCTCCGGGCAACGCCTGTCGACCGCACGCCGGTTGAGCATCCCGCCCTCCACTGTCCCGCTCGACCAGGCGCGTGTGGGCGGCTTCCTCTTTCCCGGTTCCCCCCTGGAGGCGGTGCGGGACCGGATGCTCTGGGTGGACTCGTCGGTGTGTCTGGTCGCCGATCTCCTGGAGGGACGTGTGGCGGGGATCGTCGACGAGGGAGGCCATGTCTGGGA
>NZ_LIQQ01000742.1 GCF_001418565.1 Streptomyces graminilatus | reverse complement strand
CCCCCCGTACTCTGGACCCGTGAGTACCAGCCCCGCCCCCGATGCCCTGTTCGGCGCTGCCGACATCCGTGAGCTGGCCGATGTTCTCGGCGTGCGGCCCACCAAGCAGCGTGGGCAGAACTTCGTGATCGACGCCAACACCGTCCGCCGTATCGTGCGCACCGCCGATGTGCGGCCGGACGACGTGGTCGTCGAGGTCGGGCCGGGGCTCGGATCGCTCACCCTCGCGCTGCTGGAGGCCGCCGACCGGGTCGTGGCCGTGGAGATCGACGACGTGCTCGCGGGCGCGCTGCCCGCCACCGTCGCCGCCCGGATGCCCACCCGCGCCGACCGGTTCTCGCTGGTCCACTCCGACGCCATGCGCGTCACCGAGCTGCCGGGCCCCCCGCCCACCGCACTGGTCGCGAATCTCCCCTACAACGTCGCCGTGCCCGTGCTGCTGCACATGCTGGAGACGTTCCCCAGCATCGAACGGACCCTGGTGATGGTGCAGGCCGAGGTCGCCGACCGGCTCGCCGCGCCGCCCGGGTCGAAGGTGTACGGGGTACCGTCCGTGAAGGCCAACTGGTACGCCGAGGTCAAGCGGGCCGGTTCCATCGGGCGCAACGTGTTCTGGCCCGCGCCCAACGTCGACAGCGGGCTCGTCTCGCTCGTCCGGCGGGCCGAGCCGCTGAAGACGACCGCCGACCGGCGTGAGGTCTTCGCGGTCGTGGACGCGGCCTTCGCCCAGCGCCGCAAGACGCTGCGCGCCGCCCTCGCCGGGTGGGCCGGTTCGGCCGCCGCCGCCGAGAGCGCCCTCGTCGCCGCCGGTGTCTCCCCGCAGGCGCGCGGCGAGTCCATCGGCGTCGAGGACTTCGTCCGGATCGCCGAGAACAAGGTCCAGAAGCCCACTGGCGATATCGCGCACACTGGTGATGTCGTGGAGAACCAGGTCCAACAGCCCACTGGTGATGAGGAGTTCGGGCAACTGTGAGCGTGAGCCAGAGCGTGACGGTACGGGTACCCGCCAAGGTCAACGTCCAGCTCGCGGTGGGTGCCGCGCGCCCCGACGGCTTTCATGACCTCGCCAATGTCTTCCTCGCCGTCGGCCTCTTCGACGAGGTGACCGTCACCCCGGCGGCGGAACTCCGGATCACCTGTGAGGGGCCCGACGCCGGTCAAGTCCCCCTGGACGGTACGAATCTGGCCGCCCGCGCCGCCGTCGCGCTCGCCGAGCGGTACGGCCGTACGCCCGACGTGCACATCCACATCGCCAAGGACATCCCCGTCGCCGGGGGCATGGCGGGCGGCAGTGCCGACGGCGCCGGGGCGCTCGTCGCCTGCGACGCGCTGTGGGGGACCGGTGCCTCGCAGGTCGAACTCCTCGACATCTGCGCGGAGTTGGGCAGCGATGTGCCGTTCAGTCTGGTCGGCGGGGCCGCGCTCGGGATCGGACGCGGCGAGAAACTGACGGTCCTGGAGACCGGCGGCACCTTCCACTGGGTGTTCGCGATGGCGGAGGGCGGGCTGTCGACGCCCGCCGTCTTCCGGGAGTTCGACCGGCTGGCCGCCGTAGCGGACAGTGAGATTCCCGCGCCCGTCGCCTCGCCGGAACTCCTCGCCGCGCTCGCCTCCGGAGACCCCGACGCGCTCGCCGCCACGGTCTCCAACGACCTTCAGCCGGCCGCCCTTTCGCTCTTCCCGGCCCTCGCCGACACCCTCGCGGCGGGCAGGGCGGCGGGCGCGCTGACCGCGCTGGTCTCGGGTTCCGGTCCGACGACCGCGTTCCTCGCGCGGGACGCGGTGGCCGCGCGGCGGATCGCTGAGGCGCTGTCGCACTCCGGCACCTGTCGTGCCGTACGGGTGGCCGCCGGACCGGTACCAGGCGCCAGCGTGCTGTAACGGTGAGTGACGCGCCGATGAGTGCGCGGAGTTGCCGTTACCTGGAAGTCAACCCATTTGTCCGACACCCACAGGGAATTCACGGTTCTTTGGCCTGGACCGGTGCGGGTGGGGCGGGAGTGACGAGTAAGGTCTTTTCAACTTCAAGCACTCGCCGCCGTCCATCACCTGACTCACCTGACTCACCCGACTCACCGGACACATCGCGCGTCATGATTCCCAGGAGTGCGCGCGGCGGCGTGGGGTCCCCCTTGAGTTGCCAACTCCCCAGGACTTGGAAGGCATCTCCGTGTCTGTACCTCCCCCCTCATCCCCCTCCCCAACCCCCTCCCGTCGCCGGACC
>NZ_LIQQ01000741.1:2036-2419 GCF_001418565.1 Streptomyces graminilatus | reverse complement strand
AGCTACGGCCGGCGGGTGGTCGGGCGGGGGAGGCGAACTCGGGCCAGGATCGCGCGCCGGGTGGCCCGCCCCTCGCTGCCGACCTGGTCCATGGACCCGCCGAACTCATGCCCGCCGTACGCCGGTTGCTGCGTGGGATCGTGGTCGTCGAGACGCTTGAGGACGCCGAGGAGCTGGTCTACGCGCGACCGGAGTCGATCGCCGTGACCGCCGAAGGCGATCTGCTGGGCGCCCACTTCGCGCACGGCGGGTCGGCCGGGGCGCCGAGCCTGCTGGAGGTGCGGGCCTCCGTCGACGAGGCCGCCGCCGAGATCGAGGAACTGGCCGTGCGGTGCGAGGAGCTGGCCGGGGCGCAGCTGCTCGCGGGGGAGCGGCGCAAGGAG
>NZ_LIQQ01000741.1:264-1959 GCF_001418565.1 Streptomyces graminilatus | reverse complement strand
GGACCGGCTCGCCGCCGACGGCGCCAACGCGCGGCAGACCGAGATGGAGGCCCGGCTCCAGGTCCGTACGCACGAGGAGCGGGTCAAGGGGCTGGCCGGCCGGGCCGACTCGCTCGACCGGGCCGCGCGTGCCGAACGGGAGGCACGCGCGCGGGCCGAGCAGCGGCGGGCGCGGCTCAGACACGAGGCGGCCGTGGCCGAAGCCGTCGGCTCCGGGGCGCGGCAACTGCTCGCACACGTCGAGATCTCCCTCGCCCGTGCCGACGAGGAACGCGTCGCTGCCGAGGCCGCCAAGGCCCGCCGGGAGCAGGAGCTGACCGCCGCTCGCGCCACCGGCCGTGATCTCAAGGCGGAACTCGACAAGCTGACGGACTCGATGCACCGCGGTGAGGTGCTCGGCGCCGAGAAGCGGCTGCGGATCGAGCAGCTGGAGACCAGGGCGCTGGAGGAACTCGGGGTGGAACCCGAGGGGCTGGTGGCCGAGTACGGCCCGCACCAGCTGGTGCCGCCCTCGCCGCCCGCCGAGGGCGAGGAGCTGCCCGAGGATCCGGAGGACCCCCGCAACCGGCCCAGGCAGTTCCACCGGGCCGAACAGGAGAAGCGGCTCAAGGCGGCCGAGCGGGCCTACCAGCAGCTCGGCAAGGTCAACCCGCTGGCGCTGGAGGAGTTCGCCGCGCTGGAGGAACGCCACAAGTTCCTCAGTGAGCAGCTCGAAGACCTGAAGAAGACGCGCATCGACCTCCTCCAGGTGGTGAAGGAGGTCGACGAGCGGGTGGAACAGGTCTTCACGGAGGCGTACCGGGACACGGCCGCGCAGTTCGAGGGCGTCTTCAGCCGGCTGTTCCCCGGTGGCGAGGGACGGCTGATCCTCACCGATCCCGACAACATGCTCACCACGGGCGTGGACGTGGAGGCCCGGCCGCCGGGCAAGAAGGTCAAGCGGCTGTCGCTGCTCTCCGGCGGCGAGCGCTCGCTCACCGCCGTGGCGCTGCTGGTGTCGATCTTCAAGGCCAGGCCGAGTCCGTTCTACGTCATGGACGAGGTCGAGGCGGCCCTCGACGACACCAACCTCCAGCGGCTCATCCGCATCATGCAGGAGCTCCAGGAAGCCTCACAGCTCATCGTCATCACGCACCAGAAGCGCACGATGGAGGTCGCCGACGCGCTGTACGGGGTCTCCATGCAGGGCGACGGCGTGTCGAAGGTGATCTCCCAGCGACTCCGCTAGCCCTGCCGGCGCCGGTGTGCGTCAGGCCGACAGTTCCGGCACCACCCGCTCGCCGAACAGCCGAAGGCTCCGCCACCCCTCCTCCACCGGCATTCCGCCCGACAGCGGATGCAGCACATAACTGTCCAGGCCCTGGGCCACGCACTCCTCGGGCGTCACCATCCGGTAGACGCCCTCCGCGCGCAGCTCCTCGACCGTCGTCGCCGCCGATTTCACGGCGGACCGGATGTCGCCCGACTGCCAGGAGGCGTACGTCCGGGCCTCGTACAGGAGGTGATGGCCGTGCTCGGCCCAGGCCCGGTCCGGGTCCTCCGTGATGTGCAGCAACGGCGTCTCGGCGGCCGGCATCATCGTCCAGCCCTCCGTGCCGTACTCCACGAGCCGTTCCTTGTAGTAGGCCTCCAGCTCGGGCAGATGCGCGCTGGGGAAGAGGGGAAGCCCGAGCCTCGCCGCCCGCCTCGCCGCCG
>NZ_LIQQ01000741.1:0-233 GCF_001418565.1 Streptomyces graminilatus | reverse complement strand
TCCAGCAGCTCGTCCTGGAGCTTGCCGCGCCGCTTCCAGTCGGCGCCGAAATGCGCGTACTCCTCGGGCCGGTATCCGATCCCGGCGACCGTGATCAGCCGCCCGCCGCTCAGCAGATCGAGTACGGCGATGTCCTCGGCGAGCCTCAACGGGTCGTGCAACGGGCCGATCATCGCCGACACGGTCACCGCGATCCGGCGCGTCGCCCCGAACACCGCCCCCGCGAAGGCGAA
>NZ_LIQQ01000740.1 GCF_001418565.1 Streptomyces graminilatus | reverse complement strand
GGTGGGGGTGCTCGGGGGGTTCGAGCAGGGTGGGGCGACCGATGATGTGTCCTACAGCGTTGTGCTCGGGGACGCTGTTGCCGGTCTTTATCGGGAGGCCCTCGGATCTTCGGGGTCCCGTGGGTCTGTCGGCTCTCCTTGATCCGCCGGGCTCTCCTTGATTCGCAGGGTTCTTCTGTGCCCGCCAGGTTCGTCTGGGTCCTCTGGGTCCTCTGGGTTCTCCGGGGTCTTCTGGGTTCTCTGGTTTTCTTGGCTTCCTCTGGCGAGCGGCGCGTTTCGTCATGATCACTGCTGGGTGTGGGTAGCCCCTCTACACTGACGTGGGCGTACTCCCGGGCGGTGAGGGGCGGTTGACGGTGCGTAAGGCATGGATCGTGGCGAGCGTCGCCGTCGGCGGTGCCCTCAGCTTCGTGATGCTGCTCGTCGTGGGCGTCTACGTCGTCGCCGGGAGCGTCGCCGGTAGGGCGGGCGGCGGGAACGTCGCGCTGGCCAAGGGGGCCGTACCGGCCGCGTATGCGGCGATCGTGCAGAAGTGGGGCAATCTGTGCCCCGCCATCAACCCCGCCCTGCTCGCCGCACAGCTCTACCAGGAGAGCGGATTCAACCCGAACGCGAAAAGTCCGGCGGAGGCGGAAGGGATAGCGCAATTCATCCCCGGAACCTGGGCCTCGCACGGAATCGACGGCGACGGTGACGGCGACCGTGACGTATGGGACCCGAATGACGCGATTCCATCGGCGGCGTCGTACGACTGCCAGCTCGCCTCCTATGTGAAGGACGCGCCCGGCGACCCGACGCACAACATGCTCGCCGCCTACAACGCGGGCGCCTACGCGGTCATCAAGTACGGGGGCGTACCGCCGTACTCGGAGACCCAGAACTATGTGAAGACGATCACCACGCTGGAGACGAGTTTCGCGGCCCCCGTGGGGCGCGTCGACCCCTCCGAGCAGGCCGCCGCGGCGATCAACTACGCCCAGGGCAAGCTCGGCACGCCTTATCTCTGGGGCGGTACCGGCACCGCTGAGCAGCAAGGACGCTTCGACTGCTCCGGGCTCACCCAGGCCGCGTACGAGAGCGTGGGCATCCAGCTGCCGCGCGTGGCGAACGATCAGTACAACGCCGGGCCGCACCCCTCCCGGGACGAGCTGCTGCCGGGCGATCTCGTCTTCTTCTCCGAGGACCCCACCAACTCGCGGGCCATCCACCACGTGGGGATCTATGTGGGCGGCGGCTACATGATCGACGCCCCTCGTACGGGTGCCGTCATCCGGTTCGATCCGATCGACTCCGGCGATTACTTCGGGGCGACCCGGGTCACCGAAGATGGCGCGAAAGCGTTGCCCGCCGCGGTGTGAGCGCAGCGTGAAACCCTCCCCTGAGCTGCGGGTTTGCGTCTCTCTTCGATAACGTCTGCATGGCCATTCGGTGGAGAGTGGAACGTATAAACGGAGTTCATGCGTTCCTGTTCCAGTGGCGGATCCGCCGGCACCCGGGACGGGTGTCGGGTCTGTCCTGCTTGTCGTGTGTGTGCCGCATGTGTTGCATGTGCCGTATGTGTCATCCGTGTTGCATGTTTCGCCTGTTTCGCATGCTTCGCGTGTATTCGTATGTGGTGCATTTGTCATGTGTGGCACGTGTCAAGCGGTGGGTCCCTACGCCAACGGGGCGCGCGGGAGTGGCGCACGGAAACGGAATCAGTGCGCTCTGGAAATGACGACGAAGGGGCCGCAGCACCATGGCTGGATTCGCCGGAACCGGGTCGAACCCCGACATCGACCTGCTCTACGACATCAATGGCCTGGCCAAGGACGCCCCCCGGTGGTTCGACCGGGTGGTCGAGGTCCTGGGCGAGTACGGGCTGTTGGCCGCGATGGTGATCCTCGTGGTGGGGTGCTGGTGGAGTGTGCGGCGGCGGGGCGGGGATGACGCGGCCGGGGCCGTGGCCGCGTTGATCTGGGCGCCGCTCGCCGCCGGGGCGGCCATGCTCGTGAACATTCCGATCCGGGGGTTCGTGGAGCGGCCCCGGCCGTTTCTGGACCATCGGGGGGTCGAGGTTCTTGTCTCCGGGAAGACCGACTACTCGTTCGTGAGCGATCACGCGACCATCGCCATGGCGGTGGGGGTCGGGCTGTTCGTGGCCAGCCGGAAGTTCGGGCTGGTGGGGATAGGGCTCGCGCTGGTGGAGGGGTTCTGTCAGGTGTACATGGGGGTGCACTACCCGACGGATGTGGTGGGTGGGTTCGCGCTGGGGACCGCTGTGGTGTTGCTGGTGTCGCCGTTGGCGATGGCGGTGATCGTTCCGGTTGTTCGGGTGGTTGAGCGGTCTGGGTGGGGTGGGGG